>JBDREF010000376.1:0-8164 GCA_043820045.1 Planctomycetota bacterium | reverse complement strand
TTATAGATTCGGGGAAATCGAGAAGAAGTGGCAGCGCTTCTGGGAGCAATCGCGGACATTCAAGGCCCGAGACTGCGACGATTCCAGGCCGAAGTACTACGTGCTGGATATGTTTCCCTACCCGAGCGGCCAGGGTCTGCATGTCGGCCATCCGGAAGGCTATACAGCCAGCGACATAGTGGCCCGCTACAAACGAATGAAAGGCTTCAATGTCCTGCACCCTTTTGGCTGGGACGCATTCGGGCTGCCCGCGGAGCAGCACGCTATCAAGACCGGCACCGACCCCAAAGAGACAACTCAGAACAACATAGACAACATGCGCCGGCAGACCAAATCGTTGGGCTTCAGCTACGACTGGGACCGTGAAGTCGCCACCACCGACCCCGGCTACTACAAATGGACCCAGTGGATATTCCTTAAACTCTTCAACAGCTATTTCGACGAAGCCGAACAGAAGGCAAAGCCAATCGAGCAGTTGCCGATTCCGGATGGCCTGAGCGAGGCTGAAAGGCAAAAGTACATTGACGAAAGCCGCCTGGCCTACGAGGCCGAGGTCGCCGTCAACTGGTGCCCGGAGCTGGGAACGGTCTTAGCCAACGAGGAAGTGGTCGGAGGCGTGAGCGAGCGGGGCGAACATCCGGTCATCAGAAAGCCGATGCGCCAGTGGATGCTGCGGATAACAAAGTACGCCGAACGACTGCTGGATGATTTGAACGAGGTCGATTGGCCGGATTCGATCAAGAAACTGCAGACGGACTGGGTAGGCAAGAGCATCGGGGCCGACGTCGATTTCAAAGTAGATGGTTTCGATGAGAACATTCGCGTTTTCACCACCCGTCCCGATACGCTCTTCGGCGCGACCTATATGGTGATGGCCCCTGAGCATCCGCTCGTGGATAAGATTGCGAGCGAGGAAAGAAGAGATGCTATCCAAAAGTACCGCCAGGAGGCCGCGAGGAAAAGCGACCTTGACCGAACTGACCTGGCCAAAGAGAAAACAGGAGAACCCGTAGGCGCTTACGCGATAAATCCTGTCAACGGCGAAAGGATTCCAATCTGGATAAGCGACTATGTTCTAATCAGCTATGGGACCGGCGCGATCATGGCCGTACCTGCTCACGACGACCGCGACTTCGAATTCGCAACGAAATTCAATCTGCCGATCATACCCGTCGTTGAGCCGTCGGACAGCACACAGGCAGAAGCGGTTAGAAAAGGCGAGCTGTGCTTCATCGGTGACGGCAGGGCGATTAACAGCGGACAGTTTAGCGGCCTGACCACGCCCGAGTTCAAAGAGCAGATTGCGAACTGGCTCGAAGAGAGGGGCCTGGGTAGAAAATCCATAAACTACAAACTGCGAGACTGGCTCTTCAGCAGGCAGCGCTATTGGGGCGAGCCGTTCCCGCTCCTGCATACCGAAGACGGCCGTGCCATCGCACTTTCCGAAGAGGACTTGCCTCTGAGGCTGCCGGTGGTCAAAGACTACAAGCCTACCGGGACCGGCGAGCCGCCGCTGGCCAACGCTTATGATTGGGTGAACGTAACGTTGGAGGACGGCTCGAAAGCCAGACGCGAGACGAACACGATGCCTCAGTGGGCCGGCAGTTGCTGGTATTATCTGCGGTATCTCGACCCCGAAAATGATAAGCGGGGCTGGGACCCGGAAAAGGAAAAGTACTGGATGCCCGTGGATTTGTATATCGGCGGCGCCGAGCACGCCGTACTGCACCTGCTGTATTCGCGTTTCTGGCACAAGCTTCTCTATGACCTGGGCTATGTCCACACCAAAGAGCCGTTCAAGAAGCTCATCAATCAGGGAATGATTTTAGGCGAGGACGGCCAGAAGATGAGCAAGTCCCGTGGCAACGTGGTCAACCCGGACAAGGTCATCACTAACTACGGGGCCGATTCGATGCGGCTGTACGAGATGTTCATGGGACCACTGGAGGCGAGCAAGCCCTGGAGCATGCATGGGGTCGAGGGTGTACACCGGTTCCTGCAGAAGCTCTGGCGGGCCGTTGTTGACGAAGATACGGACGAGCTTGACAAGGGGGTTACGCAGGCCGAGGCGGATGAGCAGACGCTTAGACTGTTGAATCAGACGATCAAGAAAGTCGGCGGCGATATCGAGAGTTTCGGTTTCAACACCGCGATAAGTGCGATGATGATCTTCGTCAATCATCTGGGCAAACAGGATGTCCGGCCCAAAGCAGCTATTGAGAAACTGGTTCTCATTCTCGCTCCCTTCGCACCTCATATCGCCGAGGAACTCTGGGAAAAGCTGGGCCATACCGACAGCCTCGCCTATGAGCCCTGGCCGCAATACGACAAAGAGTTGATCAAAGAGAAGGAAATTGAATTAGCAATCCAGGTCAACGGCAAGATAAAGGACAAAATAGTCGTGGCCGCCGACGCGGCAGAGGAGCAGATAAAGGCTGAAGCATTAGCCAGTGTAAAAGTCAAGGCTGCCATGGGTGATAAATCGGCAAAGAAAGTCATTGTCGTTAAGCCAAGAATAGTAAGCATAATCACCTGACCCTTTCTCTGTGAATGATGGCTTGCCCATAAAATGTTTACCGAAATTGAGGCAAAACTGAAGGTTGACTCGCTGCCGGAAGTAGAGCAGAAACTGGCGGCACTCGGCGCTGAGTTTCTCGCCGAGCAGGTGCAGAGAGATTATCATTTTGATAACGCCGCCGGAACTTTGGCCGGAAGCGATAAGTGTCTTCGCCTGCGGCGGCAGGCAATCGGCGACACAGAGAAATTCTATCTGACTTACAAAGGCGCTAAAGAAAAGAGCGACTTTAAGAAGAGGCCTGAGATTGAGACTGAAATCGCGGATGCGGATTCTGCAGAGAAGCTGCTCGCGGGGCTGGGGTACGAGAAGGTGTTCGCTGTTGAAAAAAAGCGACGGCTCTGGAAATTCTGCGGATGTGAAGTTGCCCTGGACGAGTTGCCGTCGTTGGGCGATTTCATTGAGATAGAAGGACCGGATGATGAAAAAATCGCCGAGGTGCAGCAGCGCCTGGGATTGGCACATTTACCGCACATCCCGAAGAGCTATGCGCAGTTGTTAAAGGAAGGACTCCGCCGGCGTGAAGTATAGAACTTCTTTCACCGGACAGAATCACAACCAGCGAAATACGAACCATGAAACCTGAAGATGGTTACATTGCTTATATCGTAAATCCGAAAGCCGGCGCCACCAGCACCAAGATGACGGGGCACCGGTTTGGAAGGTACCTTATCAAGAAGGGATTCGACGTCAGGATCAGCCTAACCGCTTCTCTTGACCATGCCCGTGAACTGGCGACCGATGCGGCAATCGAGTACGACTGCGCGCTGGTCGTCGCCGTCGGCGGAGACGGCACGGTCCGAGAAGTCGCTCACGGGCTGGAAGGCAGCAACAAACCCCTGCTGATAGTACCCCAGGGAACGGAGAACCTACTCGCAAACGAATTGGGTTTCGACGCGACGCTCAAAACAATAATACGAACATTCGAAGCCGAGTACGTTCGCCCCCTGGACCTGGGACGTGCCAACGGCAAATGTTTTACTTCCATTGCCGGCTTCGGATTTGACGGCGCGGTCGTCAAGTGCATGAGCGAGCAGCGCAAGGGCCATATCGATCACTTCGATTACTTTTGGCCGATATGGCGAACGTTCTGGAACTATAAATTTGACCCTATGAGGGTCGAGGTTGACGGGGAGCAGATATTCGACGGCCGGGGCCTCATTTTCGTCGGAAACATTTCACGGTACGCCGTGGGCTTGCAGATACTGCACAACGCCGATTTTGGCGATGGGTTGCTGGATGTATGCGTTTACAGGTGTGCATCCCAGCTTCACCTGGCCAAGCACTCGCTTATGACCGCCTTGAAACGCCACGCCAACCGACGCGACGTCGTCTATCGTCAGGGCAAGAGCATCACTGTAACTTCCGACGTTGATCGAATAAGAACCGAAATTGACGGCGATCCCGGCCCGGCTCTGCCGGTGCAAATCAACGTGATACCGCACGCGGTGAATTGTGTTGTGCCGGAAGGTGCAAAACCGGCGGGGATGAGAACGAGAATTATCAGGGCGATAGGCTGAGTGAGCATCACAAAAACATTGCTCCCGGCTTTCGGACCCAAGGAAAAAACGGAATGAGCTTCAAAATCGGTGAGATAGAAATTGGCCTGGACGCCCCTTTATTCGTAATGGCCGGGCCTTGCGTTATTGAAAGTCAAACCGGTTGCCTCGATATCGCTAAAAGGCTTCTGAGTATCAGCCGAGCGACCGGGGTAGGGATAATCTTCAAAGCCAGTTTCGACAAGGCAAATCGCTCAAGCATGCAGAGCTTTCGCGGCCCGGGGCTGGAAAACGGGCTGGAGATACTCGCCGCAGTCCGCGGGGCCACCGGCCTGCCCGTGATGACCGATGTACACGAGCCGGCCCAGGCAGTAGCGGTCGGCCGGGTTGTCGATTGCCTGCAGATTCCCGCTTTTCTGTGCAGGCAGACGGATTTGCTTCGTGCCTGCGCGCAGACAGGCAAGCCCGTTAATGTTAAGAAGGGCCAGTTTCTCTCTCCGGGCGAGATGGACAATGTCGTCGAGAAAATTCGCGCCTGCAAGAACGACAAGATAATGCTCACCGAACGGGGCACGTTTTTCGGTTACAACAGTCTGGTCAACGACATGACTGCCATAGAGACCATGAAGAAGTTAGGTTGTCCGGTCATCTTTGACGCCACGCACAGCACACAGCAGCCCGGCGGGCTCGGCAACGCAAGCGCAGGCCGGCGAGAGATGGCTCCCATACTTGCCAGGGCGGCAATCGCAGCCGGCGCGAACGGCCTGTTCCTCGAGGTCCACACGGAACCGGAAAAGGCAAAATCAGACGCAGCCTGTATTATGCCCATCGACTGGCTCGAACACTTGATCGTAATTTGCAGGAAGATATTTGACCTGGTACGGGACTGACAAAGTGGCTGAGAAGAAGAAATACTTGTATGGGCCGGTACCCTCGCGGAGGCTGGGACGCAGCTACGGCGTCGATATCGTGCCGCTCAAAGACTGCACACTGGATTGCGTCTATTGCCAGCTCGGTAAGAGTCTGAAAAAAACCGTCGAGCGGAAAGACTACGGACCCGTCGAGCCGATTCTCGCCGAACTGAGGGAAGCGCTGGCAGAAGGTACACAAGCCGACTTCATCACCATCGCAGGCTCAGGCGAGCCCACATTGAACCTGCGACTTGGCGAGCTGATAGACGGCATAAGGGGGATAACCAGTATTAAAATCGCCATACTCACCAACGGCACACTTCTGGACAGACAGGATGTACGTGCGGATTGTGCAAAGGCCGACGTCGTGATGCCGTCCCTGGATGCGGGCGACGAAGAGACTTTCCGGAAAATAAATCGCCCGCATAGCAGTATTAGTATTGAAAACGTCATTTCGGGGTTGTGCAGGTTCAGAGAGGAATTCGCCGGTCAGATATGGCTCGAGGTTTTCCTTGCCGAAGCGGTGAATACCGGCGACGAGCACATTGCGAAGATCAAAGATGCGATAGAACGCATCAACCCCGATAAGATCCAGCTCAATACAGCCGTCCGACCCACGGCCGAGGCAAACGTCGTGCGACTGGATGCCGAGAAGCTGCAAGACATAGCCCTGCAACTCGGTCCGAAGTGCAAAGTGGTGGCAGATTTTTCACGGGCGCACACCCCCGGGCCCGAGGAAAACAAATCGAAAGGCATGCCTGAACATCATTTTACGGCGGACCGGCAAAAGCAAGCCCTCTTATCAATGCTAAAACGCCGACCCTGCTCGCTCGACGACATATCAGCCGGCCTGGGCATCAGCCGCAATGAAGCATTGAGACACGTCACCGACCTTCAAGACGAAGGCGCCATTGCCTCAGAGGAAAGGGGCGAAAGAGTTTTTTTTAAGACCTTGTCCTGAGCCGGACGAGAACCTCCGAACCTGGACAGCGTGACAATTTTCTCCAAATTTATCATCGTTCTGCCCATATTCACACTCAATTTGTAAAGCCGGGAGTCTTATTGGCCGATAAAAGCGTTGTGGCCTTTGACAGAGCGTTGATTTTATCACGTGTGCCGAAAAAAAAATAAATGTTTGTGCTTTAGTAAGCAGCTTTTAGGCCGATAAAAAACATAGCACTTTGTGGTGAAGTACGTGGCAATGCAATATATGCATGCTCTTTTTGCCTGATTGCAATGAAGAAACTTAAACGACAACTTGTTCTGAGCAAGGGAGCGGAGAAATACATTTTTCGCTACGAGAACGGCAGAGAAGATGAGCTTCTCGACGCTCTTATCGAACAAGCCAATGACAAGCGCACAGACTTCGATTGGTTTGATGCGGCGGTACTGAGTTTCAAACTGACACAATCACTTATCAGTCAGGCGGACGAACTCTTGAACGAACATTCAGATGCCCAGATTCCCATGAATTAGTCTGACGGGCATCAACGAAAATTAAGGACGAATGCAATTGTAGCTCTATAACGCGTAGGAAAACCTCCGACAATATTAATGAATAGATAGGCAGATTATGGAAGACAGCAGAATCATTCAGAAGTTTTTAGATTACCTGACGTTTGAAAGGCGATTCTCCGAACACACAGCCAAGTGTTACGGCGCCGATCTGTCACAATTCGGCGGGTTTCTTCAGAACACATCGGACGACGACTCGCCCGATACCGACCATATCGCACATGACCACGATGAAGGCGGGACCGCTACGGCCGTGGCAACTCAGTCGCTCGTCAAGATCGACCAGTTGCTTCTTTCGGTACAACCCGATGCCATCCGCGCTTATCTGGCTTTCTTAAATGAGAAGCAATATTCCAAGGCCACTGTCGCACGTAAACTCGCCACGTTGCGCAGCTTCTTCAAGTTCCTTGTCAAAAGGAACCATGTCGCCTCGAGTCCGGTCGTCTCAATCAGGACGCCAAAACAGGACAAGAAGCTGCCGCGTTTTCTCGAGTATGAAGAGGTCAAAAGACTGCTCAGCACTCCTCCGACCAACACGTGGCTCGGCTCCAGAGACAAGGCGATTCTCGAGACGCTCTACAGCACCGGAATAAGGGTCAGCGAACTCGTGGCATTGAACATGGACGACATAGACTTCCTGGGCGAGGTCGTGCATGTCAGAGGCAAGGGCAAAAAGGAGAGAATCGCCCCCATCGGCTCGTCAGCCCTGCAGGTCATTCAGCACTATATGGAATACCGAAATAAACGTGCCCAGAGCAACGGCAACTTTGACGCCAAGGTTCTGTTCGTGAACAAGCACGGAAAGAGGCTCAGTACTCGCAGCGTCCGCCGGAAGATGGACAAGTATCTTAAAATGGCCGGGCTGGATCCGGCGATCAGCCCGCACACCTTGCGCCACAGCTTTGCAACGCACATGCTGAATAACGGCGCCGATCTCAGAAGCGTACAGGAGCTGCTTGGACATCAGTCGCTCTCGACAACACAGATTTACACGCACCTGACCACGGCAAGGCTTAAAGAAGTATATGACCACGCCCATCCGCGGAACAACGGGTATGACGGCGACGAGGCGTGAGCACTAACAGATGAACATTTTGGCGGTTACGAAAAACCCCCGGACTCTATCCTGGGGTTTTCTTTTGCGCTTACAATCCTCGCTTATACTGCCCAGCCCAACAGCCGTCGGCCGCATAACACCGATCCCGACAGTAAAACAGAAGGGGCCTGCACCAAACTCGTTGGCACAGGCCCCGAAGTACCAATGTCACTTTCAAATCAGCGACAGTTACATCTAAGGAGCAGTTCTCGGTCTGTACAGGCGGATGTCGTCGAAGTACATCTGTCCCGAACCGCCGGCTGCCGTGTTGCCCTTTGTGCCCAGGCCGATGGCGATACTATCGACGTTCGCCAGGTTTATGCCCTGATCGGCAAAAGCCTGCAGCGGTATAATCCACTGCGTCCAGGCGTTGATTGTTGCTGCATTTGCGTCGTCATGTACCACAGCCGCAGCCTGACCGGTGCTGTTGGAAACCGCGACATAAAGCGGCTCGGCGGAATTGCTGGTAATGCCGATATCCTGATGCGCCCACTGCGGGCTGACCGTCCCGGTGATGGTGACGTTCGTAAACACCGCCTGACATGTCGTAGCGGCGTTATGCGCGGTC
>JBDREF010000375.1:0-4670 GCA_043820045.1 Planctomycetota bacterium | reverse complement strand
GCCATGTACAAACGCCCGGCGGCAGCGGCCATGCCGTCGAAGACCGGCGAGTAGTCTATGTCATACTGCGCCAAATCCCTTCCGTCGGACGTCGAAACCGCCAGCAACAAGGCGCCCTTTTTGCCTTCGAAAGCTGCCTCCTGATCGGCGAGGCTGCGAGCTACCTGCGGGTCGTCTATTCGTTTGAAAGCCTGCTCTTCGTCAACCAAGTCGGGAGGCCCGGCGACAAAAAACGTTCGGTCCGTAAGGACCATCGCACGAACAAACAGCGGCACGTCCTTTGTCCACTCGTGTTTGACATCAAAGCCCGGCACGGACCCGGCGCTGCCTGTGAACTTCATCGCCTGGGCAAATTTGCCCGTCACGGCTGAAACCCCTTCAGCCTTGCCGTCGTTCTTATTGCCGGAAGCATCGGCGGCATTGCCATCATCGAACGAGTAGTACAGAACCAGGCCACGTTCGCTTGCGGCTGGTCGGCTTTGCGAAGAAGCGTGACTCTTTATCTCGGCTTCGCTCAGCGCCCGGCCGTACACTCTGATCTCGTCGATGAGTCCCTTGAAGCCGAACGAGCCCGTGTAGTCGCCGACGGTCGATCCTTCGTCGGCCCCAATCTCCATCGCCTCCTGCGGGTCGGCCGTTATCAAGCCGGAAGCGGCGGTTGAGGCCGTGAGGCTACCGTCCACATATATTTGCAGTTGCTTGTCGCTGGTCAGCACACCCGCGAGATGGACCCACTTTCCGACGACCCTTACCTTTGCGGCGACCGTAGTCGCCTCACCCGCGGCACGGATGGTAAATCGCGGCTGCCCGCCCTGCAGGTAGAGCACATAGCCCTGGGCGCCTCCGCCCCGGGCGAGAACCACGCCTCCGGGCTTTTCGGCTCTTACCCATGCCTCGACGGTCAATGGCTTGCCTGCGGGATTTATGCTCGGTGATTTTTCGATGGTTATCAGCGACCTTTCGGGGTTGGGTTCGGTAGGGGCAGCCGAACCCTTGTCCGCGGCGAATAACTGATGCTCGATAGGTGTAGTCCAACGGTAGTACTGGGGCTTACGGCCGAATCCGTACACTCTCGAATCGTCGAACGTAAGAATCTTGCCGGCGGGAGCGGCTTTACCCGCCAGAAAATAGCCGCACCAGCCGCTCACAAATCTGCTGCCGTACATCCAGTAAGTGCGATGCCAATTCGTGTCGTCGAGAAAGCCGGTCGGGCTGAAAAGGTGCGCGCGGTCGGCACGCTGCGTGGCGGGCGGAGCGCCCTGATCGGCGTCCTGCCCGGCGGGGAATTTCTCCAGCTCGACGCGGGCGCCGTCCATGTTAAAAGCCTGCGAGCGCATGTAAATCAGTCGGCCGTCGCTTGACAATATGTCCGGCAGTGCAGGAGGCATGTTCAGCCAGCTTACGTACGCATGGAGGTCTTTACCCGTGGCCGGGTCGCGGTCGTCGAGCAGTGTCTGCGAGAGCACTCGGCCGGTCTCAGGGTCGAGCCTCCACATGCACATGCCGCCGTCGAGGAACAATGACCGGCCGGCGACGCAGTAGAGTGAGTCACCTTGTATCAGCACGTTGCCGTGAACAGGCCAGACGGATTCCAACTGCTCGAACGCCGTCAGTCGCTGGTCCATCGGCGCTGCCCGGAATCGCCATGCGAGAGCGCCGTCCGAGGCATCGAGACAGTACACGTGCCCGTCCGCCGAGCCGAAGAACACCCGTCCCTGATGGATGGTCGGGGGTGAATCGACGCGCCCGCCCGCCGTGTATTGCCAGAGCCTCTTACCAGAAATCGCGTCAAGCACATGGACCGTGTGCGTGTCAATAGAGGCCACGAACACTTTGCCTCCGGCAATCACGGGGCTTGTCAGCCTTCCTCCAATGTCGGCTTTCCACTCGCTATTGAGCTTGGCCGCAACTGTGGTGCTCGCCAGACCGCTGCGCTCGGAATCGTGGCGGTAGGTAGGCCAATCATCTCTGCTCGCCTTCGAGCCGAATTTCCTGGCGTATGCAGGACCTTTTTCGAGCCGCTCTCCGCTCTCGGCATCCGTGGGGACACGCGGGCCGACCGATGCCGGCGCCAGAGCGGTGAAGCCGTAGAGCTTGCTCTCTAAGTAGCAAGCGCACGGGTGCGGCGGATTGTAGATAAGACCGTTTGCGGGCATTACGCCGTACAGACATGCACCCCGCGTCCAGTGGTTCGGAATCCACTCCTTGTTGCGGACGTCAATGAATTCGGTCCCGGCGCGTGACATCAGCAGATAGTTGTCCGTCGCCTTGCCGCGATAGCAGCGATGGTGGAACCAATATGGATCGACGTTCGGCTCGAACTCTACTTTGACTTCTCCCGTTTGCGGGTCTCGGCCGGTAAACGCCCCTACCGCCCTTCCGCTGGTTGTCTCGCCCGTCCAGACAAGACCGTTGGCGACAAGCATATCTTCCGGAGACCTGTACCCCGATGGGGGATGATACGCACTCCAGATGCCTTTTCCTGTCTTTGCCGACAGCGCCGTCATTGTGTCTTTGCCGCTGGTGTACCAGGAGCCGGTCTGGAGTCCCGCGGTCTCTCCACCCGAGAAAAGTACCACGTCTTCGTACAAAACCAGAATCGGCAGGTAGAACGAGCGTATCTCCTCGGCGCGGGCAACCGGCTCGGACCGCCAGACGTTCTCGCCGTTGTTGCGGTCGAGGCAGACTATGCTCTCGCCATCGTGGAAGACAACACGTTTGCGGTCGGCAGCCAAAGTGGCCGGCAGCACGCGCGATCTGTGGGTCCACAAGACCTCTCCGCTGTCTGCGCGGACCGCTGCGATTTTTCTGGGGGACTCGTCCCAGAATTTGCCGTTGGATCCTTTGGCGAAGCGCCCCCTGCCGTCGTAATCGGGTTTATCGGCGGCATCATTAACGAGCAGAAACAGGACGCCGTCGGAGAATATGATCTCCTCGGTCGCTTTGGTGCCATCGAAGGTTCGGACAGTCTCGCCTGTCGCCGCATCCAGCACGCTCAGAGGCGCGTCGAGGCCGAGTGTCACGTACACGCGGTCACCGTCGGCGACAAGGCGACGAGGCAACTGGGCCGGCCCGCTTTTGAGCGGCCAGAGGTGCGTGTACCACTCGGCTATCGGGCGTTTCCACAGAATCGTGCCGTTAAAGGCGTCCCGTGCAATCACCGACCACTTTGGAGGGATGAGAATTGATACGTCAGGGGCCTCGTCGAAGATATAAAAGACGCGCCCCCCTGCCGATACGGCCGCGCTGACACTGGACATGCGGTCGTGGTGGCGTGCGTACCTCGGGCTGCCGACCCACTGCATCCGGCGCGGCGGAGCAACAACCGTATCGTGCGAGACGGCGTTGTTCGACGCATCGTGCAGATAGTGCGTCCAGTCGTCGATCTCTTTAGGCCGAGGCTTGATGGTCTTGGTCCACTTGCCGCTATGTCGGATGTACGCGACTCCATTCGGGCACAAGACCCGCACCACTTCGCTCATCGGGACAGCCCCGAGTTCCTCGGATATCACGAGGTTGACAAGGTTATCGACGTACGGCAGGCGGTTGCCCTGAAGTTCATCCACTGACACGGCCCCGTAAATCCCAAGCGATTTGACATAATCCCGCGATCGTGCGACATTGCTCCGGCTGCTGTCCAAGCCGTGAACAAGGCAGCTATCGTTGGCGCGCAGAGCCCCGGTTAGCCGGCCATCGCCGCAGCCGATGTGAACGATCAGACCGCCTTTCACGCCGCATGTTTCGAGAATCTGCTCAGCCTGTTTTTTCGGAGCCAACTGCTGAGCCGCTGCGAGGGAGCAGGTCGTCAAAATGGTCAGGGCAAATACTATGAATGTACGGAATTGGTTCCTTCGGTGCTTCATGATGCCATATCCTCACTGAATCACAATCATGCCGGTTTCAACTCACGGGGGCCGTACCATTCGAATCAGCAGCACGGCCGCAGCCGCTGTCGGGCATTCCACATCTTAAGGCGAATTGTGCTGAGCTTCAATTGATTTTTGCACACCACCGTGAGTGTGACCGGACATGGGATGGAGGAATCGAGCGACGCAGCTTGCCGCCGCTGAATAATGCTGGGAAAATTGCCGCGTTGCTAATCGATGCGTATTTTAACGTCGATGAGCCTGACACCCCATTCGAGGGCTTCGGCGTGGGTGTGGAAGAATGCGTCGAGTTTGTTACCTTTTATAGCTCCGCCTCTGTCGAGGACTTTTACGGGCTCTGAGTCGCCGTAACCGTCGATAATCATTTCCGTACCGAAGCTGAACCGTTTGTCGGCCGCTACAAAGACGTCGCCGGACTGTATCTTGTGGCCGGAGGCTGTTATCCCGTCTGCGTACTGGCCGCAGCATTTAGAGCAGGGGCAATAGCCGGTTACACGCATCCGTATTACTTGCCATTCGCCGGCCTGCGAAACGGCCGAAGACGAATCTTCCGGCTGCCCGGCTTTCGTATAGGCTACGCCTGCGAACAGACTCAATACACAGACGACAACCAGCAGAGTTATCAGATTTACGAAAACGCCATAAGAGCTTTTTGCTGTTCTTTTTTCCAACTGAATACCCTCCTCGCAATGGGATCGTTTGGATTGGCAGTCTCGCCCTTTTAGCCGCTTTGGCTAAGCCCCCTCATCCCTGAATTGTTAGAATAATTGTACCCGAAAAGCC
>JBDREF010000374.1:0-24400 GCA_043820045.1 Planctomycetota bacterium | reverse complement strand
CCGCTATGCCAGGATATTAACGGCGACGGGACCATTGACATCGACGATTTGGCTGCATTCACGGCCCAGTGGCTCGCGAATTGTCCATAGAGTGATTTGTCACAAGAACTGATTAGGGCTGTGGGCTTCGACCCACAGCCCCTTTCCTTTAATCCGGTGCAACATATCAAAAATGAGCGCCCAAACATGGGTTGCGAACCTTCTCGGACGGAAATGCCGAGGACCTTGTTACTCAAAGGTAGAATAGGAAAAGTCCGGGGATGCCCATTTTCACACAAAATTACCCAGAATTCCCATTTTCTTCTTGACATAACCGACCTTGTCCGGTATAAGTAAAGCTTAGGAGATTCTGTACGCTTTCAGGTATAAGGTCCGGCACGGATAGCCTTGCTGGCGAAAGGCAGGCGTTTTTTGCGGCCTTTTTGCCTTGTGGAAAGTGTAGGAGGAGTGTTATGAAAAAATTCATCTTTGTAAGCATTTTAATGGCGATGGCAGTTGCCCCGGCGTTCTCAACTCCAACGGTCACTGTGACACGAAAAGACGGTTACTTCAGCGGTAACGGCGGGGAGCTGACAATAGCGCCATCCGCGGAGTTGAGTTGGGTTCTGAACCTCTATGACCTCAAAGCCAGAGGAGACAATGACTTTCAGTCATTTTGTCTGGAGGGGACTGAGATCGTCCATCTCGGCCCTGTTTATGACGCCGTACTCAACGACAAGGCCATCAATGGCGGCGTCGGCCCTGAAGGTGACCCGATTTCTCTCGGCACGGCATGGCTGTATCACGAGTTTCAACTCGGCACGTTGGAGAACTACGACTACACCCCCGGTGCCGGTCGCAGCGCTTCGGCGGGCGCCCTCCAAGGCACAATCTGGTGGTTGGAGGGGGAGGCCGCAGACCCTGGCGCGGGCAATATCTTCCGGACTATGCTAATCAACGAGTTCGGCACCGCCGCGGCCGCCATGCTGGACAACAACATGGCTTATCCTGTGGCCGTCCTGAATCTGTACGACGCAACGGGCAAACTCGCTCAGGATGTGCTTGTCTGTGTCCCCGCTCCGGGTGCAATCCTGTTGAGCGGCATCGGCGCTGGCATCGTCAGTTGGCTGCGCAGACGCAGAACGCTGTAGCAATATGGCTACCGCAAAACTTTGACAGGTTGCGGTCACAACCGGTACGAGTTGTCAGTTCATTTGGGGCCGCGCTCCATATCTACTCCAAGACACAGGCGATCAACATTCTGCTCCTTTGTAGCAAAGCTCCAGTAAACGTCACTGCCAAGCCCGAAACGCCGCGTCAATCTCCTGTGCAATAGGCAAACTACGCCATCGCAGGATTTGAAATTCGCTTTCGTTGGGTGTGTTTTGTATGAAAGACTCTCAGGGCGCGACGGCTCTGTCCTCTGATTCAGCCTGCATTTGACGGCAAAGTTTTCCGACAGGAGGGAAGTTTTGTCCCTCCCGGAGCCGGGCAAACAGGCAGTCAAGAGCCGCTTCTTGGGGCTTTGCACATTTTTCATATCTTCTAAACGCTTTATTTCAAAAAACTTATGCGATTGGGAGTCTGGAGGACTCTTCTGTATGGCACGCTAATTGCTTATGACTAAGCGGCAGCGAAAGCTCCTTGAAAAGATGATAGAGGCCAGTTGGAAACATTGCCACGGCAATCGATAGTACATTCGAATGGCGTCCGACCGGCCATCCAAAATAGACAGGTGACTCGTTTTTGTAATGGGAACTTATTAGGATTTGAAAGTTAAGGAGAAACAAGGTGAGTTTTGCATTATCAGCCGGAGTTAGTGGGCTGCAGGCCCATCAGAAAATGTTAGACATTGCGGGCAATAACCTCGCAAACGTTAACACAACCGCTTTTAAGTCCGCACGAATAACCTTCGCAGAGTTACTGAGCGAAACCGTGAAGAAGGCCTCGTAGCCTACCGGCACCCTCGGCGGCACCAACCCTCAGCAGATGGGCGGCGGAACAGGTGTAGCCGGAATATCACCCAATATGACACAGGGCAATATCGTGAACACAGGCAATCCTCTGGACCTGGCCTTAGAAGGAGAAGGCTATTTCGTGGTCAGCGACGGCTCGCAGGACCTCTACACCAGAGCCGGTGCATTCGCCGTGGACGCCGATTCTAACCTGATTGATCCGACAAACGGCTACCTGGTGCAGCGTATCGGCTCAGTGGGCGAGAGCGATGGCTTCCAGGTCGCCGGTAACAGCAATGTCAGGGTCCCATACGATGTCGCTATGCCCGCACAAGCTACTTCAACAGTGGCCGTGGCTGGTAACCTCAGCGCCGACGCGACATTTTCCACAACCCAGACAAACATTCTGACCTCCAACGTAACCTACACCACCAGCAACGGCACCACGGCCATAGCAACTACCGAACTTGACCAGCTCGACCAGTTCAGCGGGACATTCGGAGCGGCTACAACGATAACAGCCTCCGGCTTTGATCCGAGCGGCAATGCCCTGGTCGATGCGGCGGGCCTGACTGTTACCGGAGCCACTACTCTCCAGGATGTTATTGACCATCTGAACGACAATGTTCTTACCTCTACCGAGCAGGTTGCTTCTCTGGTCAACGGGAAAATAAGGATAACTGACGCCAGCAGCGGCTACAGTCTCTCAGACATAGCACTTACCTGGGCGGACAACGGCAGTGCCACCCTGACGATGCCGGCGTATTTTGAGTTATCCACCGTAGGCGGAGAAGAGGTGAAGAACGTCAATATTACCGTTTTTGACTCCCAGGGAGGCAGGCACGTTCTTGCCGGCGCGTTCGTAAGGACGGATACCAACAATACATGGGACCTGGTGCTATCCTCGATCACCGGCAATATCACCGGCATAACGTCAGGCAATCGACGAATCAGGGGCATCGAATTCGACGCCAGCGACGGCTCATACTCCGGCTTGAATTCCACAATAGGCGATACGTCGGAATTCGTGGTTACATTCGCACATGACACAACGAATCCTCAGACCATCACAATAAACCTGGGTACGGCCAGCCAACTGGACGGCTTGACACAGTTTGCCGGTAACTCCACCGCCGTCGCAAGGGGACAAGACGGTTACGAAGCGGGCAGACTCTCGACCGTGTCGGTCAACAATGAAGGCATAATCATCGGTGCCTTTTCCAACGGTATCAAGAAGAACATCGCTTCAATACAGGTGGCGTTGTTCCAGAACCCGGCGGCTCTGGAGAGCGTAGGCGGCAACTACTATAACTCCTCGGCCAACTCGGGCGATCCCGTGGCCACGCAGGCCCTTACCGGCGGTGCAGGTTCCATCCACGGCGGTTCGCTGGAAAAATCCAACGCTGACATGGCAACCGAGTTCGTCAATATGATTCAGGCCCAGAACGGCTTCCAGGCAAATGCCAGAACCATCAGGGTGGCCAATGATATCCTCCGAGAATTGACGAATATTATCAGATAGTCGCGAGGTTGGATTAGGCAATAAATAGCGTTCCCGCTGGACAAGTCCCGTAGGGAACGCCTTACGGCGGAGTCGCCGGCAGAACGCCACGGCAGACGGCAAGCCCTTTGGCGAACCGAGATGAGGAGTTGCTCCGTCAACGTATTGTTCAATTCAATTGTTCTTGCTCCCGATACGAACGGTGCGTGTGGACCTTCACTATCCGACCATGAATCATCCCCGGCAACTTCCCGAAAAGGGTGATTTTTGCGCCGGAAGGCTATTTCCCCGCTATTTGCGAAGTTTTCTTGCAATTATGGCCGAAAGTCATTAGAATGGCCGTATAGTATGGGGTTTTTCCTGCTCATAGCAGACGATAGTAATTCTATGCGACCCTTTTAATCCACTGTATTCGACGTAGCGACACGAACAGATGACGAAATATCAGTTATCTGATATTGAGAAGAGAGTATTGGCCGTCCTCCAGGAGGGATTCCCAAGAACGCAAACGCCTTTTAAGGACATGGCCGAACGGGCGGGCGTCAAGACAGAGCAGTTCATGGCCGTTCTGCAAGCATGGAAGCAAGACGGCAAGTTACGACGGATAGGGTCAATACTTCATCACTCCAAGGTGGGGTTCCCCGGAGGGGCGATGGTCGCCTGGCAGGTTGTGGCCGAGCGTGTTGAGCAGGTTGGCTCGATTCTGGCGGGATTTAAGGAGGTCAGCCACGCCTATGAGCGGAACACGGCGGAGAATTGGCCGTACAATATATATACGATGGTCCACGGAGCGGATATGCAAGAGGTCGGACGGACGGTTGAGCGTATGAGTCAGGCGTGCGGGGTAACGGACTACCACATACTGGCCACCGAAAGGGAACTCAAGAAGGTCCCGCCAACCTACATAATTTAGGACTGGCGACTGATAGTCGGGAAGAAGAACAGGTATGTTAAAGCTGCCTTTGCCTGAGATGATAGTATTTGTCTGCGTTGTTGCACTATATTTCGCAGCAGCGGTGGTCGGCGTCTTTCAACTGCTGGCGGGTAAAGAAAAGTGCAGACGATTGCTTTTGCCGCTTGTTTCGCTGGCTGTAACGCTTGAGGCGGTGGTTCTCATATTCAGGGCCGTTGCGATAAAGGCGGTGCCGCTCACGGGGTCATTTGAGTCCATGATTGTGCTTACTATCGTGTTTGGCCTGACATACCTTTTCCTCAGCATCGCGATCCAGCGGGTGTGGTTTGGCTCGGTAATGGTGTGGGTGATGCTGGTCCTTATCTTGATGGCGGCGATAGTGGCAGAGCCGCCTTCTCAGGCACATAAGGCAGCTTCCACTCCCTGGGCGATTGCCCATGCTGTTGCGATGGTCCTCGCCGGTGCAGCGGCAATGCTTGCGACCGCCAGCGCGCTGCTATATCTGTTTGCCAGGCGGAAACTCAAGCAAAAGGACCTGGCTCAAATCCTCGGCAAGGTACCCAACATTCAAAAGCTCGAACGCATGAACATCTTCGGCCTTAAGGCGTGCTTCATATTAATGACTTTCGGACTGGTGAGCGGGATCGGGTTGGCGGCTACTTCGGCCTCACTGAATATGACCGCTCTCGACTGGCTCACAGACGCAAAAATCGTTCTCATCGCAGTCGTCTGGCTGCTTTTGGCGACGATCATGGTGCTGTGGAGAACTGTGAAATTAAAAGAAAAGACGATTGCCCACGTGACGATTGTCGCGTTTGCCCTGATTCTGTTTGCGGTGGTGGGGACCTCCATTTTCTGCGGGACAGGCCACAACTTTGCCGGCAGCGACGTTGAGACTATCGAACAGGCAAGATAAGAGCAAGACATGAAGATCGTAGTATTAGGACTCAACCACAAGACAGCTCCGGTGGAGATCCGCGAGAAGCTGGCCTTTGACGCGGCCGAGACGAGCAGGGCGCTTTGCGAACTGAAAAAGAGGTTCCCCCGCGCCGAATACGTGCTCATCTCGACGTGCAACCGCGTCGAGCTGTATTGCGCCGGCAAACAATGTCAGGGCGCCGATACGAGCCGGCTTGCCGAGTTCCTCGCCCAGTTCCACAACGTCGAGTTGGACAAGTTCCTCCAATTCTCGTACGCCTACGAAAATGAGGATGCGGTCCGGCACCTGCTGACGGTCTCGTCGAGCCTTGACAGCCTTGTGGTGGGCGAGGCCCAGATAATCGGCCAGGTCAAGGAGAGCTATAAGTTTGCCTGTGCGGCAAAGACCACGGGTAAGGTCCTGAACAGGCTGTTTCACTCCGCCTTCGCCACCAGCAAGAAAGTATATACGACTACTTCAATCTCCAGCGGTCGGGTGAGCGTTGCAGGCGTTGCGGTCGAATTGGCCAGGCAGCTCTTCGAAGATATCTCATCGGCAAAGGTAGTAGTCATCGGCGCCGGCGACATGGGCCAGTTAATCGTCCAGCATCTGCTTCAGGTCGGAGGCAGAGACATAACAGTCGTCAATCGCTCTTACGACCGCGGTTTGAAAGTGGCCGAACAGTACGGCATCAAGGCCGCAAAATGGGAGCAGCTCGACGAGCTTCTGACCGGCGCGAACATGGCTATAGCCTCCGCCTCGGTGCAGGATTACCTGTTCAAAAAGGACTCATTCAAGGCAATAGCGGCCCGCCGCAAGGCAGAGACACTGCTGATAATCGATATTGCCGTGCCGCGAAACTTCGAACCGGCGGTGAACGAGCTGGATGGGATCTACCTTTACAGCGTGGACGACCTTGCGGCGGTGGTCGAGCGGAATCGCAAGGCCCGCGAGCGGGACATGACCAGGGGTATGGAGATCGTCCTTGAAAATGCAGCGGAGTTCACGGAATGGTTCGGGGCCAAGGACATAGGACCCCTGATCGGCCGGATGAAGGAGCAGTTCGCACAGATAAGCAGGAATGAGATGGAACGGTTCTTTGTCGGAGCAAGGGAGGAAGCCTCGTGCAGAAAAGTCATGGAAGCGATGGTCAACCGCGTCGTCAACAAGCTGCTTCACTGCGTAATCAAGAACGTCAACGTCGTAGCTAAGGAGAATGGGGCGACCGAGGCGGCAAGACTTGTGGACAGCATTGTCAGGCAGGCCGAGGAGATAATGTCCGAATCGGGCAATAGGGAGGACGCGCAAAAGTGAAAGGCCCATCAGGTTCAATGCGGATTCTGAGGCTGCTGTTCTGGGAGAGCACGATACGGTGCAACCTCACGTGCGCTCACTGCCGCCGGATAGAATCCGACGAACAAGCCCATAGAGACATGTCAACCGCCCAGGCAAAAGACCTCATCGGGCAGTTGGCCCAACTGGGAACAGGGCAACCGATGATGCCGGTGCTGGTGTTCTCCGGTGGCGAGCCGCTCTGCCGTGAAGATTTGTTCGAGCTTATCGGCCAGGCCCGCTCGTCGGGAATCACTCCTGCGCTCGCAACGAATGGAACGCTGATAGACTCGGCCATCGCCGATAAGATACGCAGCAGCGGAGTGGCAAGGGTCTCGGTGAGTCTGGACGGGGCGACCGCGGAAGTTCACGACAGGCTGCGGCAGCTCGAAGGCTCCTTCGACAGAGCTGTGGAAGGCATAGGGCATCTTCGGGATAAGAAGGTGCCGTTCCAGATAAACATTACTCTGACCAAATATAATGCCGGGCAGTTGGAAGAGGTTTACGAGCTTGCCAAATCGCTCGGCGCGGTGGCCGTGCATATATTCATGTTAGTACCGGTCGGTTGCGGGCAATCCCTGGCCGAGACTGACATGCTCTCGCCCGAACAGTACGAACAGAAGATGATCGAGACCTGCAAACTGGACGGGCGGGGCGAGTTGCAAATGAAGGTAACCTGCGGCCCCCACTACGAGCGCGTCATCAGGCAGGAGGGCCTGCACAAGTCCCGCATGCAGGAGGCCAAAGGCGCCGACACTGTTCCCGGCAGAGGCGAGCATGGGGGAGCGTCAAAAGGCTGCCTTGCGGGTCTCGGAGTATTGTTCGTAGGGCATCAGGGGGATGTGTTTCCCTGCGGGTATCTGCCCGTAAAATGCGGCAACGTACTCGAGGACAGGCTGTCGGATATATGGCACAACAGCGAAAACCTCGCGCGAATGCGCGACACCAATGAACTCGAAGGCAAGTGCGGCGTCTGCGGCTACAGGAACGTGTGCGGCGGATGTCGCGGCAGAGCCTACGGCGCCACGGGTAACTACATGGCGGAAGAACCTTTTTGTGCGTACGTGCCGCCCGAAGCCGTTCGCTGAATTTTGTCGGGATTTTGGATTTTGCAGGACGAGCTATGATAAACATAAGCAAGTTGTATTGTGATCAGGTCACACCGGGCGATTGGCTTCGCTACGGCATGAAGGGTTCGGGTGAACGCCAAGGCGAGGTCGTGCCCAAGAATGCCTCGGAAAGACGGCCTATCGTCGTCTGGAATATCACCCGGTCATGCAACCTCAAGTGCGTGCATTGTTACAACGACAGCGGCACCAGCAGGGCCGACGATGAACTGTCCACTGAAGAGGCAAAAGCAGTATTGGACGATCTTGTCGGGTTCGGTGTTCCCTCGGTCTTGTTTTCCGGCGGCGAGCCGTTGACCCGGCCGGATCTGTTCGAGCTGATTGAATACGCGGTCGGGCTGGGATTGCGCGCGGTTATCTCAACGAACGGAACTCTCATAAAACCCGACATGGCAAAGCAGATTAAGCAGCGCGGAGTTTCGTATGTCGGCATCAGCCTTGACGGTATCGGACCGATTAACGACAAGTTCAGGGGGGTTTCGGGTGCCTTTGACAGGGCCGTGGAAGGCATCAGGAATTGCCAGGACGCCGGTGTACGAATCGGCCTTAGATTGACCCTGACAAAGCGAAATGTTCAGGATTTGGAGCGTTTGTTCGACTTCTTCGAGCAAAAACATATCGAGAGGGCCTGCTTTTACCACTTTGTCCCAAGCGGCAGAGGGGGGACCATGGCAAGCGAGGACCTTACGCACGCTCAGAGCAGAATCGCCGTTGATACAATATTGGCCAAGACCAGACAGTATAAACAAGCCGGCAAGACTACCGATATACTGACGGTGGACAACCACGTTGACGGCGTATATTTGTACCTGAAACTGAAGGAGGAGGACCCCAAACGCGCAGAGGAGGTCTGGAAGCTGATGACTTGGAACGGCGGGGGATTGTACAGCAGCGGGGTCGGAATCGGCTGCATTGATTTCCACGGGAAGGTGCATCCGGACCAGTTCTGGTGGCATTACGACCTCGGCGATATACGGCAGAAGCCTTTCAGCCAAATCTGGATGGATACGAGCGATCCGGTTCTGCGGGGTCTGAAGGACCGTCCCAAGTACATCAAGGGAAGGTGCAGGCTGTGTAAATTTTTTGACGGCTGCGGCGGCAGTCTCAGAGTTCGCGCGGATCTGCATTTCGGCGATCCCTGGGCTCCCGACCCGGCTTGCTACCTGACAGACAGCGAGATAGGTCTGGACGAGGAAAAACAGGCTGAACTGGAACGCAGCGGCGAGATTTTCCAAATGCCTGACTAATCCCCTTCGGTTTCTATTATTTGCCGGGCCAAGCCCGCGAAATCTCTCGGTAGCGGCAGATTCTGGAATTTCAGTGCCAAAAACAGCCATTCAGTGCGCCGAATTTGCTGAAAATTCTCTCAAAAGTGGGAATTTTTCATTGCATTGCTGTCCAAGTGAAGTTAAACTATAGGTTTGGTTGGGTTCTGGGAACCGGGATGACTGTAGGCGGTGAGCGCCGAAATTGAGAATTGGCAAATGGGGTAAAGTCCGGAACCTGTTTCGGCGACTCCAGACTTATGGCTGATATTCGTTTGGTGGTACCGACTCTTCGATAATCTGAGACTGTGTTCGATATTGACTGTGAGGAGCAGGGTACAGATTGCACAGATGGTTGCAGCGTTTACCTTGTATTCGTAACCACAATGGACAATTGGTATGGGTATGGCTGCGCTCGGCAGCAAAGAAGGCAACACTTGATTTGGCCGTGGCCGGGAGTATTTCGATTCATACCGTGGTTGGATGCTCGCGGTATGGCATTTGGGGCGTTTTTCCCTGCCGACTTCGTCAAGTAAGGAAATCACAGGCTTCAGTAGGGCCACGCTGGAAAGAATGCAAATGCAGGAAACATGCTTCGAAATTTTGAACTCAGAGCAAGAGAATGCGCCGAGTAAGATACGGAGCAGATTATGCCTCTGAGAGCCATGCTTAATGAGTTCGACAGCCCGGTTCAGTGTACCCGGGAAGCCCTCGTCGAACACATATTCTGGCTGATAAGGCTCCGGTGGATTGCCGTCGTGAGCCTGTTGGCGGCCGGCCTGGGGGGAACGCACGTCTTTCGTGTGCTTGAAACGGCCGTGCCAATCTACATCTGTGCCGGGCTGCTCCTCCTGACGAACATATACTATTTCTGGGCAGCCACCAAAAACGTCGGCAGTGCCGGCCGGAAAGAAACCACGCTGGGAATGATCCAGGTAGAAGCCGATTTGGTGTTGCTGACCGCGGTGCTGTACTTCTCAGGCGGAGTGACCAATCCTTGTTTCCTGTTCTACATCTTTCCCATAATCACGGCGACGATAATCCTCCCAAGAAACATGTCGTTTGCCGTCGGTCTGACAGCCATCATCTTGTACGGCCTGCTGGCCATCCGCGAGCTATACGGGGGGACCTGGCTGCGGTACTACCCGCTGCGCCTGGCCACCGTCGGCGGGTTGTGGAAGAACCCCGTATATGTGTTTGGCGCTTTTGCGGCGTTCGTCGCCACCGTGGTGCTGGCGCAGTACTTGACGAGAGTCGTCATAGCCCGAATGACCGCAAAAGAGCTGGAGGCGGCACGAAATAAGGACGTGCTCGAGGCAGTCATCAGTGCAATGGCCGAAGGGCTGATTTTCGTTACCCCAGATGGTAATGTGGCGATCTGCAATCCTGCCGCCGAGCTGTGGAAGAGAAGCGGCCGCACCAGTGCAAACGAATCTTCAATCGACAGCTTTATGCCCGCACTGGCGGGGCACATGAAGAGTGTTTTGGCCAATAGTGACGCAAGCGGGATTGGCAGGATTGAATTCAACACCGACGGTCCCGAACAGCGATACATAGAGGCCAGGGGCTGTCATGTGGCAGGTATAGACGGACAGAAACTGGGATACGTGATCGTCGGGCAGGACCTTACCGAGCACAGGAAGCTGGCCAAAAGCCTGCTGGAGCGAACCGAAGAGGTGACGGAAATCAACGAAATGTTGAAGATGTCGCGGGTGGAAATGGCCCAGAGAGAAAAAATGGTCGCCATAGGCCAGATGGCAACGGGCATAGCTCACGAGATAGGCAATCCACTGGCAAGTATCTCTTCGGTGGCGCAATATCTCGCCAGAAAGATTACAGCCAACGAACAAAAGGAACATTTGCTGGTCATTCAATACCACGTTAACCGGATTTCAAATATCCTTAAGCGAATGTTGAGCTTGTCTCGGCCGGCGACAAGCGAGTACAGATGGACGGACATCGACTCGCTGATTGACAACACTTTGTCGCTCATCAACTTTGACAAGCGCGCACAGTCGGTCGCGATCCGGAACATTGCCAGTCCTGATTTGCCGATGGTATGGCTGAACCCGCAGCATTTCGAGCAGGTGTTCCTGAACATCTTCATCAACGCTCTGGATGCGATCAACGCAAAGCAGGAAGAGCAGGAACACATTCTGAAAATAACGAGGGAATTCAAGGACGGCGGGATCGAGATTCGAATCAGTGATACGGGCATTGGTATGAGCCCCGAAGTCTGCCGGCGCGCTTTTGAGTCATTCTTTACCACAAAGGAAATCGGCAAGGGAACCGGCCTTGGACTTTTCATCAGCTACAATCTCATCACAGAGGTTGACGGCACAATCGAGCTGGAGTCCGAGCCCGGCAAGGGCACCACAGTGATAATTCGAATTCCCCTCAGGCCCAAGAAAGATCTGATTAGCGCAGATAGTTCGGAAAGCAGCGTGCCGCCGAAGGCCAAAGCCGTATGAAAGATGTGAAAGTTAATCGTAATTCGTTAAAGTTTTGAGGTTGAAAGAAGCAGTTACCGCCGGTAATTGCTGCAAAGAGAGGTAACGACAATGAATAGAGAAATATTGTTGGCGGATGATGAAGCAACTTTCAGGGATACCTTTGCGAAGGTGCTCTGTGAAGAAGGCATGTCGGTTAAAGCAGTCGACAATGGGCGAGATGCCATAGACGCCATTATGAAACGACCCTATGCCGTGGCAATACTGGATATCCGAATGCCCGGAGTGGACGGTATAAAGGTACTGCGCGAGATAATGCGAATAAGGCCGGAGACACGCGTGATAATGATAACGGCTTACGGCACGGTCGAGATGGCCGTCGAGGCAATAAAGCTCGGAGCCAGCGATTATGTGATGAAGCCGGTCGTAATGGACGAAATCCTGACGAAAATCCGCCAGAACATTCGGTATCTGGAACTGCGGGAGGAAAATGACCAGCTTAAACAGGAGCTGAGCAGCCGGTTCGATATCGGACAGATCGTGGGCCAGTCGTCGCCGATGCAGCAGGTATTCGAGATGATCAGGAAGGTGGCTCCCACCAAGAGCAATGTGCTGATAACCGGCAAGAGTGGCACCGGAAAGGAATTAGTCGCCCGGGCCATACACACTTTGGGTTCTCAGAACGGCCGGCGCTTCCTCGCAATCAACTGCAGCGCGATACCCGAGAGCCTGCTCGAAAGCGAGCTGTTCGGGCATAAGAAAGGCAGCTTCACCTCGGCCATTCGGGATAAGAAAGGGCTGTTCGAAAGCGCGTGCGGCGGGACTCTGTTTCTGGATGAGATCGGCCATATGCCTACGAGCTGTCAGGTAAAACTCCTCCGGGCGGTGGAACACAGACAGATTACACCCATAGGCTCGACGACCCCTGTTGAAATCGATCTGCGGCTGATAGCCGCCACCAACAAAGACCTGCCGGAAGAGATCAAAGCCGGGCTTTTCAGAGAGGACCTGTACTACAGGTTGAACGTCGTGGGCATTCATCTTCCCCCGCTTCGTGAAAGAAGAGAAGATATTCCACTGCTGGTGGAACATTTCATAAAGAAGTACAACTCTGAGATGGGCAAGCAGTGCATCGGGGTCAGTGACGCGGTCATGCGTCTGCTCATGAACTACGACTGGAAGGGCAACATTAGAGAGCTGCAGAACGTGATTGAGCGAGCCGTGATATTCGCCGAAGACGACGTGATAAAGATATCCGATATCGGCTTGCTGGGTTCCAACGCGATGGCGTTGAGCAAAGAGGACGAAAGCCTTCGCGAGGCCATCAGAACATACGAGAGGGAGCATATTCGCCGCGTCCTGGACAAGCACGATTGGAACAAGATTGAGGCCGCCAGGGCATTGAATGTCGGACTGTCGAGTCTGTACCGCAAGATTGACGAGCTTGAGATCGACTATCAGAAACACAGACGTACGGCGAAAGACATAGCTGTGGGCCAGGCCGTTATGGACGAAGAAATAACTCCTGATTGAAGAATTCGGGACCGATTCCCGGGTGCGAAAAAGCCAAAGTTCAGGTCGACTTCTGCCGTAAGACAGGGGTTCGGAGTCCATCCGTCCCATCCTGTTCGAATCCTTCAGAACAATAAGGCTACAAACATCCCATTTTCTCGCTTCTGGGAATTTAAGGCGTCTTGCGCCTCGCGATTGGGAGTGATTGGTCCTATATTGTTCATTACGGGCAGTTTTTTTCTCAAATATTGCCTTTCAAAACACTATTATCAAGCCATCAACAGGGGATATCACCCTGTCGAGGCCGGAAGACCATGGTCAGGCACACCAATTGCACACGAAATTGGATATGAGACGTAAAGACCGACCTACGCTGACCGAAGTTGTCAGAAATACGAGGATGGAAAGTTAGGCACTGTGAATGAAATCATCAGGAACGAACCGGCATCTTCCTGATTAGTCAGGCTCGGGCGAAGATTTTGGAGACAAGAAGATGAAAGCTACAAAATCTACAGCTTATGCTTTACATGCTTTGATGTACATGGTCAGGCATAACACACAGTTGCCGGCCACAACCGCCACTGTCGCCAAAGCAGAGGGAATTCCGTCCGACTATCTTGCCAAGATATTCCAGCAGCTCGTCAGGGCCGGCATCGTCAAGGCGGTCAGAGGCAGAAAAAGAGGATATGTTTTTGCCAGACCGCCCGAAGACATCAGCCTGCTCGAGCTGTTTGAGGTCGTCGAAGGCAGCCAGTTGTTCGATGATTGCTTCCTGAAGCATTGTGAATGCGGCGGAACGACCGAGAATTGCCGCATTTTTGCGATCTGGGTAGAAGCCACAAGACAAATCAAAGAGTTGCTCGGGGCGACAACCGTGGCATCCGCTGCGTGGACCCACCCGGATCATCGTTTCCTCAGTTTGTCCGAATCGCTTTCCGACCCGATATCCGGACATAAGGCAGCGCCCGCCAAGCTGGCGCCGGCAACACCATAGAATATCCACACACCTTTCAGGCTGCTCGAAGCCCTTTTCCGGGTCGCGACTATCACAATCCGGTTTTTCGAACGGCAGCGAGTGTTCTTTCAATATCCTTCTGTTTGTGCTCAACAGAAACAAACCATGCCTCGAATTGAGAAGGCGGCAGGTAAATGCCTTCCCTCAGCATCGCCTTGTGAAATTCGGCATACGCTGCTGTATCGGACTTGACGGCGGTAGCATAGTCGGTCACAGGCCCCGGATTGAAAAATACCGTGAACATCGATCCAACACGGTTAATAGTGTGCGCAATGCCGCGTTCAGCCAATGTTTCCCGGATACCGTCGCAGAGCTTCCCGGCTGCACGCTCCAGACCGCCATATATTTTTTTCGATTTGAGCAGGTTCAACGTCGCTATACCGGCGGCAACGCAGACAGGATTTCCGGAAAGCGTGCCGGCCTGGTATATCCGGCCGGTCGGCGCCAGGTTATCCATCACCTTTGCCTTGCCTCCGCAGGCGCCAATTGGAAATCCGCCGCCGATTATCTTGCCCAGGCAAGTCAAATCAGCTTTGACGCCGAAGATGTCCTGGACGCATCCGTATTTGATTCTGAAACCGGTGATTACTTCATCGAATATCAATATGCTGCCGTTACTGGTACATAACTTTCTGATTGTTTTCAAAAAGTCTTTTTGCGGCGGCACCACTCCCATGTTGCCCGCTATTGGCTCGACTATGACCGCGGCGATTTGGCGGCGATGCTTTTTGAATGCTTTTTCGAGCATATCAGTATTGTTATAGGGCAAAAGAATAGTGTGCTTTGTGAAGTCTTTGGGAACGCCCGGGCTGCTCGGCGAGCCGAGCGTTGTGGCTCCGGAGCCGGCCTGCACCAGCATGTGATCCACGTGGCCGTGGTAACAGCCGATGAACTTTACGATCTTGTCCCGCCCCGTGAAGCCCCGAGCGAGGCGAATCGCGGTCATGACAGCTTCGGTGCCGGAGCTGACCAGGCGGACCTTTTCGACCGAGTCGATTGCCTGGACAATCATTTTGGCAAGGTGCGTTTCAAGCTCGGTGGGTATGCCGAAGCTCGTTCCCTTTGCCATGACTTTCCTGACTTGATCGAGAACCTTGGGCTGCGCGTGGCCGAGAATCATAGGGCCCCAGGAAAGACAATAGTCAATATATTTATTGCCGTCGGCATCGTACAGGTATGCGCCTTTGGCCTTGTCGATGAATATCGGGTTAGGGCCGACAGCCTTGAATGCGCGAACGGGGCTGTTGACCCCGCCGGGTATT
The DNA here is from genome assembly GCA_043820045.1 of Planctomycetota bacterium. Classification (GTDB taxonomy): domain Bacteria; phylum Planctomycetota; class Phycisphaerae; order Sedimentisphaerales; family Anaerobacaceae; genus JBDREF01. The sequence goes on along the minus strand of JBDREF010000374.1, from coordinate 9,170 downwards.
ACCTTCATTGCATCCTGAAACAGCTTCTTGCTTTTCTGAAACGTGGTCATTTGTCTCCCTTTGCTTGCGGACTGTCTTGCTGCGGCAGGATCTCCGCTTCGATCCCGTGTTCCCGCGCCTGTTTTTGCGTCGGAGGGCCAAGACAATATGCTTTGATATGCGGCGGCACTTGGCCAAACTTCTTCACAAATGCTCGCACCGTGGAACCGCTCGTAAAAAGAATCTCGTCGATGTACTCGAAATCGACGTCGTCCGGCTCTATCTCAACGGTCACGTACGCGGGAACTTCTTCGACCGCTGCGCCGAGAGCGGCCAGTCCCTCGGGCAATTCGCGAGAAGCATCCACCGCCTGAGGCAGTAGCACTGTTTTGTTCTTCATCTCAAGCGCGCTGAATTTTTCGAGAAGGCCGGCGCTGGATTCTCGATCCGGCACCAAGTCGGCCACAATGCCGAAGTCCGTCAGATGCCGTGCAGTGGTTTTGCCGATGGCGGCGACTTTGGCGCGTGCGAGTGCTCTCGAATCGCAGCCGCTCAGTTGCAGCCGTTCGAAGAAGAACCTTGCGCCGTTGGCGCTTGTAAATATTATCCATTCGAATGTTTCAAGCCGTTTTATCGCCTCGTCAAGTTGTGAAAAATCTTCCAGCCCCACGCATTTGACTATCGGCCGATGAACGATTGTGCCGAGGTGCCTGTATTTTTCGGGATGTGTGCCGAGAACGAGAACTCTCGGTTTTCTGCCGAACCAGTTCAGTTTCTCGTGCAGCTCTACAACCTTGCCGACTATGAAAATTGCAGGCGTGCCCAGGCGCGCCTCTTCAACAGTCTGAACGAAGCTCTCGAGCACACCGGTAATAACTCGTTGGTTGTAAAGGGTGCCTCTTTCAACAGCGGCGATTTTTGTCTGCGGGGACCACCCGGCCTTGAGCAAAGCGCCGGTAATCTTCTTGATGTTGCTCACGCCCATCAGAAACACAATAGTGCCGGCTTTGGGGATTTCGATCTCCTTTTCGTCCCGGCGATGTCCCGTCACTATGGCGATGTTGGGTGTAAAGTCGCGATGCGTCGGCGGGATTCCGGCATACGACGGGACAGCCAACGCGCTGGTGATGCCCGGCACGACTTCAAAATCCACTCCCGCTTCGACACAGGCTTCGACTTCCTCGCCGCCCCGGCCAAAGAGAAACGGGTCGCCGCCTTTGAGCCGAAGAACCATTTTGTGGCCGCCGGCCTTTTCTATTAGCAGCGCGTTTATCCCGTCCTGCGACATCGTATGCTTGCTGGCGAATTTGCCAACCGATATTACCTCGGCGTCGGCCCGCGCCAATTGCAGCAGCTCGACCGGAATGAGGTGATCATGAAGAATTACGTCGGCCTGACGGATAAGCTCATAGCCCTTTACCGTAATCAGCTCGACATCGCCCGGTCCTGCTCCTACGAGATAAACTTTTCCCTTTGACATTCTTGTCCCAATTTAGAAGCTTACTCTGAAAAAAAATTGAGAATTTACAACATTCTCAAAAACGAGAAAGGCGGTCCTTTGTAGGTACATAACAGCCTCAGAACAAGCTGCTTTTGAAGAGCCCTGCCTTTACTTCTTAGCGGCTCTACACTATATTGCTGAACGATATATAGTTGTCTGGCACGCTCAGGTCAAGTGAAAACACCGGTTCGCCCTGGCAGGCCGTTGGGGCAACACGGGTGTTATTGTGGCGTAAGGGGCCTTATGGACGATATCGACAGCCGAATACTGCAGGAACTTCAAGATGATTTCCCTCTGTGCGAGAGGCCTTATGAGACAATAGCCGACAGATTGCAAATTCCAAAGCAGGAATTCTGGGACAGGACCCAAAGGATGCTCGACGAGGGGTTGATTCGCCGCGTAGGGGCCAGCCTGAATTCGAATAAACTCGGTTTTAGCAGCACTTTGGCCGCTGTGAGGGTTAGGCCTGAACTCGTAGACCGAGCCGCTGAAGTAATCGGTAGCTTTCCCGAAGTAACCCACAACTACCTTCGTTGTGATGTTTTTAACATCTGGTTTACCCTGATCGCCTCCGACAACGAGAGAATAGAGGAGATACTCGAGCAAATCCGAACCTCTCTCTCTCTTGAGCCTTCGGATGTCCTTAATTTGCCTGTGAAACGGCTCTTCAAGCTGGATGCTCGTTTCAGCGTTTCCAGGGAACCGTGATTGTTGTGCAACCACAACACAGACAGACAGCATGAATGCTTGTCGGAGCAACATTGTTTGTGCGACGAATTTAGCAGAATTGTTGCTGCTCAGGAAATCTCACAACTGAGAAACGGGGGCGATTAGGGCCTGTGAACAGAGTTGGGAACTTGAAACGACGTTGAAACATGATGGGTCATTCGGTAATATAAAGGCAATCTGGCTTTTTTAGAGAGCATTTGTAGAACAAGTGCGAATTTGAGTGCACAATTGTCCTGATAAAATGTCGATTTGGACGATCGGCGTAAGAATTTTGGTGAGAACTCAACGGGAGTATTATATACTCCATGTTTTTCGTATCAATGCGATTCGCAGTGAATGAACGGTTCGCAGGGTGCTGGTTTCAGAAGAGCATGCGATGGTACTTCGATGAAACTAAAGAACGAGATCACGATATATCGCCGGCCGTGCCATCGGAGGTTGTGGGCTCACATGCTCACTTTTCTGAATTATGCCGGCAGACCAGTGGGTAACTCTAAACGGCTTGTGAGGAAATAAGACAAAGTGAAATTCAGAGGCGGCTATAACATACTACTCAAGGGAAGACCAGACAGCACAGTAAGCGTGATGCCTGAGCCAAAGGCCCTTTACCTGCCCTTACGAAGTGAGCGTTTCGAATTCAGTGACATATGTGTTAAAGACGGCCAGCGGGTCAACGGGGGCGACATTCTTGCAAATGATCCAAATAACCACGCAGTCCCTCTGCTGGCACCGCGAGCCGGGACCGTCCGTTTGGGGAAAGTCGAGAACCACATAGTCATTGAAGATGTCGCTTTGCGTGAGGAACACACCGGCATTGTCGAAAAGAAAATGTCGCACATAGAGCAGCAGATGGGTGTGGGAGGCATCAAGCGTTATAAGCTTCTGTCGCTCGGTGCCTGGCAATTTTTCTACGATGCTTATACGGGAGAGCTGCCCGACCCGCTGGGCATGCCACAAGGAGTCATTGTCTCGACGTTAAGCCTGGAACCGTTTGTTACGAGGGGAGAGGTACTGCTTCACAAGCGGCTTCTGAACTTCACGAGAGGCCTGGAGCAGTTGCAGTCGCTGCTGGAGTACCAGCCTATTTATCTGGCGATGCCGGATATTAACTCTGAGTTTGCGAACCTGATTCGAAATCAGATACGCGGGTACGCATCGGTAAAGATGCTCGAGATACCTTTGACGTATCCGTATGACAACTTCTCGATTCTCGCCCGGCGGTTGGGCCTCAAGCGCAGCAACGGCCCCATCTGGGCAGTCCGGACCGAAGGAATTCTCGCGCTCGACCGCGCCCTGACGCTGACGAAACCCTGTACGGTCAGGATAATTTCCATCGGCGGGACAGGCGTATATTCGCCAACCCACCTGAAGGTCATGCCGGGATATCCCATAAGCAAGATCAGGGAGAAATATGTGTTCGAGCCGGCCGCGCGAGTGCTTAACGGCGGCATATTGACGGGTCGCGTTATGAAGGAAGAAACACTGGGCATTGATGTGGAATGCCGGGGAATTACGGTCCTTCCCGAGCACGAGGAGAGAGAATTCCTCGGATTCGCCAGGCCGGGCTGGGACCGGAGTTCTTATGACAGTTGCTTCCTCAGTTCTTTGAGAAAAAGTTTCAGAGAGCGATTCACCACGGCCGTGCGAGGGGAGCTGCGGCCATGTGTATCCTGTAATTTTTGTGACGAGGTTTGCCCTGCGGGTATTATGCCTTATCTAATCCACAAGTACTTGTATGCGGATTTGATGGAGGAGGCAGAGCAGGCCCGCGTGGATTTGTGTGTGGAGTGCGGGCTGTGCTCGTACGTTTGTCCGTCGAAGATCGACCTGCGAAAACAGCTTATCGACGCCAAGGACCTTATCGCCAAGGAAAAGGAAGAAATACGTAAAGAGCAGTTGCGTCAGGAAGAGATACGCAAGCAACAGGAAGAAGCACGCAAACAATCAGAGGAGAATACCGAGTGAAATGGTTGTTGAAGATCATTGATGCGGTCCGGCCGACTTTTGAAGAAGGCGGCAAACTGCGGGTTTTCAATCCCGTCTTCGGGGCGTTGGAGCATTTCTTCTTCGCGCCTGCGACAAGGACGATAGACGCCCCTCATGTTCGGGATCCGCTTGACTTAAAGCGTTTAATGTCGATGGTTATAATATCCCTCGTTCCGTGCATATTGGCGGCTTTCTACTTTTTCGGGTGGCGCTTTCTGGCGATGGTCATTGTCTCGTATGCGGCGGGCCTGACAGTGGAAGCCCTTTTCGCGATGGTGCGCAAAGAAGGTATCAACGAGGGCTTCTTCGTCACGGGAATACTCTGGCCGTTAATTCTGCCGCCCGCCTTGCCGCTCTGGCTGGTTGCTTTGGGGGTTGCGTTTGGTGTGTTTATAGGCAAGGAGCTCTTTGGTGGAACGGGCCGCAATCTGTTCAATCCAGCCCTCGTGGGGCGGTGCTTTTTGGCCCTCGCCTATCCTGCTAAAATGGCGGAAAGCTATCTGGAACCCAGTCAAGGTGTTTTTGGCTGTTTGCCCTTCCAGTGGATTCCTTCCGTATCGAGTGTTGACGCAGTCGCCGTGGCAACACCACTTGCCGGGGCCAAGAGCGGGGAAATGGCCTCGATCGCACATCTGCTGCTGGGAAGCGTCTCGGGAAGTTCCGGCGAGACCTCGGCTATAGCAATCATAGCCGGCGGCATATTCCTGCTGCTTACACGTGTGGCCAATTGGCGCACGGTTGTGAGCACCATCGGCTCATTTGTCGTGCTGGCCGGGGCGCTTTGTTACGCGCGTCAGCAGGCGCTCAGTCTGGTGGTATGGCACCTGTTCGCTGGAGGCCTGCTCTTCGGCACATTCTTTATGGCTACCGACCCAGTGACAGGCCCGACGACCAATGCAGGCAAGTGGTTCTACGGCATCGTCATTGGTTCAGTAACGGTATTGATCCGCAATTTTACCGGCTACGTAGAGGGCGTGACGTTCGCCATCCTGCTTGGCAATATCGTCGCGCCTATTCTCGATGAAATAGTAATTGGGATTCGCATCAGGAGACTTAGAAGTGAAGGGTAGCGCTTACACTCTTTTTTATGCCGCGGCGCTTGGTTCTGTCTGCGCTTTGCTGCTAACCGCTGCGGCGAGTTTTACGGCTCCGTACAAAGAGGCCAACGCCGAGGCCGAAGAAGCCCGTAACATTCTTTTGGCGTTAAAGGTACCGCTGCCGGAAAAAGCAACGGCGGCAGAAGTGCTGAAAATACGCGAGGAGAATGTACAGGAGAAGATGCGGGGAGACATAACAACTTACGCTTATTCTCCCGCCAGTGAAGGCGGCAAGACGCTGGCGGTGGCCATGCGGTTCTCCGGTCCAGGCTTGTGGGGCCGGATCAAGGGCTTTTTGGCTCTGGAGCCGGATATGAAAACGATCCGAGGCATAACGTTTTACGAACAGGAAGAGACCCCAGGACTTGGCGGCGAGATTGTCAAGTCGTGGTTTCGCGACCAGTTTGTCGGCAAAATGATCGTGGGTCAGGACGGAAAACCGGGCATCATCATCAAAATCGGCGGCCAAGCCGCTCCGAACAAGGTCGATGGCATAAGCGGTGCGACGTTGACCTGTGACAAAGTGCAGGCGATGCTTACCGAGGCTGCAAAGAGCATTGTTGAGGAGAAGTAACGAGAATGGCAGATAACAAACAGATGGTTTGTGCAACCTGTGAGCCAAAGGGTCTGTGTCAGGGTAAGGGGATGCTGACACTGAAGGAGGGGGCCTGGGCAAACAATCCGCTGGCGATTCAAGTGCTGGGTATTTGTTCGGCGCTGGCCGTGACGAACCGCTTGGAAAACTCGCTCGTTATGGGTGCGGCCCTGATCTTTGTTTGCGTGGGCTCGAATCTGATAGTGTCCCTACTTCGAAAATGCACCCCGCATCGAATACGAATGATCGCCGAAGTCGGCATCATCGCAACCTTCGTCATCCTTTTCGACCAGTTCCTCAAGGCATTCTATTGGGACATGTCGAAACAGCTCGGCCCCTACGTCGGCCTGATCATCACCAACTGTATCGTTATGGGCCGGGCCGAGGCGTTCGCCCTGCAGAACCCGCCGATTCTGTCCATGGTTGACGGACTGGCCAACGGCGTCGGCTATGCGGTCGTGCTGGCGATCATCGGCTTTTTCAGAGAGCTGCTCGGTACCGGAGAAATCTTAGGACACCCGGTGTTGAGCGAGGCCTGGTACACACCCAACCAGTTGATGGTCCTGGCACCCGGAGCATTTTTCGCGCTCGGCATCGTAATAGGGGTTTTCAACCTGATTAAAGGCCCGGAGCCTGAGGAGAAGAAATAATGAGCGAGACATCGGCATGGGTGATATTTATCGCCGCGATATTCACGAACAACATCCTGCTGACGAACTTCCTCGGCATGTGTTCGTTTATCGCCTGTTCGGGCCAGATAAAGACGTCGCTGGGGCTGGGTACGGCCGTCGTTTTCGTGATGCTCATGACAACGATTATAAACTACGTCATTTACTACTGCGTCCTGGTGCCCTTTAATCTGGGCCACCTGCAATTCATCGTCTTTATAGCGGTGATCGCGGCCTTCGTGCAATTGGTTGAAATGTTTGTGGAACGGTTCAGCCCGAAGCTGTACTTTGCGCTCGGCATATTTCTGCCTTTGATAACCGTTAACTGCGCCATTCTCGGCGCATCTTTGTTTATGATCATCCGGAACTACAGCTTTTTACAGTCGGTGGGTTTTGGCCTGGGCGCGGGAATAGGCTGGGCAGTTGCGATCGTCCTGTTAGCCGGCTTGAGACAGAAGATGAAGTACAGCCACGTCCCGCAGCCGTTTCAGGGTGTGGCAATAGCAATGGTCGTTACCGGTGTGCTTGCCATGGCGTTTATGGGCTTTGCCGGGATGGTGTCAATCCAATAGGAGTACTCAATGGGTCTGTCGATTTACTTGTATTCAGTACTGTCCTTCTCGGGTCTGGTGGTAGTACTTGCGGCCGGATTGATGATCGCCGAACGCTTTTTGATAAATTACGGGATCTGCAAACTTGATATCAATGCCGGCGAAAAGCCGCTCGAGGTGGCGGGCGGGCAGACATTGCTTTCGAGTCTGTACGCAAATGAGATATTCATACCGTCGGCCTGCGGCGGCAAAGGTTCCTGCGGGCACTGCAAAATCACCGTGCTCTCAGGCGGGGGGCCGCTTCTTCCAACGGAGACGCCGTATTTGTCGCGCAAAGAAATTCGCTCTTCGGTCAGATTGGCCTGCCAGGTCAAGGTACGGGAAGACATATATGTTCGCATCCCCGAGGACTTTCTCAACGTCAGACTCTTCTCGGCCACGATGGAAAGCACTCGCGTACTCACGCACGACATCAAGGAACTCAGGTTTGTCCTGGATGGCGATCAAGAGATTTCTCAGCGGCCCGGCCAGTATGTCCAGGTTCAGGCTCCATCGCCTGACGGTCCTGTCTTTCGCGCTTATTCAATCAGCTCTCCCGTTTACGAGCCGAAAGCTGTGGAGCTTGTCGTAAGATTGGTCCCGGGAGGTATCGGCTCGACGTATCTGCACAACCTGGAGGTGGGGGACCCGGTGACTTTTACAGGCCCATACGGCGAGTTTTATCTGAACGAGGACCCCTCTACCGAGATAATTTGCGTAGGCGGCGGCTGCGGCATGGCGCCGATGAAGAACATCGTTTATACCCTCTATGATCGATGGCCCGACCGCTCGTGCTGGCTATTCTTCGGGTGCCGTACAACAGCGGACATCTTCTACCTCGAACGTTTCAAGGAACTTGAGCGAAAGCACCCTAATTTCCATGTTGTCTATGCCTTGTCGGACGAGCTGGGGCCTGACGAGAAATGGGACGGGGAAACCGGCTTTATTCACCTTGCCGCAGACAAATATCTGGAGCATGGGTTACCTCGACAGGCATTCCTTTGCGGACCACCTCTGATGATCGAGGCCGTTACCAGAGTTCTGGAAGAAAAAGGCATACGCCCGGAAGATATCTTTTACGACGAGTTCTAACGGCGATTTGTTGCCGCGAACCATGGGCATAGAAAGCAGGTTCTCTCCGGGCGATATCGGCCGCCCTGAGAAAAATGGTTCTTAGAACATCGGACCGACCAGGAGACAACCCGTGTCGGTTCGCTGGTTGCGATTGGAACAGCCTTAGTCGCTCGGCGGAGTTATTGCTCAAGGAAGCTAACGGAATTTCATGAGGTGAACCATGCAGAACGCGAAAATCCTGATTGTTGACGACGACCCTGATTTTGCCGCGTTAGTCAAAAGTGTTTTGGAGAATGAGCAATATACGGTTATTACCGCGCCCGACAGAACCGAAGGTATGGAGAAAATTCAGGCTGACAAACCGGATTTGGTCATATTGGATGTTATGATGTCCACGTGGTCGGATGGATTTGAGATGGCCCGGGAATTGAAGAGGAATTCCCAGTACGAAGATTTACCTATACTGATGCTCACAGGCGTACACGAGAGGACCGGCATAGGCTTCAAATCCACTGCCGGAGACCCTGAGTGGCTGCCAGTAGATGGGTTTCTGGACAAACCCGTGGAACCGCCGGTTCTGCTGGCCGAGGTCAGGAAACTTCTGTCCAGGAAAGCGTGCGATGGAACCAGTGCCTGAAAATATAAGACTGCTCAAGGGGGCGTATTGGCTTGTCAAACTGAGGTGGATAGCCATTGTCTATGTTCTCGCCGGCACTTATATTTCCAGTAATTTTTTGGGCATAGACCTGCATGATACCGCTCTGTACGTCATAGCAACCCTGCTTTCCATATACAACATCAGCGTATTCCTGTCATTGAATCGCTTCATGAAAATCGACCGGCAGGTATCATGCAGGGCGGTAAAGAGGATAATTAACCTCCAGATATGCGCCGACCTTTTTCTTCTGACGGTTATACTGCACTTTTCGGGCGGGATCGAAAACCCGCTGG
>JBDREF010000373.1:0-8333 GCA_043820045.1 Planctomycetota bacterium | reverse complement strand
CACTATGTCACGGTCGGGCGGATTGCTTCGGTGGCGGTGGTTGCCGGCGGTGTGGCATTTGCCTACAGCCTGCGCGGCGTGGTGGAGGGTTTGGAGATATTCTGGAAGATATCGGCGATGATGGGACTTGCGTTCTGGCTGGGACTTTTCTGGCGGCGAATGACCACCGCGGGGGCGTGGGCCACGACGCTGGTCGGCTTCGCCGTAATGCTGTTCACCAGCGAGATCGCGTTCGGTGAGCGAGTGCTCTGGGACTTCAACGCGCATTTTGCGGCATATATGCCGGAGTTCATCCTGTGGGGCGGCAAGCTTCACCTGCCGTGGCAGATGATACTGTATCTCGGGGCCGGACTAATCAGCGGGATTGTGGTTAGCCTCGCCACGCGGCCCGTGGCCAAAGACAAGCTGGAGAATTTCTATGCCCTTATCCGGACGCCGGTTACGTTGGGCGAGCAGGTGGACACGCCTTGCACTTTGCCGGCTGGAGCGGTTGTGCCCGAGAGGCGAAATCTGTTCCCGAATACGAGTCTGGAAATTGCGATTCCTTCGCGGGTCTCGGTTTTGGGATTCCTGGCCGGGTGGGCCTGTGTGGCGGCGATTGTGGCGGTAGTCTATATTATCGCAAGCGGATAGACTGACCAACTGACGAAGGCAGCATTTGCAGCATGGGCAAAAAATTGCCCGTCCTACTTGCTGACCGGTATCCCGCTGTGCCTTGCTGATAAGACAAGTTGACAATTATTAGAGTGCTCCAAGACCGGCTTAGAATGAGCAAAGAAATATTCGACCAGATGAGTGTTGATGTTCAGGCGACGCCGGTGGAGCCCGTTGCGCCAGCAGCGTTTGACTTCGAGGCGTATGCGGATTACGAGGCGTCGCTGATCGAGCGTTGCCGGGCCTTCTGGCAGGCCGAGTCGGGTGTGCTTGTGCACCGGCGGATGCGGGCCGCCGAAGTTTTTTCCTACGGCTGCGGGGATATGAAAGCTTCTTTGGCGTTGCAGCTTGGCTGCCTGAAAAAGAGCATGGACTTCAAGGCCGATGTTCCCAACTTTCTAATACCGTGGTACGGCATCGGTCCGGTTGCCGGCGCGTTCGGCATAGACTACATCTGGAAAGAAAAACAGGCCCCGGCTGTGCGGCCGAAATTCCGGTCCGTCAGAGAAGCACTCGAGTATGCAACTACGCCTGTATCGCAGAGTAGCATCGGCGCTCATGCGCTGGAGATGATGGATTTTTTTCTCGAAAAAACCGGCGGGCGGGTACCCATGTCACTGACCGATACCCAGTCGCCTCTGAACATTGCCGGCAACGTTGTAGAGATGAGCGATTTTTTCCTAAGCATGTTTGACGAGCCCGAAGCGGTCAAGGCATTACTTCAGCGTCTCGCCGAACTGCTGGTGGAGTTTACACGCGAGCAGATCGGGCGTATCGGCGAAGTGTTAGCCTGGCCGGGACACGGATATGCTTCGTGCCGCTGTTTCGAAGGGCTCGGGATGAGCGATGACAATTCATCGATGATTTCGGCAGAGCAATACCTTGAATTCGCCGCACCGGCTGTGGAATATGCAGGAGGGTTTTTCGCAGGCTGCACGTTCCACAGTTGCGGCAACTGGTCCGACAAGGCCGAGGCGATAAAGAAGATGCGGGGACTGCGCGTGGTCGATGGTGCGTTTTCGGCGGCCACGGACCCGACGCCGAATCCGCCGGAACCTTTTGCCGAGTCATTTGCAAATACCGGCATCGCACTCAACGCTCGGATTGTGGGCGGCCCCGATACCATCGCCGACAGCGTCCGGCGGTTGTGGAGGCCGGGGATGAAACTGATTGTGGTCACTTACTGCCAGAGCCCTCAGGAGCAGGCTGAGGCTTATGACCGAATATATGAAATTTGCGGCCGGGAGGCAGGATTATGAAACTCGCCGCAATGTCTATTTCAAAGCGGCTTTCCGGCGATTTGCCGCCGGTGGTTCTGGATGGCGGGTTTTCTTCTTTCCAAACCCCTCTGCCCAAATCGGTGCAGTCGTGGGAAAAACGCAGGGCCGAACTTCGCAAGAAGCTCCGGCGGCTACTCGGCGATCTGCCTGAGCTGTTTACGCCCAAGGTCACCATCAGGGAGAAAGTGTCGAAGGATGGCTACAAGCTTGAGCGATTTATATTCGACAACGGCGTCGGTCGTACGGTCTATGGCTATGTGCTGATACCGTCGAGGCGCAAGGGGCGGCGACCGGCCATTCTGTATCATCACTATCACGGCGGCAAGTACAAGCAGGGCAAGGAAGAGGTCGTCACCAGGGCGTTTCCCAAGCTCGATTTTGCCACGGGCGAAACGCTCGCGCGCGAAGGCTATGTCGTCTTGTGCATCGACGCCTATGCCTTTGGCGAGCGTCGTTTTCAGGGACCGGCCGGCAAGAAAGAAGAAGGCCGTAAGACTGAAACGTCGCTTTTCAAAATGTTCCTGTGGCAGGGACGGACTCTGTGGGGGATGATGGTCCGTGACGATCTGTTGGCGTTAAACTATCTGGTGTCGCGTCCGGAGGTTGACGGCAAGCGCATTGCGGCGATGGGGATGAGCATGGGCTCGACGCGGACGTGGTGGGCGGCCGCACTGGATGAACGGATTAAGGCGGCTGTCAGCGTGGCGTGTCTGACGCGGTATCAGAATCTGATTGCGCGCGGCCGTCTCAGGGAGCACGGCATCTACTACTACGTGCCGAACATGCTCAAGGAAAAGATCGACACCGAATCGGTCGTCGCTCTGATTGCGCCGCGGCCACACCTGACACTTACCGGCGGCAAGGACGGCGGCTCGCCGACGGACGGTGTCCGGATAATCAATTCGTTTCAGGAAAGTCTTTACCGACTTTACAGCAAGCCTGAGAATTTCCGCGGCGTGCTATACAAGGGCGTTGGGCACGAATATACGCCCGAGATGTGGCAAGAGACACTGAACTGGCTAAAAAAACATTTGTGATCAGATAGGCGATGAGAGGAACGAGGAATCTCTTTTTGAGAGGGAAAAACAATGCGGCGAATTAGTTTGTGGATATCGATGTGGGTCGTGTGTTTTCTGGCTGCCGGTTCGGCTATCGCGGCAGAGGAACTATACGACGTTCGCGACTATGGCGCTAAGGGCGACGGCAAGACAATGTGCACCGGGTCAATCCAAAAGGCGATAGACGCCTGCTCAAGCGCCGGCGGCGGGACGGTTTATCTGCCGCCCGGCGCCTTTCTCTCGGGCACGATTTACATGAAAACGGGCGTGACGCTCAGGCTCGCAGCCGGCTCCACACTCCGGGGCAGTACGAGCCTCGATGATTACCCGCCCACGGTGCCGGCCTTCAGGTCCTATACGGACAACTATACCGACAAAAGCCTGATCTACGCCGAGAACGTCGAACGCGTCGCCATAACCGGCGCCGGCGTCATAGACGGCCAGGGAGCTTCGTTCGAGGGGCCGTACAAGGTGCGCCCGTACATGATTCGATTCATTCAATGCCGGGACGTCACGGTAAAGGATGTCACTATCATAAACTCGCCGATGTGGGTGCAGCACTATCTTGCCTGCGACGACGTGCGAATCACGGGAATCACCGTTAAGAGTCTCGTCAATCACAACAACGACGGGATCGATATCGATTCCTGCCGGCGGGTCGTGATTTCCGACTGCAACATCACCTCCGGAGACGATGCCATCGTGCTCAAGAGCACATCGGCGCGGGTGTGCAGCGAGGTGGTGGTGAGCAACTGCGTGCTGAGCAGCCGCTGCAACGCTTTGAAAATGGGCACCGAATCGAACGGCGGCTTCCAGAATATCGTAATCACCGGCTGTTCGATTTATGATACCCGCCTGGCGGGCGTGGCGCTTGAAATCGTGGACGGCGGCACGATGGACCGCGTGGTCGTCTCGAATATAACCATGAACAACGTCGGGGCACCGATCTTTATACGGCTGGGCAATCGCGCCCGCCTTTTCAAACAGGACATGGAAAAGCCCGGCATCGGCGCGATCCGCAACGTCACTATAAGCAACATCGAGGCGACAGGGGCCAATCCGACGGGTTGCGCCATCTCCGGGCTGCCGGGGGCTGCGATAGAGAATCTTACGCTGAGCAACGTGCGACTTTCGTTCGAAGGCGGCGGGACAAATGCCGATGCCGCACGGGCAATACCCGAGAAGCCAGAAGATTATCCCGAGTACTCCATGTTCGGCAAGTTGCCTGCCTACGCATTATTTTGCCGGCATGTTAAGGGCTTGAAGCTGCTCAACGTGCAACTGCAGTTGGCAAAGAGCGACCAGCGCCACGCAGTTGTCCTTGAAGATGTTGAAGACGCATTGATTGACTGCCTGGATGCCGCTCTCTCTCCGGATGCGGGCGAGATAATTCGGCTCACTGATGTCGAAAGAGTTTTTGTTCGGGGCAAGGATGGTAAAGTAATTGAGCATTGACTGAACGACGGAGAATGAATTCATGATTTTAGGGAAATATTCTTTTGGAATTGGCGACAGGTTCTGCCACCAGGGAAAGGCCCAGTTAACTGCTCTGATGAAGGCCGCCGAGCAGGGCCTTGCTATCACACCTGTCTGGAACAAGTCGAACAGGGAGCATACCATAATCGGGACGGAGCCGGCGGACACACGCAAAGAGGCTCTCGATGCGGTGAAAGCTTGCGGCTGGGATGGTCCTTATTTCGTCGATGCCGACCATATCGGACTGGGCAATGTTGACAAGTTCGTCGAGCCAAGTGACTTCTTCACGCTCGACGTGGCGGATTTCATCGCTCAACCCGCGGACGAGGCCGACGTCGATACTTTTGTCAAAAAGCACAGCAAGTATGCCGGCTCGCTTGCAATCGACGGTATCGAGCGGCCTTTGAACGTTAGTGAAGGACAAATAAAAGCGATAGCGAACAAGTTTCTGTTGGCCGTCAAGCAGGCGGGGAAGATATATCGTCACATTGAAGCGGCCAAAGGCTCCGGTAATTTCATTACCGAAGTCTCGATGGATGAAACGGACCAGCCGCAGACGCCCGTTGAGATGTTGTTTATCTTAGCTGCCATCGCCGACGAGGGGATTCCGGCGCAGACAATTGCACCAAAATTCACCGGCCGATTCAACAAGGGCGTGGATTATGTCGGTGACGTTGCCGGTTTTGCCAGAGAGTTTGAAGAAGATCTGGCGGTAGTTGCTTTTGCGATAAGGCAATTCGGTCTGCCCGAGAATCTCAAGCTGAGCATTCACTCCGGGAGTGATAAGTTCTCAATCTACCCGCCCATCGCCGAGGCTCTGAAGAAATTCGATGCCGGCCTGCACGTCAAGACGGCGGGAACGACTTGGCTCGAAGAGTTGATCGGCCTGGCGATGGCCGGCGGCGACGGGCTGGAAATCGCCAAGGAAGTCTATGCGAAAGCACTGCCCCGATTCGACGAGCTTTGCGGGCCGTACGCAACCGTCATCGATATCGACAAAGCAAAGCTGCCCGCCGCCGAAGAGGTCGGCAAATGGGACGGGCCGACTTTTGCTGCGGTGCTCAGGCACGAGCAGTCGTGCGAGCTGTACAATCCCAACGTTCGTCAGCTCTTACACGTGGCGTACAAAGTCGCAGCCGAGATGGGGAACCGATTTTCGGATGCGCTGGACAAGCATCAGGAGATCATTGCGCAGAACGTAACCGAAAATATCTACGCTCGTCACGTCAGGCGTGTCTTTGCTTTATGAGCCTCCGTCAAGCCAGCGCGCGGCAAAGATCTCAAGGTCGCTGAAATTGACCGAGCCGGAGCGGTTCACATCCGTGCCTTCGCAATTGAAATTCGAGGCGTTGCAGCCCTGCTGGTGCCAGTGCTGTGCGAAGAAGGCGAAGTCGATGAAGTCAACACCATCGGGACAGAGAAAGTCGCCGGGGGGAATCTGCCACTGGAGCACGGGATAATTCGTACCCTCGCAGATCGTCCATGTATCCCAAAAGTCCCACCCCGCGGCCGTATATGTGCTGATGCTCTTCATCTCGGCGGTAGTTTTGCCCGTGCCGCCTGCACTGGTCGGCTGGCTGCTCCTCTCGGTGTCCCAGAAGCAGAACGCCGTACTTCCCAGCACCCTTATATTGCCGATGAGCCCGCCGACGTATTGATTGCCCGAAACTCTGCCCGTCGAATAGCAGATGTGAGCGGCGCCGCGTTCGAGCTGGCCCGCCAGTCCTCCTGCGTATGTGTCTGCCATGACGGTGCCGGCGGCGTAGGAGTTGGTAATAGCGCTTATCTCATGGCTCGTCTTGCCGACAAGACCGCCGACGTTTCTGTTGCCCGTGACGTCGGCTTTTGAAGATGACCTGGTCACAGTACCGTCGGTGAGCAGTCCGACCAGCCCGCCGACAAACGTGTCGCCGGATACATTGCCGCTCGAATAGGAGCCAAAGATTCGGCCTGCATTAAGTCCGACCAGTCCACCGATATTGTCGTCGCCGGAGACGTCGGCTTCCCTGGCATAGCAACTTGTGACAGTGCCCTGGTCCAGGTATCCGACCAGCGCACCGACGCTGTTTCCCTGTGAAAAGACATACGGATTGACCAGACCCAGCCTCTTCACCTCGCCGCCCACGCACCCGAACAGTCCCGTGTACAACGGCCGCGTCGAAACGATGTCGAGGCCGGAAATCTCGTGATCGTTGCCGTCGAAAATGCCGCTGAAAGATTCCAGGCGTTCTATTCCGATGATATTGAAGGCGCTGCCGCCGAGGTCGCCCAGGTCGATGTCGCCGACCAATATGAAATGCTTGTTCCAGTCTCCCGGCGTTGCGCCGATATCATTCATCTGCCGGGCGGTGCGAATACGATAGGGGGCGCTCTCAGTCCCGGAACCGCCATCGTATTTTGCGTGTGCCGGCGCGGCCAAAAGCCAGACGCAAAGCACAAGCGGTACAAGGAACCGCAATAGACATCGCAGAGGTAAGTGGTGCGAAATATCGCACCCTACATACTCCGGAGACCCGGCAATATCGGTTTGACTGCGCATATTTGCCCTCCTGCGACAAAACGAGCGAATAAATCCATGTTGCCTATACGAATCAAGTATATCGCCAAAGGCAGCAGCAGTCAAGCGTTTTATCTTCGACTTCGGTTTTCGTCTCAGATGAGCGGCGTCTTGCCGGGGATAGCCACCGGCCTCATCGCCAAGTCTCCGAATTCATACTTTGGCGGGCTCAGGTCCAGTTTGGAAGCGTTCATGGCCCAGTCCCATTTGAGCGCCCGGCCGGTATAAGCACTCATTCGGCCCATAATCGCTGTCAGCGTGGTCTCAGCGATCCGTTTGCCCTCGTTGATGTGCTTGCCCTGGCGAATCGCCGCGATCTGATCGGCGTGTTGTCGTACTTCCGGGCTTGCCTGATCCCAGTCGTGTGTTGATGGGCTCTGTCCTTCGATGATCGCCCTGCCGAAGTCCATGTAGGCCGAGCCCTTCGTTCCGACCAGCCGCTGGTCGTTGCGGTCGGTGCACCCGTCGATCTGGTTGCCCATGTACTCGATGCGCACGCCGTTCGGATATTCGTACTCGACGGCGAAATGGTCGTAGCAGTTGCCGTACTCGGGGCCCGTTCGCACCTGACGGCCGCCCATCCCGATGCACTGCACCGGATGTGCGTCCAGTGCCCAGTTGACCAGGTCCAGGTTGTGCACGTGCATCTCGACGATGAAGTCGCCCGAGAGCCAGGTCATAAACAGCCAGCGCCGGATCTGCCACTCCATATCCGACCAGCCTGACTGCCTCTCTTTCGGTCCCCAGTCCATCATGCCCCCGCCGAGCCTGACACACTGGCCGCCTACAATATCGCCGATTGCACCATCGTGAAGGCGCTTCATGGCCGCCACAAGGTGCGATATTCGCCGCATCTGCGTGCCGGCAACCACGGTAAGGTTCTTTTTGTCCGCCAGCTCCGCGGTTGCCATCACCGAACGGACGCCGACCGGATCGACTGCGACAGGCTTTTCCATAAACACGTGCTTGCCCGCCTCTATTGCAGCCTTGAACTGCATGGGACGCCAGTGCGGCGTCGTGGTCAGGATGACCATGTCCAGGTCGCAGGCCAGGACTTTCTTGTACGCATTGAAGCCCGTGAAGCAGGTATCGTCTGTGACCTTCACTTTCGCGCCCAATTGCTGTGTGAGCCTGCGTCTGCAGGATGTCAGGCGGTCCTCGAAAACGTCACCCATCGCCACAAGCTCCACGTTCTGGGCGGAGTTGAGGCAGTTTGTCATATCGTGCGTTCCACGCCCGCCGCAGCCGATAAGTCCAAGGCGGACCTTGTCCGAGCCGCCCGCGTAAATCCGGCTCGCCGGCGAGACC
>JBDREF010000372.1:0-12002 GCA_043820045.1 Planctomycetota bacterium | reverse complement strand
GAGCCGTGGTATTGTCTGCCGGGGACGCTGCATAAGGAAGAGCTTGTGAAATTCATGGAGTACTTAGGTGCGCCGGCGGACGTCGGATACGGCAGAAAACGGGCTGAATTAGGCCAGATCAAGCCGTGGACGGAAGTTTTCGACCATATCCATATAGAATTCGGCAACGAGGCGTGGAATAATGCGGCGTGGTATCAGTGCGGCGGGTACAACGGGCCGGACTATTGGAAGGATCTAATCGAGGCGGGCAAGAACTCTCCATACTACACGCCTAAAATCCTGTTTCACTCGGCGGGTCAGGCGGCCTGGTCGGGACGGAACGCGGGGATACTCAAGAATGCTCCGAACGCCGACAGATTCTCGGTAGCGCCGTACCTCGTTTCGAGTCTGGATAAAAAGGATCTTGAGATTTTCAATAATAGCGATGAGCAACTCTTCCGATGGGCTTTCGCTCAGCCGATCTGGCGGTCGCGAGAGCCGCGGGGTGAAATGTTCCAAAACTATCAGCTTGCCGGCGAGGCCGGCATCGAGCTTTCGATTTACGAGGTCAACCATCATACGACACACGGAGATGCGCCCCTTGAGCCGAGGAACAAGATTGTCACTTCGATAGGGGGAGGGATCAACGTTGCCAACAACATGCTGATGATGATGCGCGAGCACAAGCTTCGCACGCAGTGTCTTTTCTCGCTGATTCAGTATGGCTATCGAGCCGCCGGTATCGGAGAAGTGCGTTTGTGGGGAACAGCCCTGAATATGAAGAAGGGAAACGAACGATATCGCCCCACGTTTCTGGCATGTATGTTAGCCAACAAAGTCATCGGAGGAGATCTGGTGCGGACTATTCATTCGGACAATGAGCCGACGTTTGAGGCGAAGGGATATTTCGCTTCGAAGACAGAGGTTGAGACGATTTCGAATATTCCGGTCATCTGGAGCTACGGCTTCGTGCAGGGCCGCAAGCGCGGGTTGATTCTTATCAGCCTGGACGTGTCGAAGCCCCAATCTGTGGTCGTGAAGTTCGCGGACAAAGCGGCGGGCGGTAAGGCTGCGTCCTGGGCACTTAGTGCCGACAGCATTACTGCAAATAACGAATTTGAAGCAGGCCGGCCGCAAGTGACGGTGGAAACAAACGTTTTGAGAGAGTTCGCAACCGGCGGAAGAGTGGTAGTAGCTCCGCATTCTATGTTGGTTCTCTCATGGGAGGTTGACGGCGGGTAGGGGATTTTGCTTGCTAAGCTGCTGTCAATATGGTCAAATCTCCTGAATGAAAAAGTCAATTAATCTGATCTGTCCGAGGCCGGAGAAAAATCACATTACGAAGTTCTAATATGGTGAAGAGACTGTTGGAAAAGGCAACGTGATATCGTTTGAAAAAGCTCTTGATATTGTTTTGAGTTCTGCTCGTCCCGTCGGAACCGAGCGAGTCGATATAACCGATGCGGCCAATCGAGTGCTGGCCGAGGACGTCAAGTCGGATCTGGATATGCCGCCGTTCAACAAATCCGCAATGGACGGCTATGCCTGCCGAAGGGCGGATCTGGCCGACGAGCTTACGATCGTCGAAACCATAGCTGCCGGTTATGCGCCGACGAAATCGGTCGGGCCTAATCAATGTGCGAAGATAATGACCGGCGGCGTGGTGCCGGAAGGTGCGGACTGCGTGGTGATGAAAGAGTTTATCGAAATACTCCGGTCCCGGCGCGCCGGGATGCGTTTTGTTGGTAGAGAAACCGCCGACAATATCTGCCTGAAGGGGGAGGACATCAAGGCCGGTGACGTTGTCCTGTGCAAAGGCACCCTGTTGAGGCCGCAGCATATCGCGGTTCTCGCGTCGGTGGGTTGTACCAAACCGATGGTCTCGCGAATCCCGAAAGTCGGGATCGTTGCGACCGGTAGTGAACTGGTCGGTCCGGCATCAAAGCCGGAGTCCTCTCAGATAAGAAACAGTAACAGTGTGCAGCTCGCCGCCCAGGCCCGCAGTGTTGGGGCAAATGCGACGGACTACGGCATCGCTGAGGATACGGAAGATGGCATTGACAACATGCTCAAGGAGGCAATTGCGGATAATGACGTGGTTATTGTTTCCGGCGGCGTTTCAGTCGGCGACTTCGACCTTGTTCCGGGTGTGCTCAGGCAAAACAATATTGACCTGCTGTTCGAAGGCATTGCGGTAAAACCGGGGAAACCTTCGGTTTTTGGTGTATCTGAAAAGGTCTATTGCTTTGGCCTGCCCGGCAATCCGATGTCCACGTTTGTGCAGTTCGAAATTCTGATTAAACCTTTTCTGTACAAACTGATGGGCCATGATTATAAGTATCACGATGTCCGGATGCCCCTGGATGAATCGGTGAAAAGAAAGAATACGGAAAGAAAAGTATGGTTTCCGGTGGTCATAACCGGGGCGGGGACGGTGAAGCTGATCGAATACCACGGCTCGGCGCACATCAACTCGCTGAATTGTGCCGACGGCTTTATCAGCGTCGATGTCGGCGTGGCCAAAATTGAGAAGGGAACGACTGTTCAGGTGAGATTGATTTAGCATGCGATTCTTCTTTGTTATTCCGACCGAGCGCAGTCCCGGCGCGCCGGGAGAGGAATCCGGGTTCGAACAGCCGGTTCTTTTCGCCAGCCAGATCTCTCGACTACGCTACGTTTCGCTCGAGATGACAGAGTCAGAGTACGACGTGCAATATGGGTTCTTGCGATGAGCGTTAATTATTTGAGAATCTCCGTTACCGACAGATGCAATTTGAAATGTGTCTATTGCAATCCTTTGGGTGACTGCGATTTCATCGAGCACAAAGAGATATTGACGTTCGAGGAGACACATCGCATTGTCAGACTTTTCGTCGGCTGCGGGATCAGGAAGGTCCGGCTTACCGGGGGCGAGCCGCTCGTCAGAAAGAATATTGTCGAGCTTGTCCGGTCGCTGGCCGGCATCGCCGGCATCGAAGAGCTGGCACTTACTACTAACGGCGTCCTTCTCGAACCGGCGGCTGCGAAGCTCAAAGAGGCTGGCCTGCACCGGGTCAATGTAAGCATGGATTCGTCGGAACGGGAGAGCTACAAACGCATCACCGGCCATGATTTGCTGCCGGAAGTGACCAAAGGCGTTTACAAGGCGATAGAAGTCGGTCTGACGCCAGTGAGGTTAAATGCGGTTATTCTGGCGGGTGTGAATGAGCCTCAGATTCCGGCGTTGGCGCAGATGAGCGCTGATTTGCCCCTGGAGGTCAGGTTCATTGAGTACTGCCCGACCAGTAAGTACACCAGGCCTGCGAGCACTTATGTGCCCAACAGCGAGGTTCGCAGGGTAATAGAAAAGCGGTTCGGTCCGCTCTCGCCGGCGCTGGTCAGGGATATTGACGGACCTGCGTTGTATTTCAGGCTCGGAAATTCGGCCGGGATCATAGGCTTTATAAGCGGCCGTTCTTCGATGTTCTGCCAGGACTGCAACCGGCTTCGCTTGACCAGCGATGGGAAAATCAGCCCGTGTCTCTATTCGGACCGTTACTACGACGTCAAGGAGCTCATAAGAAGCGGCGCCCGCGACGAGGCGGTGTTGGATTTTCTGAAAAAGATACTCCACGAAAAAGGCGACTATACAAAATTGAACTCTCCGGCGCCTGAGTTCTCGATGAAAAGTATCGGAGGCTGAAGATAAACCCGGAAGGTGTTTTTGATGGAAATAGTATCGAACGAGCCCATAGATCCGAGCAAAGTTTATGAGTTGATTGCAAAAGAATGCTCCGGGTCGATAGTCCTTCACTTTGCCGCGGTAAGGCCGAAGACGCAGGGCAAGACTACAAGCTCGATAGAATATTGCGCAGATGGCGACGTTGCTGGAGAGTTGCGCGAGATAAGTCGGGACATTCGCGACAAATGGAAAGTGGAGGACGTACTGATAGCAAGGCGCATCGGTAAATTGAACGTGGGAGATATTATTTCTTTGGTCGCCGTCAGTGCCGCCCACAGACAGGACGGATTTGAAGGTTGCCGCTGTGGAGTCGAAAGACTGAAGAAGATGTCAACGATCGTCAAGAAAGAGACTTTTGCGTGAATATGATTGATATAGGCGGCAAGGATATTACGGTAAGGACTGCAAAGGCGCGCGGGCGTATCGTACTCGGCGAAGAGGCATTTGGCGTCGTTGAGCAGGGTACGTGCATCAAGGGCGATGTGCTTGCTACGGCGAGAATAGCCGCCGTGCAGGCGGTAAAATCGACGCCGGCGATAATCCCGCTGTGTCACACGATTCTGATTGAGGCCGTCGATGTTGATTTTGTCCTCAATGACGCGGACAGGTCGATTACAGTGACGGTGACCGTCAGGTCCTCGGGCAAGACGGGCGTGGAGATGGAGGCCCTTACAGGCGTCGCCGCAGCGTGTCTTACCATTTATGATATGCTCAAGTACACCGGCAAGGCGATGACCATCGCCGCGGTGGAGCTGATTGAGAAAACGGGCGGAAAGAGTGGCGACTATAAAAGGCACAATTAGAGCGATATCGGTTTCGACGGAAAAGGGCACGCAGAAGACCAATGTGTCCGAAGCCGAGCTGAAGGCCGACTTCGGCCTCGTCGGAGATGCTCACGCGGGGCAGTGGCACAGACAGGTTAGTCTGCTGGCCGTTGAGTCCATAGAGAAGATGGTCGCCAAGGGCGCTAAGGTCGCACCGGGCAATTTCGCCGAGAATATCACGACCGAAGGTCTCGACCTTTCCAAGCTTTCAATCGGCAGCAGGCTCAGGCTCGGTGGAGGCGTCGAGCTTGAAATCACGCAGTTCGGCAAGGAGTGCCACGACCGCTGTGAGATATTCCAGCAGGTGGGCGATTGCATCATGCCGCGGGAGGGCATATTTGCGAAGGTAACCGTAGCCGGCCGGATCAGTGTCGGCGATGTTGTAGAGGTTCTCGATGATTAGGGTGGCTATATTGACGGTCAGCGACAGTTGCTCGCAGGGAAAACGTGAAGACATAAGCGGCCGGACCATTGCAGAGATGCTGGCCGAAGACAAGTTCGAGATATGCGAGAGGAGAATCGTCGCGGACAATCTCGATGCAATAGCCGATGCGTTGAGACATTTCTCGGACAAAGATGTTGACGTGGTGTTGACTACCGGTGGCACGGGGCTCGGGCCTCGTGACCTCACGCCGGAGGCCACGGCGTCCGTTTGCCAAAGAATGGTGCCCGGATTGGGCGAGATGATGAGGGCCGAAGGTCTCCAGAAGACCAGAAATGCCATTCTTTCGCGAGGCACGGCGGGAATCTGCGGCAAGACGCTCGTAATCAATCTGCCGGGAAGCCCGAGAGGTGTGACCGAGTCGTTGGAAATAATTCTGGACGTGTTGCCGCATGCCGTCGAGATGATGGCGGGTGGCGGCCACTGAAAGCTGTAAAATGTTTCTTACATTTAGGATCAGATTCTAATCGTGTGTTTTAGCGGGAGGTTTACCCATGAGGGCGAGTAGAAGATTCTTTTTGATCATGACAACTGCGATTCTTGTCGCGGCACTTATGTGCGGCGGCTGCAAGAAGAAGGCGCAAGCCGGGAGCATCGAACTTTGTACCAAGTGCGGCCAAATAAAAGACGGGCCGTTATGCTGCAAACCGGACCAGCCCACGTGTGTCATATGCGGTCTTGTCGAGGACTCCCCCGGTTGCTGCAACATTCCCGAGGGCGCCGAGACTGCGGCGTTTTGCACCGCATGTGGCCAAATCAAGGGCAGCGAGTTGTGCTGCAAGCCCGGCCTGCCCAGATGCTCTAAATGTGGCCTCGTGAAGGACTCCCCGGGTTGCTGCAAGATACCGAAAAGCTAAGGAAGAAATATTCTTAATAATAGTGTTCGTTTGATTGGATAGATTGATGAAAGGTTGAATTATGTCGCAGAATCTAAATCGCCGCAGTTTCCTGAAAAAATCTTTGTTTGTACCTCCTGCTGCCGCATTGGGCCTGAGTTTCGAAGAGAAGGCTCTATTGGGGGCGACAGCAAGAAAGCCGGCTGCAACGATGCCGGGAGACTCTGCAAAAGGTCTGCCGATGGGCAAAATCAGCAACGTCAAGATCAGCAGACTGTTCTGCGGCGGCAATCTCATAAGCGGATTCGCTCACAGCAGGGACCTCATCTACGTATCTTCGCTGCTGAGGAAATACTTCACCGACGATAAAGTGATGGAGACCTTCGAGATATGCGAAGAGTTGGGAATCAATACCGCCATACTTCGACTCGACGAGCCCTGCATAAGGATTATCAACAAGTACTGGAACGACAGGGGCGGCAAGATGCAGTGGATCGCTCAGGTCAAAATGACATCGACCGACCCGACAAGCGAGGCAAAAGAGGCGATCGATAACGGGGCCATCGGAGTTTACGTGCACGGTGGCGTTGCCGATACGTTTGTCGAAAACGGCCGTACAGACCTGCTGGCAAAGGCGGTCGAATTCATCAAGCAGCAGGGAGCAATCGCCGGCATGGGTGGTCACAGTGTAAAAGTCCCGATGGCGTGCGAAGAGGCGGGAGTAGGCGTCGATTTCTATATGAAAACCCTCCACAGCCACAAGTACTGGTCCGCCGACAGGCAGCCGGAGCACGACAATATCTGGTCCAAGACCCCGGAAGAGACTATCGAGTTTATGAAGAAGGTGGACAAGCCCTGGATAGCTTACAAAGTCATGGCCGCAGGGGCTATCCAGCCGGGGGAGGCCTTTAAGTACGCCTACGAAGGCGGGGCCGATTTCATCTGCGCCGGCATGTTCGACTTTCAGGTCAGAGAGGACGTGATTATCGCCAAAGACACATTGTCCAGACAATTGACGAGACAACGTCCCTGGAGAGGATAAGAAGGAAGACTGCCCACTACAAGTTATGCCAACGGAGGTTCCTGTGGAGTTTTGCCTACGGTGGAAACGCCCGCGCCTGTGTGCAGCAGCATCTGTAGGATATCAAATACTGTTACCAGACCCCTGACCTGCCCTTCTTCGTCCACCACGGGGATGGCACGTCCGCCGAACCGGCACATATTCTCCATTACCGCGGCCAGCGATGTTTCCGGCGTGACGGTGCGAACGGGTCTGCTCATGATCCATTTGACTTTGATCTTCAGCGTCGCGTCGTCCAGAGGCCGGCGCCACTTGGCGAACACGGACCGCAAATAAGGGCTAATCGCTCCTGTTACGTCAGACCTCGATGCAATGCCTTCCAGGACTCCATTCCTGCCTATCATGATGTAGCCGGTGTCGTTCTGCTGCATTTTGGACAGCGCCTGCTGGACGCTGTCCTCCGGTTCCGCCCATGTGACATCGTCCTGCATGATGTCTGCGGCGCACAACGAGAAGAGTTCGCCGACGGCGTATGATGTCGGCTGGACCGACTCGCCCGGAAGAATCGCCGGCGACTGGGCCATTTTTCGGATGGCTTCTGAGATATTGCCTTTTGCCGTTTTTTTGCCCTTCTCGGCAGGTGCCGGTTTTTCTTCGGCTGCTTCATCAGGCGTGTCTGCCTGAGGTTCCTCACTGTCCTGCTCAGCCGATGCGGCGGCTTCCTGTGCCTGAGATTCCTCGCTGTCGCTTTCTTCAACGGCTTGAGCTTCCTCTGAATCCGCGGCCTCCTCGGCTACCTCCACAGGCTCAGCTTCCTCCTGGGCCTCAGCATCCTCCAGGGTCTCTTCGGCGTCAGTGTCCTTTTCAGATGCCTCTTCTGCATCGGGTTGCGGCGGTTCGGCTTCTTCCTCGGCACTCTTCTTAGCCCTGCCGGATTTTCCGGAGCCTTTCTTGGCGGCTGCTTTCGGGGCTTTCGCCTCTTTCTTGACTTTTGCCTGAGCTTGCTCTGAACTTTCTTCTGCGTCGGTTTCCTCTACGGGAGCCTCGTCCACATCAGGCTCTTGTGCTTGGGCTTCTTTGCCGCCCTCTTTTGCCTTGCCGGATTTTCCGGAACCAGCCTTCTTGGCCGAAGGTTTTGATTCTTTGGTCTCCTTTTCGGCCTTTGCTTCCGGTTCCTTCTCGTCCGCCGGCGCCTCGTCTGAGGCGGAACCGGATTCGCCGCCCAGCATCTGCTTCGGGAAAACAACGCCGCACGCGAAGGCAGGGTAGGAGGCAACTGTCATTTCATACAAGATAAGTGTAAACTCTTCGTCGCCGGCCAACCCTATCTTTTCCTCGGAGTTGTCCCATGGTTTGCCGATGAAAGCCGGCAGCCTTTGCAGAAAATGCCCGTGCCGCTTCAATCCGTCGCGGAAGACTCTGTCCCAGGTCCCGACCAGCAAATTGCCTGCTTCTCCCACGGCGTCGACCATGCTCGCGGCAAGCTCGCCGGAGGCGGATTTTCTGTTCTCCATGATCCTCACTTCGGGCAGCATGACTATCACGCCGCCGATAGTGAACAATCCCTCCTGGTCGAATAGTACATGGAAGGTTCCGTCCAGGGCGCCCTTGGACTCCACAACGTTGACGGCTACCAGCCTGCTGAAGCGTTTCTTGAGCCCGGAGACATTTTCAGTGACGACTTCCTTCTGTTCGCACCGCATATTGACGCCGAACATACCGGAGATGTCCTCACAGAAGGTATTGAACGAGTCTGTCGCCAGTTCTATTACTTGTGTTTCGATGTCTGTTTGGGATGTTCCCATTTGCCCGGCCCGATTATCTATTATTGATTATTGATGATTGATTATTGATGAATTGCCTCTAAATAATCAATAATCAATCATCAATAATCATTCATAAGCTCAGCGGACCGGCGCACTGACCATGTCCATGTCTTTCTTTCGATAGATTTCCGTGGGCACTTTAGCTAAAAGCGGGCAATTATTGATTTAATCCCGGCGCGCCGGGACGGTAAATCACGCGTATTTGCCTGAGTTTTCGAAGTTTTTGTATGAAAATAGCTTAAGTTGCAATTCTCAACTTCGATAATTATGATTGTTGTGCCCTGATGTTCTCGGTCCGGTCTCGATTATCTATTAATGATTATTGATGAATTGCCTCTAAATAATCAATAATCATTCATCAATAATCATTTGTCTGCGGGCTCGGCGGTAAATAGGAGAAAAAGATTAGGTATGGTAATGGCCAAACAGCCTGCAATCCCGGCGCGCCGGGATCCGCCCGCCGCCAGCGGTCCTTTTACGGGTGCGCAACTCCGCAAGGAGTCCCTAGGACTAAAAGAGGATGGGCTCCTGGAGGGGGCCCTTGTCAACGATACTGTGATTTGCGAGTCGCTGACTCGCCGTGAAATGCAGATTATGAAGTCTATTGTTGCCGGGCTGACCAATAAGCAGATGGCCCGAACACTTTGCCGCAGCCAGCGCACGATAGAATACCATCGCAACAGGCTGATGCGAAAGCTCAAGGCACACAACAGCGCCGAACTGGTCAGGCGGGCGATTGCCATGGGCATAGAGTAGAAGCATCGCCACGCAAGAGCATAGGAGCACAAGAGCACAAGCCTTATGCACTTCTTTGTTCTCCCGCGATTCTGCGATTGAGGCGGAGGAAGAAACGATGGACGAGTCGTCCATCGTTGCCCTCGGCGGACATCAGTAACACTGCGTGCGTCCTATAATCACTCAACGTTTGCGTTCTGCGCGGCAGGCTCGTGCTCCAAATCACGTAGTTTCCGAAGTTAATCAGTGGGTCGAATCTGTCGAATAGGTTACGGACAAGAGATCCTTATTATGGGGCTGAAATAGTGAGTGGAATCAACCTGTCCTGTGGCTAAGGACATGGTGTGGGAACAGGTTGGTCTGACCTATATGCGGCTTCAGGTGCCCTGAAATCTGCTGCTCCGACAAACGTCTCCTTCGTCAGACGACCGGTGGTTGTGAGCGAAACAACGTGTTCCGGAGCCGAAGAGGGCGTTGAACCGCCCGGCAGAGTCGGTGAGGGAAGAAAAGCTAAATGATGATACGAATTGATACAGACAAACCGCTCAGATGGATCCAGTGGAGCAGCATTGTGATTGCGGCTGTGGTGACGGCGGCTATCGTCTCGGCCTGTCATCGAGAGCACAACGCCGCGCTGCAGCAAGTGCGGGAAAACGCTCAAGGTAAGACGGTCAGAGCCAAAGAGCAAATCGAAGAGTACCTGCTTAACGTGGGCACCATCCTGCGATTCGTAAGTCTTGACGACAAAGTCCAGTGCATGACCAGGGACTCCCACGATTATATCGAAGCCATATATGAGGACTCTTATGAACAGCACCTTCTCTCGGAGATATACGTCATAAATCGCGATTTTGACGGGACGCACCGTCCCTTCATGACATTCGAGCATGGAGACGAGGAACATGCTGAAGAGGCAGTGCACGACCTGGCCAGTGAGAAGTATGAGTACGAGACTCAGGTCGAGCATATCCGCCGGTTTGCCCGGAACCCTGCACTGGAAATGCAGATCAGCTCCCCTGGAAGGCTCTGCGTGGGCAAGACCGGCATGGTGTATTCGGTTCCTATTCGTTCCGGAGGGGAACTTGCCGGCATAGTGGCGGGAATGATTCCCGAAGAAAATATCTCCAGAGTCCTTGAGACTCCAGAGTGTCACGAAATGGTGGTCCTGCTCAATGAACGCGGCGATATCTTCACATGCGAGGACATGGATGAACGAACCGGAACCCTGCTTGAAGCGCAACTGAGGACCAACGGTATCGATGCGTTCTCAGGCGGGAACATCGAACTGGCCGAAGTCGGAGAACATCGTCTGACTTTCGCCGAGCCGAGCGTCCGCGACGGACAGAGGTGGTGTCTGGTGTTCATGCACGACGAGCAAGCCCATCTTGCTGCCAATGGCTTTCCGGGTATTGTGAGCAGGTACAGCATTGCGCCGGCGGTGTTTCTGTTGGGCCTGATTGTAACCCTGCTCTGCCGAAGCCTGCGCAAACGCCTCGTGATCGAAGGGAACCTGCGCCGGGCTCAACAGGCGGCGTTCGATATGATGGCCTGCTCCGAACAGGCCAGAATGAGGGCGGAGCAATCCGAAGAGCAACTCAAGCGTGAAAAGGGAAACCTCAACGCAATATTCGAAGCGGTGCCTGTAGGCATGTTGTTAATCGACGAGAATAACATTATCAAGCAGATCAACGGTGTTGTACCGAAGCTCGTCCGCAAGGATGCTGGGGAAATAATCGGCGCTGCGGCCGGCAATGGATTGGGTTGCATTAACTCCTATAATGACGCGGGTGGATGTGGGCACAGCGAGTTTTGTCCGCAGTGCCCTGTTCGCAACACTATCGGTGCCGTACTGTCTTCCGGGGAGGCTGTACATGGAGCAGAGGTCCGAGCGGCGCTATTGGTTGATGGAGAACATGTTGATCTGTGGCTTGAAGTCAGCATTGAACGCGTTGAGTTGAACGGTGAGAGATTCGCGGTAGCTGCCATCGACAATATCACCGGCCGTAAAAGGGCCGAGGTGGAGCTGCTGCGAGCAAAGGAAGAGGCAGAGCAGCTCAATAGTGAGCTTGTGGAAGCCACTGCAAGGGCTAATCATATGACTGCCGCAGCGGAGATGGCTAATATGGCTAAGAGCCAGTTTCTGGCTAACATGAGCCACGAAATCCGGACTCCAATGAATGCCGTTATGGGTTTCTGCGACTTGTTGGCCGAGGAAAACTTAACGGACGAACAGCGAGGATATGTCCGCATTATCCGCGAAAGCGGACGCAACCTGCTGGAATTGATAAACGACATTCTGGACCTCTCGAAGATCGAGGCGGGGCGATTCAGTGTTGAGTTTGCCGACTGCTTGCTTGGTGAACTTCTCGATTCCGTTGAAGCGATGATGAGTGTCAAGGCCAGGGAGAAATATCTCGAATTCAAAGTCGAGGCCGACGGCGGACTTCCTGCGCACATACGCACGGACTGCTCGCGCGTTCGCCAGTGTCTGGTCAACCTCGTGGGCAATGCCATCAAGTTTACCGAACGCGGATATGTGCATTTGCGTGTGCGCATTGTCGAAGACAGCGGCGAACCTTTTGTCGTTTTCGATGTCGAGGATACCGGCATCGGTATTT
>JBDREF010000371.1:0-20412 GCA_043820045.1 Planctomycetota bacterium | reverse complement strand
CCAGATTCGCAGCCGGGTCGAGCAGGACGGCCACGCCGTCGGCTACCAGGCGGACATCGACCTGGCCGGCAGATACGCCGGGGCACTGTACGATGAACGCGGCCGTGGAATGCTCGCCGAGCGCGGGCAGAAAACCGTAATCGGCTCCGATGGAAAGATGACACACACGCCGCTCGGAGACGCCCAGGCCCTGATGGGCAATATCAAACAGGGCGATTGGAACGATTACCATATCATCGCCCGAGGCGGCAATATAATTCTGAAGGTTAACGGGCAGACCACGGCGGAAGTTCTCGACAACGAAGAGAAAAACCGCGAGCTGTCCGGTATCCTGGCCCTGCAACTGCACGCGGGCCCGCCGATGACCGTCCAGTTCAAAGATATCCAGCTTAAACGCCTGAATCTGACCGACCGAAAGAAGATAGTCCTTGTCGCCGGTCCGCCCAGCCACGGCTATGGCGGCCACGAGCACAACGCCGGCTGTCTGCTGCTCGCAAAACAGCTTAATGAGAACGTCCCCGGCGTTTACGCGACGGCATACCTTAACGGCTGGCCCAAAGACCCGACAGCGCTTGACAACGCCGATGCGGTCGCGGTCTTCTGCGACGGCGGCGGCGGACACGTCGTCATGAATCATCTCGAAGAAATGGACACACTGGCGAAAAAGGGCGTCGGTATTGCAATGCTTCACTACGCGGTCGAAGTCCCCAAGGGTAAGCCGGGCGATTACATGCTCGACTGGACCGGCGGATACTTCGAGACGTTCTGGTCGGTCAATCCGCACTTCAAAGCCGAGTTCAAAGAGCTGCCCAGTCACCCGATCACGCGCGGCGTCAGGCCGTTCGCAATAGACGACGAATGGTACTACCACATGCGATTCGTCGAGGACATGAAAAATGTTACTCCCATCCTCACGACGATCCCGCCGGATAACACCCGCAGAGAAGGAAACGACGCCCACGGCGCCAACCCGTACGTACGCGCCCGAATGGGTATGCCCGAGCACGTGGCGTGGGCGTATGAGAGGCCCGGCGGCGGCCGGGGCTTCGGCTTCACCGGTGGCCACTGGCACTACAACTGGGCCCACGACGATTTTCGCAAGCTCGTGCTCAACTCGCTGGTTTGGACCGCAGGAGCCCAGGTCCCGCCCGAAGGCGTGCCGTCCAAGACGCCCTCCGTCGAGCAGCTCGAAGCAAATCAGGACTATCCCAAATCCAACAGTTGGAATCCGGAAAAGATCCAAAAGATGATCGAGCAGTGGAACCGGCCATAGCGGCAAGACCCATTTTCCGGGTGTCGGTACTGATCCCCGATAAGCCCCTAAAACAGGACAATTCGACTCAAGAAGTCAGTTCGGCCAGCCGATATGTTCAATAGGATTCAAACAACCAACAACCCGCACGAGAAAGGATTAAACTATGCTATCAACCGAAATCCAAGAAGCTATCCACAAATGCCGAATGGAGCTTAGCGAAGCCGAACGCGAGAATACAAAGATAAAAGGCGATGTCCGAACAGTCGAACAACACCTTTTCAACGTCAAAAAGTTACTGGAGGATATGCTACCACCCACGGATCCTTAACCAGATGAAAAACCTCACCCAATTTAGAGGCAAAGGATAAGACAAGGCCTGTTCAGAAGGACTACTGTCCTGAATGATTGATCAAACTCCAGATGGCCAAAAGCAGCCATGTGTTCGCTGCAAAGAGCGCAAAGACCCAGACAAATTTTGCAGCCCCACGTTGTCTATTATGTATTGCGCCAAGTTCAATATTCGTTTGCCCACACCTACTGAACACACGCCCTCACAGCCCGCTGCGCTTTGTGCAGCCTGCCTGAGAACTTTGGCCAAGAAAGAGAATCAAAAACGGCACAACCGAAAGCCCAAAAACAGGCTTAGCCAAAACATCAGCGCGGGGATACGTAAGAGTTTCAGGACGGGCAAGCCTGGGCTGTGGGAATCGCATGTCGGTTATACGCTGGCCGAACTCAGGGAGCATTTGCACAGCCAATTTCAGCCCCGTATGTCTTGGAGCAATTACGGCCAATGGCACATCGACCATGTACGGCCTGTCGGCGCTTTTGATTTTAGCGAATATGACGATAAGGATTTTAAGCGCTGCTGGTCCCTGTCTAACTTGCGGCCTTTGTGGGCAAGGAACAACTGGAAGAGAAAGAAAAACCGGCAGCCAATGCGCAAGTGTTTCGATGAAAGCCCTTATGCCTCTTGCCTGGATTGTCCGCAGACCGTTCATATCAAATATCGTGGGCGATTTTGTCAACGATTTCAGCGAAAAGTCCCTGAGTGGTGGGAAACTGAGCAGCGGTGATCATCATCTTTACATTGTTCTTCGTCTGCGTAACCATCTGACAAGACCTGCTCCGATAGTGCCGAGCAACAAAGCGCCCGGGGCGGGGATGGTTTCCTCAACTCTGGCTGGACACCGCGGCGATTCCTTGCCACTTTTGCTTTGTAACGTCTGTTCCCCTGCAGACCTATTCTGGCTGACGAAACACAGAGGGGCTGATTTCCCCGCCAAACCTAAAGGAGGCCCGCGATATGCGGTACAGTTTATCCGTCTCCAGGGAATCAAGCAGAAGACCTGACAAGACCTCGACTATCTCCGGCTCAGTCTCTGCATTGACACATACACTATAGTGGAGCGGCTGCTCTTCAAGCTCAGCTTCCTGAATTTCTATATCCGCGACACGCTTTATGGTCTGACCGGGTGCAGCATAAAAACCGCCGGATTCCCATTGCAGCCCGTAATCCACGTCAGGTGATAATTCCTCTGCTATGGCATCTTTGCGCCATATGCACTCTGTTGAAAGGGTGAGTTGAAGATCTCCTATGGATACGGAATGTTCGCCGCGATTTGTTATGTTGAAGGTCAGCCTTATTTTATTGTCAGAGCATAAAACATTTGGGTCCATTTCCACATCCAACTTTGGCCGCAGGTAGGTCATGATCTGCACAATGTCCCCGGGCATTGGCACTTTCCTGCTGGCAATGTCCACGGCGGTTCTTGTCTCGCCTATTTTCGTGTCTATTTCTTCGAGCTTGTGTTCCATCCTGCTGACAGTATCCAGACTTGCCCTTACCTCCGTCATTCTCGATTCTATTTCCTCGAGCGATTGTCTTATGCCGAGGTCGTCAGAAGCAGGAGCCCTCTTGCCGGCCACATCCAGGGCCTTGTTGACGTCCTTCATTTTCACGTCTATTTCTTGGAGTGTTCGTTTTACGGCGAGTAGCGTTGGGTGCATGCTATCTGGGACGTAATAGCGGATAATGGTGGTAGGAGGGCAACCTGGCGGTCCGGGTTGTATTCTTGTATCGTACCACCATCCCATTGTCGGCCCGTCGTCAATCGTATCACTGGCAGTACAGCCGCCAATAAGTGGAATAACCATTACCAATACACATGAATATACGGTTTTCATGGCTCATACCTCCCATTTATTCGCTACCTTTGTATATTTCGACCGAAAAAGTTGATATATGAATAGGAGAATCAAGAAGATGAAAACATTTTAATTCTTGACGGAAAAAGGAGATATGACTTCAATTATTGCATTTACAGGAGAATGTTATGAGACTATTATTGGTAATGTTAATGATTGTGGGGTGCAACGCACTTCTCTACGTTCCGGCTTTGGCGCAAGTGACGGCGACGATAGAGAAGATCCATGGCGATGCAGCAACCAACGACTGGCCCGTTCTAAAGCGATACGACCAGGACCATCTCGCTCGTATTGCTTTGCCTCTGGGCGGGATTGGTACGGGGACCGTCTCGTTGGGCGGCAGAGGCGACCTGCGCGACTGGGAAATCATGAACCGTGCGGCTAAGGGCTTCGTGCCGATACAAGAGCGTTCTTCCGGGCCGTTCTTTGCAATCTTCGTCAGGACAGATGACGGGCGGACGGTAACCAGGGCAATCGAGGGGCCGATTGAGTTGCCGGGCTACGAAGAGAGCCACGGCAGCACGGTGCCCAACCACGGCCTGCCGCGATTCCGCCGGTGTTCGTTTGCCGCGGCCTACCCTTTTGGACAGGTCATGCTCTCGGATGCCGATGTTCCGGTCGACGTACGCATCGAGGCTTTCAATCCTCTTGTCCCAGGTGACGCCGAGGCCAGCGGCATACCGGTTGCTGTCTTGCGCTACGTGCTTCGAAACAAAACAGGCAAATCCGTGACGGCGTCGATTTGCGGGAGCGTGCCCAACTTCATAGGTGTTGACGGTTCGGGCAACACAAAGGATTGGAAGGGCGATCTCGTGGCGGTAGGCGGCAAGGCCAACCGAAACCAATTCCGCAAAGGCCGCAGCGTCAGAGGAGTATTTATGAATTCCGAGGGAGTGGCTGAAAGGGCGGAGCAGTGGGGCACTATAGCGATTGCGACTACCGCCGAGACAGGCGTCAGCTACCGTACGGCATGGATTCAACAGGGCTGGGGCGGCTCGCTGCTCGATTTCTGGGATGATTTCAGTGACGACGGACGGCTGCAGGAACGCGAAGCGCCGGGAGAAGATACGCCTATGGCCTCGCTTGCGGTTGGCTTCGATTTGCCGCCGAACGGGACGAAGGAGGTGACGTTCCTGCTTACGTGGCACTTCCCCAACCGCCAGACCTGGACGCCGAAAGGCAATGAAAAAGACTGCATCGGCAACTATTACACGACCAAATATGACGACGCCTGGGACGTGGCGGAAAAATTCGTATCTCAGCTTGCGGCGCTGGAGGAAAAGACCCTCAGCTTCGTCCGGACGTTCTGCCAAAGCGACTTGCCTGAAGTAGTCAAAGAGGCCGCTCTGTTCAATATCAGCACACTCAAGACGCAGACTTGCTTTCGCACGGCCGACGGGCGATTCTATGGCTGGGAAGGTTCGAGCAACACAAGAGGCTGCTGTCACGGCTCATGCACACACGTCTGGAACTACGAGCAGGCCGCGGCGTTTCTTTTTGGCGACCTGGCAAAGTCGATGCGCGAGGTCGAGTTCGCCCACGCAACGGATGACAAGGGCCTGATGAGCTTTCGAGTAAACCTGCCGCTCGAGCGCGCGCACGGTTTCGGCAAGGCCGCAGCCGACGGCCAGATGGGATGCATCATGAAGATGTATCGCGACTGGCAGCTTTCCGGCGACGACCAAATGCTCAAGGCGCTCTGGCCCCACGTCAAAAGGGCTCTGGAGTTCTGCTGGATCGAAGGCGGCTGGGACGCCGACCGAGACGGTGTGATGGAAGGCTGTCAACACAATACGATGGATGTCGAGTACTACGGGCCGAATCCGCAGATGGGAGTGTGGTATTTGGGTGCACTTCGTGCGGCGGAGGAGATGGCCCGCTATCTCGGCGACGACGATTTCGCTGTAACCTGTCATCGTCTCTTCGCGCAGGGCAGCGCGTGGATAGATGAAAATCTCTTCAACGGCGAGTACTACGAACACCAGGTGCGTCCGCCTAAAGACAAATCCCAAATAGCACCGAGTCTGCTTGTTGGGATGGGGGCAAAAGACCCGACCAGGCCCGATTACCAACTGGGCTCAGGCTGCCTTGTTGACCAGCTTGTGGGCCAGTATATGGCTCACGTTTGCGGCCTGGGCTACCTGATCGAGCCGGACCATGTCCGCAAAACGCTGCAAAGTATCATGAAGTACAATCTCAGGGAGGGTCTGTACGGGCACTTCAACTGCATGCGGAGCTTTGCCTTGGGTGATGAGTCGGCGCTGCTGATGGCCAGCTATCCGAAGGACCGGCCTAAGAATCCCTTCCCGTACTTTACCGAGGTGATGACTGGTTTCGAGTACGCTGCGGCCGTAGGTATGCTGTACGAGGGCCGGCCGGACGACGGGCTAAAGTGCATCGGCAATATCCGCGAAAGATACGACGGGCGCAAGCGCAGCCCATTCGATGAGGCCGAGTGCGGCCATCACTACGCGCGCGCTATGGCCAGTTGGGCGGCGGTGCTCGCGATGACCGGGTTCAACTACTCCGGTGTGGAGAAAACGATGACTTTTGCCGCCAGGGACGGCACGTTTTTCTGGTCGAACGGCTATGCGTGGGGCAACTGCTCGCTCAGGCGGTCGGGCGGACGAATACACGTTGCGTTGTCGGTTCTGCATGGCAATCTGTCGTTGTCGCGGTTTACTCTTAGCGGATTTGGCCAGATACAGTTTGATAAGACGGTGTCAGTCAACGTCGGGGAGAAAGTTGAGTTCGATGTTGGCGGATGAAAGATCAAATACCGATTAGTTTTTGCTTTTCAAAAGGTTTGAAATGGCGCCATCGATTACAAGACGCGAGTTTCTAAGGGCTTCTGCGGCAGGGTCGCTGCTGCTGGCCTCCCCAGCCCGGCCCCGGGCCCGAGGTCCGGCGGCAAGTTCGTTTGACCGGCCGCGAGCGGGCACTTATAACATCTACTTCGGCGATCTGCACAATCACAGCGAGGTCGGCTACGCGCGAGGCTCGCTCGGCAGGGCCTTTGAGATTGCACGCGAGCATCTCGATTTCTTCGCCTTCACGCCGCACGGCTACTGGCACGACATCGGCCACTACGAGAACAATATCGAGAAGAAATGGCTCGACGGGTTCGAGGTCACGAAAAGACGCTGGCCCGAGGTTCTCGACGCGGTCCGCAAATACGACGAGCCCGGCAAGTACGTCCCCATAGCCGGATTCGAGTGGCATTCCACCAGTCTCGGCGATTATCATATCATCTTCCCGGGCCTTGACGCCGAGTATGTCCGGTTCGACAGTCTGCGCGAATTCCAGCGGTTCGCGAAGCAGCGGGGCGCGATTTTGATTCCTCATCATCCGGCTAATCGGCTCGGCCATCGCGGCGCCAATCTCGCGCGCCGGGACCCTGAGGTCTCGCCCGTTATCGAAATGTTTTCCGAGTGGGGAAACGCCGAGCACGACCGCGCATCCTCTCCATACATTCGACACACTGAAGGCGGGCGCTGGACCCAAAACACGCTCCATCATTTCCTGGCGAACGGCCATCGACTCGGTGTGATCGCCAGCACGGACGACCATCTCGGCTTTCCGGGCGCCTACCGCGAAGGCCTGGCGGCGGTACTTGCGACCGAGCTGACGCGGGAGGCGATTTTCGACGCCATCCGGAATCGGCGGACCTACGCCCTTACCGGCGACCGCATCGCCGTGGATTTTCAACTGAACGGCCGACTCATGGGCTGCGAGCTTCCCTATACCCGGCAGCGAGCGCTGGCGGTTACCGTCACTGCTCAGGACCAGATCGACAGGGTCGAGATTCTGAAGAACAACCGCGTGATTCACCGCGATTTTCCGATGGACCGTGTCGCGACCGACAAGAGTTGGGCCGAGCCCGTCCTGTTGCGGTTCGAATACGGATGGGGGCCGTGGCCCGCGCTGGATATGACGCGAATCTGCGATTGGGACATCAATATAGAACTGGACGGCGGCGTGCTTGAAAACGTTCGGCCGTGCTTTCAGGCCGGACCGCTCGATGAAAGTCGGCGGGACAAAATACTCGAACGCTCCGAGAAGCATCTCCGCATCCAGTCGTTCACGGCTCTGCGTCAGCAGTTCGAGGACATTTCCACCAAGGCTGTAGTCCTGAAAGTACGCGGTGGGCCCGACACCCGCGTCAAGATTTCGTTGAATGAGCCTGCGAACGTGTCACTGAGTCAGACGTTCCGACAGTTGGCCGAAAGCGGCGAGATGCTGTTCTCCGGCGATTTTCCAAAGGAGTCGGCGATGCTCCACAGGCTCGTCTTCGCCGACCATTACCACACGTCATACAAGATCTCCGATAACGACGACGGCGAAGGTCTGAACTGGTATTATCTGCGCGTTGTTCAGGCCAACAACCAGTATGCCTGGTCAAGTCCGATCTGGGTCGAGCCCCGCGTCGGCAAGGCAACGTCGTGAAGCGCTGCCGTTCCTTGGCAGCGCTCAAGGACAGGTATAGGCCGCAGCCGAAGAATCTGTGAAGCGCTGAAGTCCTTTGCTTTACTCAGGATTACAAAGGAAGGGCTGCGAATGACAAAGCGGCTCGCCGGTATTGAGGACATGGCCAGCAAGAAGGCACATAGTCCTTTTGATTAATCAAAAGGACTACGTGCTTAGTGGGAAGATGGCTACAGTTCTTTTGGGCAGTCATTGATATTTGGGATACGTTTTAGCATCCTTCGGCGTGGCCGGGACGATTCTTATTGCCTGGCCGCCGCGCGCGGGTAGTTCCGCTTTTAGGATCGACGACGAATCCACGATGTATCGGCTGATTTTCACGTGGGTCCGCGTGGGTATGGCGGAGTCGTCGGTGTAGATATGAGCGACATACTGCCGGCCATTATCCAAAAAGCCTAACGGAATCTCGAACGTGTGCGTGTCATCTGCGTTCATGCAGCCGATGAACCAGCTCTCTCCCGAACGGCGGGCGAGGACAGCGTATTGCCCGATTTGGCCGTGCAGGACTCTTGTATCGTCCCAGACCGTGGGGACGTGATCGAAGAACTCCAGCTCCGGCTCATCGCCGATGACGTTATTACCGCCGCCCGCGCCGCCGGCCTTTCGTGGAGAACCGCCCGGCCGGTCGTACCAGTAGATAAATTGCCAGGGACTGTAGAAACAAACGCTCTTGGCCAGTTGGTAGGCGTGGCTTGCATTCTCATCGACCCGCCGGTCGTAGTAGCAAATCGTATTGTCCGCCGCACCGGCTAACATCCGGGTAAACAGAATGGTCAGAGTCAGGTTGTTCGAAGGTTTGGTTTCGTCGCCCCGGATGCCCTCCTGCGTCATCAGATTCGGATAAGTCCGGCTGTATCCGGTCGGGCGGTACTCGTCGTGTATATCGACCATGAGGTGATGTTCGGCCGCCTTGCGAACGGCCTCGTGAAGCCATGCCGTCCAGCGCTGTGAGCCAACCTGAACGAAGCCGTATTTGACGCCTTTGACGCCCCATTTTTCATAAAGCGGCAGAACCTCATCAATTTGCCGCTCCAGCGCCTTGCGGTTGACATAGAGTATGATTCCGATGCCGCGTTTCTTTGCGTAGTCGATGACATGGTACAGGTCGAGCGGACCTTTCGAGCGTTTCGGATCGACGGAAACAGTGGCGGCGTCGGATTCGTCGCTGTACTCGTGGCCGTACCAGCCGGCGTCGAATTCGACATACTGCAAATTGTGCTCGGCGGCAAAATCGACGCACGCCTTGCCGCCGGCGGTAGTCAAGGTGACTTCGCGGATAACTTTGCCGGGCTTGATCCATGATGTATCGCTGATGGCACACGGCTCATTCAGGTTCAGGATAAGATAATTGCGTTCGAGTAACTCGCCGGGTGTACCGGCGACCATCACAACGCGCCACGGTGTCGTCAGTGGCACCGCAGACTCAACCTCGCTGTCCAACGAGCTTACAAGCGTATGCGGCCGGTCTTTATCAGGCGATAATCGCATTCGGGCATAATCTACCAGCCTCGCCTCGGCCACCGCTACAAAAGGCCCGTCACTGATCTGGATTGTAAGCGGCCTTTCGCAATTGTCTTTGATTTCGCTGAGCGGTACTTTGCTGTATTCGCCCTGAGCCGAATACGTGGCGTATGCCGTATGGTCGGCGGTGAAGCGGAACTGCGTTTTCTCCGCCGAGAGACGTAAGCGTATCAATGTATCTTGCTGCGGAATGGTATAACAAAACGCAGCGCCCTCGTCATACGCGCGAAACGTCAGGTGAAGCAGTCGGTGGGGGGGCTGGCTTTCTTTCAGCTCCACGACAAGCTGATTGTAGTTGTCCCGAATCGTCTCTCGCTCTGCATAAACGGGCGAATACGTTTCGTCATGACTGCTCCGGGAGATGTTCACGATATCGAATCCGGCCTCCAGTGAATCATCACCCTCCAGAACCAGGCCCAGACGTGAATCAGCAACAACGAGCTGTCCCTTATAGCCTACGGTATAGGTCAGACAGCCCGTCCGGTCGCCAATATCTTTGAGATCGAAAGTAACAACGATGTTTCCATCCGGCGATTCGATTCTGTGCTCCGCGTCAGCGGCCGCGATGAACAAGAGGAATACCACGGAAACGCACAGGATACCTAATGGCCTTAAGGGAGTTGTCGAGTGGTAGTTATCTATCTTTTCGTGCATGATGCTCTCCACCTTGGTGATAATCACACTTGTCAAATTAAGACTAAAGATTCATGGCCGCCATCACGCTTGTTGCGTTAAAGATCGCGTGGATAAAAATAGGCCGGAATAAAGAGCCGCTCTTTTCATAAGAATAGCCCATACACGCACCCAACACAAACAGCGCCGGCCAGTGGCTCGCATCAGCATGCAGCATAGCGAACAACCACGATGTAATTGCGATTGCAGGCCAGGCTCCGTTTCCGGCTTTGAAAAACGAGCGTATCATTGTCTGGAGGAATCCCCGAAACATCAGCTCTTCGAGCACCGGCACCAATACGGCGGTGGCGACAAAAATCACGATCCGAAGCGGCAGCTCCGGACGAGCAGCGATCAGTTCGAGTTCCTCATGCCGCTGCATCTGGTATTCGCCGCCCTGGAAGAATTGACCTACGAACATCGTCAGTCTTATCACTGCGAACATGAGCGGGCAGACGGCCAACAGGTTCACAATAGCGGCGGGAATATCCCTGAGAATAGTTCTGATGTCGAGGCCGAAACCGTTCAGCCGTCTGGCGAAATGGGCTCTTGCCAGGAGAATTATGAAGACGGCTGTCGCTGTTGCGGCGATACAGAAAACGATCTTGCCTACGAGAACACTTTGCCAGCTCTGCGGGTCTGCCGCCAGTTCCTGTGCTATCAATGTTGCCATTTGAACGGGCCCGAACCAGATCAAGAGCAGGACTACGGGCATGTAACCGGGCACGTTGTTTCGGCGTGGCACTGAATCGGCCAGAGCTTTTTTGCCGAGAGATGTTCTGAGCAGCCAACAGCCCAGCAGGGTCAGACCTATGAGACAAATGATGTTCTCGGTTGAAATTGTAATTGTGGCCTCAACGAATTTCATTGACTAATCGGTGCGCAGCATTTACTATCGCGCAATTGTCAGTTTTCAACCGCCAGTTGTCAAAGGAAAAGAAGCTATGGATGTATTTCGCGTCGAAGGACCGGCCCGGCTTTCCGGCAGTGTCAGGGTGAACGGCTCAAAAAACGCTTCTCTGCCGATAATGGCGGCCGCAATTCTGGCCGGCGGCAAATCTTATTTCAAAGGGGTGCCGCGCCTTTCCGACATTTCCGTATGTTCCGAGCTGCTCGGCCGGCTCGGCTGTCAGCTCACGCGTGATCCGGACGACGCATTGTGTATAGATTCGACGGTAATTGACAATCCGGTCGGCGAGTATGAGGTCGTTCGCAGGATGCGTGCGAGCATCTGCATACTCGGCCCGCTGCTTGCCCGCTGCGGCAGAGCCGAGGTTTCCATGCCGGGCGGCTGCGCGATCGGCGACCGGCCGGTCAACCTTCACCTCAAGGGTCTGCAAGAGCTTGGAGCAAGAATCCATCTCAAGAACGGCTACATCATCGCCGAAGCTCCGAACGGACTGACAGGCAAGGACATCTTCATGGGCGGGCCGTTCGGCTCTACCGTGCTCGGTACGGCGAATGTACTGATGGCTGCGACTCTGGCAAAGGGCCGGACTGTCATCGAGTCGGCTGCGTGCGAGCCGGAAATAGCGGACCTGGCAAACTGCCTGAACGAGATGGGTGCAAAGATAACGGGCATCGGCTCGCCTCGACTGATGATCGAAGGGGTCAGCCAGTTGCGGCCGGTCCGGTTCACGGTGCTTCCGGACAGGATTGAGGCCGGGACGTTTATGGTCGCCGCCGCCATTACCGAAAGCGAGTTGCGGCTTCAGAACTGCCGGCTGGACGATATGATGGCTGTCGTTGACAGGCTCAGGAGTATCGGCGTGACAGTCGAGGCGGAAAACGGCGGCTGTGTTGTCGCCCGGCGAGGCCCGCTGAAACCTACCGACATCACGACTCAGCCGCATCCTGGTTTCCCAACCGATTTGCAGGCTCAGTTCATGGCTCTTCTGTCGCTCGCCGAGGGAAACAGCATCATCATCGAAAAAGTCTTTCCAGACAGGTTTATGCACGTTGCGGAACTGAATCGAATGGCGGCGAATCTGCGCAAGGAGGGCCCGACGGTTATCGTGGCCGGCGTCAGGCAACTGATAGCCGCTCCGGTGATGGCTTCGGACCTGCGCGCATCGGCGGCACTGGTTCTGGCCGGCCTGGCGGCGGAAGGAACAACGGTAATTGACAGGGTCTATCATATAGACCGCGGGTATGAAAGAATCGAAGAGAGGCTCAACCCCCTCGGCGCTAAAATTACCCGCGAGAAGGTTTGATGGGGACCCCAAACGCGACTAACCGCGTTTGGGAAGCCAGCCGAATACCAGGCTCCGGCGGGTAAGAGCTTCACGGCTTCTCACTCAATCAATGTAGGACGCTGCCGCTCGCCGACCTTTTTGTAATGCGCCAGAGCACTTTCACGATCATCGAAATCTTCTTCGGTGAACATAAGTGTCGTCTGGCCGATAGAGATTTGATCGCCTTCTCTCAAAACAGTCGGCTCGGATATTTTCAGATTGTTGATGAGCACTCCGTGCCTGCTGTTCATATCTTCGGCACAGTGCTGGTTTGTCTTCTCATCGTACTTTATTCGCAGATGCTTACGAGAAACCATGTCGTCCAGGATCTGCATTGGAAGGGCCTCGGCTCTTCCGATTACGTTTGTGCGCCTGCCGAGCGGCAGATACTCGCCCTTTTGCTCTCCCGAGGTCACGATAATAGAAGCCATTGCCACTCCTTGTTATAGATACTTGCGGATATACATGACCCGGCAAAAATCCACAATCGTCTTGACATAATACCGAGCGACCACTACTGTAAAGGCTGTTTGCGGCACAGTCAAGTCCTTATTTGGGGCTTGCCTTGGGTTTAGCCATCTTTATAGAGGTTCTTATCACACAGGCATTTTAGCGAAAGAGTTGCTATGAGTAACCCGAAGAATTTCAAGGCCAGGACGTGTCTGCATTCCGTCAGCTATGCCGGTTTTTGGCGGGGACAGGCCCGATTGAATGTCGATGAGTTTCTTGACAAGGCGAAGCAGCTCGGATTTGAAGGCGTAATGCTGATGGCCAAGAGACCCCACGTATCCGCCCTCGATTACGATACGGCCGCCCGCAAGAGGCTGCGTGGCAAAATCGAGAGCCTCGGCCTCGAACTGGTCTGCCTGGCCGGCTATACGGATTTTACCGCGGGAATTGAGAAAGGCGATATTCCCAATGTGGAAATTCAGGCTTGTTATGTCGGCCAGTTGGCCGAATTGGCGCGAGACTTGGGCACCGGCATGGTGCGGGTATTTACCGGCTACGAACGGCCCGGCGTGCCTTTCGACAAGCAGTACGCCCTGGTGGTCGAAGGGTTGAAGCTCGCCGGTCACAGGGCGGCCGAGTATGGCGTGACGCTCGCCGTGCAGAATCATCACGATATTGCATCTCACCATGATACTATGTACTGGCTGCTCAATGAGGTCGATCTGCCGAACGTCAAGGCCGCTTTCGATCTCTGGACTCCGGCGCTGCTGGGCCTGAGCCCGGAGGATATCCGGGCTTCGGTCTTGAAAATGAAGCCTTTCATCGTCCACACAACCGCAGCCCAGTATGTACGCCTGCCGAGATATCGCTATCAGGCCGACCTGATAAACTTTGCGCAGCAGGAAAGCCTCATTCGAGCCGTGCCGATGGCAGATGGATTCCTCGACTACGAGACCTTTTTCAACAGCCTAAAAGAGATAGGCTATCAGGGATATATCGGCTATGAAATGTGCGCAGTGCTGGAAGGCGGAGGCGACATCGAAAATCTGGACAGAACCGCCGAGAAATTCCTTGAATACGTAAGAAACTTCTAATCGCGCATTCTTTGCCTGCAGCGCCGCACTCGCGATTCTCAAAGCTCGATCAGTGCCCACATGCGGTTAAGCGATTCGATTGTCTTTTTCAGCGCGGCATCAGCATCCATCTTGCGCAGCTCCTGGTCGAACGGCTCGCACTCCACCGGTCCGTCGTAGCCGATTTTCACCAGCGTGTTGGCGAATCCCTTCATATCAATGACTCCGGTGGTCACCGGCAGGGCACGGCGGTTATCCACCTGCTCATCGACCGCCACGCCCGACGGAGCGTCGTTGACGTGCACATGAACGATGTCCCTGTTCGTCAATTGGAGCATCTCTTCGACCGTCCCGTGCGAGGTGTACCAGTGCCAGCTATCCAACAGAAGCCCCACGTTCGGCAGGCCGATTGCGTTGACCAGCTCCATCATATCGATCTGCGTGCAGGCGAAGGGAAAACGGTTTCTCGCGCGCGAGGTTCTGGGCCCTACGAATTCCAGGCCCAGCCGGATGTCGTAATCGCCGAGCACCTTCGCCGCCTCGCGGAAGCGTGTTTTATGCAGCTCGAAGTTCTGCAGATAGGTCAGCTCCCTGCTCCCCGGCGTAATCCAGGTCGCCATGCGATTAACGCCCATTTGCTTTAGGACGGCCGCCTTCTTGGGCAACTGGGCCATATCGTTCTTGAATCTCTCTTCGTCTCTGCGAAACTCGACAGGCAAACCGCCGGAGCCGTATCGAACTCCTTTTTCCTTCATGGCCGCTACCCACTCGCCAATCTGGGCGGCGGACCTGTTCTCGAATTCGCCCGGGTTTGGGGTTATCCCCTCGAACCCGTACTTCACGGCGTATTCCAGCGCCTGCTGCTGGTTGGCCTTCACGCCGATGTGGCCGTTGCCAAGGTTCTTGTAGAATTTGACTTTGCCTGCCGTCTGCGACGCCGTAGCGAAGGCCCCGGTAAAGTGCAGGCCCGCCGCAGCCGCAATCGCCGACCGGCAGAACGCACGTCTCGATATCCCCTCGTATTGCCTTTCTCTGGATTCAGTCATGATAGCTTCTCCAACCCGAGATTTCCCGTACGAATCGGCCGTCCCGACACTTCGGAACCGAGCCATGTTCACAGTATAGTATCGGTTCTGCCCCGGATATTCAAGCATTGGAACTGCCCGCAAATTGGCTTTGTTCTTTCAAATTAACCACAAATTAACACGAATTAACACGAATAAACGGCAATGAACTTTAGAAGAT
This sequence comes from Planctomycetota bacterium, assembly GCA_043820045.1. Taxonomy (GTDB): domain Bacteria; phylum Planctomycetota; class Phycisphaerae; order Sedimentisphaerales; family Anaerobacaceae; genus JBDREF01. The sequence goes on along the minus strand of JBDREF010000371.1, from coordinate 5,269 downwards.
TGGCTTTGTTTCGCATTCTTCTGCCCCATCGCCTCCTGTCATTCTGCACTCGATGCGGAATCCAGAAATCCGACCAAAGGGAGACGTTTGGCTTTGATTGGCTTTGTTTCCCCGGAGCCGCAAGGCGGATGTATTTCCGTAATACGTTGTTAATAAGTGACTTACGTTCGCTTGGGTTCCTTCAAATTGGCTTTGTTCTTTCAACCATGCTCTGCAAAGGGCGTCTGCTTGTTTAGGATTTAGAGCTTAGTGCTTCGGATTTCCGGCCAACGGCCGGTGTTTTGGCTTTGTTTTTTAAAATTAACCATAGCCTGCCCTTGAGCGAAGCCGAACGGGAATTCACACGAATAAACACTTTTGCATTCGATGCTTGTCCCGAGCAGCGTCGAGGGATCGAATATTCTCTGTCTGCCGTTTTCTCCTGCCTCCTGATTGCCCGATCCCCCGATTCCCGCATTCTATGTTCTACTCAATTTGTTAACTGCATATTATACAAAAAAGAATGTTCATCGTCAAGTAAATTAACCGCGCATTAACGCTGATTTACGCAGATTCTTGATGCTTGATACTTGTCATTCCTGCGAAAGCAGGAATCCAGTATGCTAATTGGCTGAAAAACCTGTGCAAATCAGTGCAAATCCGTGTCTGAAAGTAGTATTTTTGGGGTTGGTTTAGACACTGATTAACACAGATTAACACTGATTCTTGAGCCGTCAGTGTACTTTCCTGATACCCTGATCTCCAGATATCTCCCCAGGACGCCTTGCGGCGCTGCCCCCTGATCATCCGATTCCCTGATTCCCGCCGTTCTGTCTCTCCCGTAAGGGATGGCTTGCGCCACTGTCTCCAGTCTTCTGTATCCTGTTTTTGTGGCCTTTTTCGCCCTTTTTCACACTTTTTTACATTTTTCCGCAATTTTTTGAGATTTTTCGAAAATAGCCATCTACATTTACCCCCTGACAATCGCTTTAAGAAATAGAAGGGGCGAATATGCCCCAATAAGCCAGGATTTGAGATTCTTGTAGGATTGGAACCGGATGCCTTTGATTCCAGTGATTCAAAGCTATGCGTTTTTTGAAACGGGGTGTACTTGATTGGAATATTGTAGATAAGCGCAGACTATTCGGCAAATCAGTTCGACAAAGTTTTACAAAGGAGATCGCAATGGGCAACGACAACGAACTCGCGGCATATGCTTTGAATCCGGTAGAGAGAAAAAAAGAACTTGGGGATAATTTTCGGGAACATGAAAAAGAGGAACGAAAAGATGAATTCAGAAGGGCCTATCACCGTGACCGAGACAGAATCATATGGTCAACCGCTTTCCGGCGAATGCAAAATAAGACTCAGGTGTTTGCGCATGACGATGACGATCATTTCAGAAGAAGATTGACACATTCTATAGAAGTAGCAGGTATAGCCTGTTCAATCGCAAGAAAGCTCAAGCTCAACGAAGTGGCTACAGATGCTATTGCACTGGGCCATGACATTGGCCACGCGCCGTTCGGACATGCCGGTGAAGAGGCACTGAATAAAATCTTTAAGGAATACAAATTTCCTTCACGAGTAAAACAACCTGTCCCGCTTAAAGGTTTTGACCATTGCGCCCATGCCATAGAAGTTGTGTCCCGGATAGAAACCCTCAATGGGGTATACTCCGGTCTAGGCCTTACCTTTGATATCAGAGACGGGATACTCAAACATATTTACCATACTGACGAGTCGACCAGAACCAAAAAACAACTGGAAGAGAGACCTTTTTCCGTATTGTCTGAGATTGTGAAATGTAAGGAATATGAGGAGTACAAATGTAACTACGGCTCTCTGGAAGCACAATGCGTATGGTTTGCAGATAAATTGACATATTTGTTTGATGATCTGGAAGATGCTATTAGGGCCAAGATATTTAGATTTGATATAAGAAAACTTAGAAAAATGCGAGAAAAGCTTATAGCGATGGCCAAGAAGTTGGGGGCTAATAAAGGCAGCTCTGAGACAAATCACAAGTTTATCAGAGAAGTTATGGAACCACTGGAATGCGATATTCTGAAAAATGTACGGTGTTCACATCTAGATAAAGCCTTGAGCGAAAAATTCAAAAAACTTTATGGGGACGAGGGCATAAAGAACCTATATAAAAGATCTGATACAATTCACAAAAACCATCCAGATGACGATGTAAGGCAGTTTCTTTTTTGGAGAAATAAAACCATGACGGTAATGATTGAGGATTGTATTGAAGCAACAACTAAGCGTATAGTAGATAAGCCCATCAAGACTGTAAAGGATGTTTTCGAATGCAAACAAAGGCTAGTTGACGTATCTGAAGACTTGAGAAAAGCGTGGAGAGAAGATAAAGATGACAATTTCTACAAAAAGACCATGATAGAGAACTTATTCAAGCAACGGATCATCCTTAAACATGCTTACAACGCCAGAAAAAAAATCCACAGGCTATTTAAGATATACCACAGTGAAGAGGGGTATGAGTTGGTTCCTGACGATTACAAAAGAATTACAAAGGAGAATTATCGTTCTTGTAATTTTGGCGTAACTGATGATAATGATAGAGAAGCTGTCATGAAAGTAATAACCATAAGAAACTATATCGCTGGGATGACAGATGCATATGTGAACCAGAAGCTTGATGAATATGCTACATAATGGTCTATCTCCCATACATGTTTACGGCAAGGAAGCGAAGAAGGGATCATGTCCAAAATATTTCTTGTAGCAGCAGGGATGCTGTCACCCAAAAAGACAGCAAATGTTTTTTCAAAGAAACATTGCTATGTTAACTATGGCATACTTAGACTGGCTTCTGTATTATATGAGTCGGGTTTTGATGCCATAGTTGTTCAAGGGCTTTTTTACTCACCGGAAGAGATAGTATCAAGACTAACTTCTTTGGGTTATCACGGAAGTGAATACCCTGTACTTCTATCTGTACCTACTTTCTTTGCTGTCCCTTGGGCAAGTAAATTTAGTAGATTGCTTAAAGCATTATATCCCGATCAGTGTATATTTGTTGGCGGACGATGGGTAGTAAACAATAGAGTTGACTGGATTTATTCCAAAATACCTGAGACAGACCTTGTGATATGTGGTACATCCGATGATTATATAGTAGATTTGGTCACCAAGCACAATTATAAGTTTCAAACCACGAACAAAGGCAATAAGTATTTGTTCGCAAATTCAAAAATGCCGACATCATTCTTGAGATACGAGTTGCTGGATGAGGCATACAGATTCCATCCAAGCATAGAAATTTCGCGGGGGTGTGGAAGAGGTTGTAGTTTTTGCGTGGAAGGTCGCATTGGACTGACGTCTCTCCAGGAGCCCGATCTGGTTGTAGAGAATCTAAAGTATCTTCGGAGTTTATACAATCATGAGCCATTTTACACATATTTCCAAGCATCCAATTTTTGCCCGACTCAGAACTGGGCTTCGAGTCTACACAGAGAATACGCGAGGAATGAGTTGGACTGTCTTTGGAGGTGTGAGATACGTGTTGATACAATCAGCCCTAACACATTAAAGTTGTTGGCCCGAAGTGGTTTGAGAGTTATTGATATCGGGCTAGAATCAGCAAGCCGGTCGCAACTCAAAAGAATGAAAAAAACAAGTGACCCAGATTCATATCTGGAAAAGGCAGACATGCTGTTAAAGACAGCTTCAGAATCAGGCATACTGACAAAACTAAATGTTATGCTCTATCCAGGAGAAACCCACGAGACAATCAATGAGACGATTTCATGGCTCAGGCGCAGAGAAACACTGATAAAGGGTGTATCCTCTGGATCCTTAATTCTTTTTGAAACCCAGGATAAAGTAGAACGGGCGGTGTCCGAGTTCAGGAGTCTGGGAACCTCACTCGCATACCCTGAGATGGGTGATCCCGATGGAGTGTTCAGGTTAAATCTTAGTGATGAGATAAGTTATGATGTTGCGGAAGAATACTCATCGGACATCTGCAAGATGTTCATGTCTGATGAGGACTATTTTGACTTGAAGTCTTTCTGTTATTTTCCAAGGGACTACCGTTACGTTGATTACCGAGCAGATATAGCCGCAACAAGAGACGAAACCGAAGACGGTCATGTATTTAAATCTCGTCAAGCAGTTCCGGCTTGATCTTTTTTTCCATCTTTAGACGGGGTCTGTTGCGCGAGAAAAAGTGGCGGAATTAAAGGTGTGCGGTACGAATGCACCTGTGGATTATTCGCAGGAAGTAAGAAAAAACTGTTTTCTTGCTTGACTTGTGGACGGTAATTGTGTATCAGTACGGTCGTTCTTTGAAAAAGTGGTTAATCTGATTGCAGGTCCGTGGGCTTTTTGCTCATGGATACTCAAACGGGAACGCGGTTAAAATCCGCGGCGGTCGCGCCGCTGTGAGCGTTCGCTCCGATTGAAAAATCGGAAATCCGAGTGGCATTTTATCCACTATCGGGCACTGGCGAATCAGTGCAGGATGGGAAGGAGCCACGAGGTAGGACGCAAGCCAGAAAACCTGCCTGTAGTCGGTTCTGCAATTGTTGTGTTCTCGCGAGCCGGAACGCACGTGCGTCTGTGCGGCTGATATACGTAAAGCCGCGGCAGAGGTTTGTGCTTAAGCGATTTAAAACCGCCGTTTCTCTCGTGGGAACGGCGGTTTTTTTATTGGCTTGCCCTCGCGATAAGGGCCGGACAAAACGGAAGGAGGTAACGAAAATGACTGAACGGCGTGATTATCTTGTTTACGATCCAGTCTTATCAGCGTGCTCACTGAGGTGAGACCGACGAACGGCAACGAAGTTTTGAAAGACAAACGTCAGTTTAGACTGGAGGTGAGAAACAGATGAGTTCGAAGAGATTTATGAAATTCAGATATTCGCTTTTTTTGATTGTTTTGGGGGCGATTGCCGCCTCTGCAAATGCTCAGATAGCCGATTTTGAAGATTTGAGCCTGCCGGGCGAATCCTATTGGAACGGCTCGGACGGCTCCGGCGGTTTTGTCAGCGGGGGGGCACAGTTCAACAACAACTACGATTCAACCTGGGGTTCCTGGGACGGTTTTGCTTATTCCAATATCACCGACACCGCGACGCAAGGATGGGAGGCTCAGTACAACGCCATCACCGGCGCGGGTCAGGGCGGTTCGGCTAATTACGCCGTATGTTATGTTGGTTGGGGCCTGCCGCCCACGATTACCTTAGACACGCCACAGGTTGTCGGCGGGCTGTACGTAACAAACGGCAACTACGCATACTACTCTATGCTCAACGGC
>JBDREF010000370.1:0-17858 GCA_043820045.1 Planctomycetota bacterium | reverse complement strand
CAGGCCTGCGAATTCGACTATTCCGGCACACAGGCGTGCAAGGCCCTTCGGGCTATGGGCTATGAAATCGTGCTCGTCAATTCCAATCCGGCAACGATCATGACCGATCCCGGCACGGCAGACGTCACGTACATCGAGCCGCTCAACGTGAAAACCATGGAGCAGATAATCGCAAAAGAAAGACCCGATGCGCTGCTGCCCAACCTGGGCGGCCAGACGGGGCTCAATCTCTCTGCCGAACTGTCCCGCCGGGGCATCCTGGACAAATACGGCGTCCAGATCATAGGCGTTAAAATTGACGCCATCGAGCGCGGCGAAGACCGCCAGGCATTCAAGGATACCATGAACAAGCTTGGTATCGATATGCCGAGAAGCGAGATTGCAAACAGCCTCGAAGAGGCAGAAGAAGTACTTGAGAGAATCGGCCTGCCATGTGTCATTCGTCCCGCCTATACCATGGGCGGAACAGGCGGCGGCCTGGTTTACAACATCGAGGAGTTTCGTACGGTTGTCAGCAGAGGGCTGTCGTTCAGTCTTGTCGGACAGGTACTGGTTGAAGAGTCCGTGGCCGGTTGGGAAGAGCTTGAGCTTGAGGTTGTACGTGACGCCAAGAATCAGATGATCACGGTATGCTTCATAGAGAATGTCGATGCAATGGGCGTCCATACGGGCGATTCGTACTGTACCGCCCCCATGCTGACCATAGAGACCGAACTTCAGAAACGCCTGCAAAAGCATTCATACGATATTGTCGAGGCTATCGGTGTCATTGGCGGCACCAATATCCAGTTTGCGCACGACCCCGAGACCGGCCGGGTCGTGGTCATTGAGATTAACCCCAGGACTTCCCGGTCGTCGGCGCTGGCTTCCAAGGCAACCGGATTTCCCATCGCACTGGTCTCCTCAATGCTGGCAGGCGGTCTGACCATGGATGAAATCCCCTACTGGCGCGACGGCACACTTGAGAAATATACGCCTTCGGGAGACTATGTGGTCGTGAAATTCGCACGCTGGGCCTTTGAGAAATTCAAAGGCATAGAGGACAAGCTCGGTACGCAGATGCGCGCCGTCGGGGAAGTCATGAGCATCGGCAAGACGTACAAGGAAGCGTTTCAAAAATCCATCCGCTCACTCGAGATTGACCGTTATGGGCTGGGATTCGCCAAGGATTTCAACAAAAAATCGGCTGATGAACTTCTCGACCTCTTGACGGAGCCCACGAGTGAACGGCAGTTCATTATGTACGAAGCCCTTCGCAAGGGTGTGAGCATTGAAGCGATTCATGAGAAGACTTATATCAAGGCATGGTTTATCGAGCAAATGAAAGAGCTGGTTGAGCTTGAGGAAAAAATCCTGGCGTACAAGGGCAAGAAGTTGCCCGACGAACTCCTGATCGAAGCGAAAAAGGACGGATTTGCCGACAAGTATCTCGCCAAGCTCCTTGACGCTCCCGAAGAGCAGATAAGGAAAAGGCGCCTCTCACTCAACGTTGCGGAGGCATGGGAACCCGTTCCCGTGAGCGGCGTAGAAAATGCTGCGTACTACTTCTCGACTTATAATGCGCCGGACAAAGTGGCGGTCAGTAACAGGCGCAAGATAATGGTGCTCGGCGGCGGTCCCAACCGCATCGGCCAGGGCATCGAGTTTGACTACTGCTGCGTCCACGCCGCATTTGCACTTCGAGACGAAGGCTACGAAACAATCATGGTCAACTGCAACCCCGAGACCGTTTCCACGGATTACGACACCTCGGACAAATTGTATTTCGAGCCGTTGACCGTCGAAGACGTGCTGAGTATCTACAATAAGGAAAAGCCGGAGGGAGTTATTGTCCAGTTTGGCGGCCAGACGCCGCTTAATATTGCCGCAGAGCTGGAAAACGCCGGCGTGAAAATCATCGGCACCTCGCCGGAGAATATCGATCTGGCCGAGGACAGGGACAGGTTCCGCAAGCTGATGAAGAAACTCGGAATCCCTCAGCCGGAATCCGGCATGGCAAGCACCCTGGACCAGGCGATTAAGATCGCCGGCAGAATCGGTTATCCCTTGATGGTCAGACCTTCGTACGTCCTCGGGGGCCGGGCCATGGAAGTGGTTCACGATGAGGAAATGCTCAGATACTACGTCGCAAGAGCAACGGACGTATCTCCGGAAAGGCCTATCCTGATCGACAAGTTCCTGGAGAACGCCATTGAAGTGGAAGCAGACGCCATCGCCGACGGCACGGACGCCTTTGTGCCCGCTATCATGGAACATATCGAGCTTGCCGGCATCCACTCGGGCGATTCGGCATGTGTGCTTCCGCCGGTAAGTATCCCCGAAAAGCATCTCAAGACCATCTATGAATACAACCGGAGAATCGCTATCGAGTTCAAGGTAGTCGGGCTGATGAACATCCAGTACGCCATCGCCAACGACGTCGTTTACATACTTGAGGCAAACCCGCGGGCATCGAGAACCGTCCCGCTGGTTTCCAAGGTCTGCGCGATCCAGATGGTGCGCATCGCCACCCAGCTTATGCTTGGCAAGCGGCTTTCGGACATGAAGCTGAAGAGATTGTCCATACCTCACTTCGGCGTTAAGGAAGCCGTGTTTCCTTTCAACATGTTCCCCGAAGTCGATCCTCTCCTGGGGCCCGAAATGCGGTCAACCGGCGAAGTCCTCGGCATGGCGGATTCGTTCGGGCTTGCTTTCTATAAGTCGCAGGAGGCAACGCAGTTGCCGTTGCCGGCAGAAGGAACCGTATTGATTACTGTTTCCGACGACGACAAATCTTCCGCACTTGAGGTAGCGAAGGAATTTAAGAATCTTGGTTTCAATATTATGGCCACCGAGGGGACCCATCGGCTGCTGTCCGAGCATGGAATAGACTCGGAACATGTTCTCAAAATGCACGAGGGACGGCCGAATATCGTCGACAGCATTAAGAATGGCCAGATACAGCTTGTTGTCAACACACCGGGCGGCAAGCAAAGCAAACATGACGACTCCTATATCCGCAAGACTGTGATCAAGTACAAGATACCTTATATTACGACAATGGCTGCCGCCGCGGCCGCAGCAAAGGGCATAGCGGCCTTCAAGAAAAATCCTGGGCAGATCAAGTCGCTGCAGAGCTATCATGCAGATATAAAGTGAGAAAAAGACAACAGAAGCATCCAACAGAATTAGAACTCACGCTTGTTGTGAAGCCGAGTCCTTTGCCGTCTTGTCGGAGAATTGCTGGTCCTGTATTACGAAATTGGCTCCATCGTGCTCGGAGGGCACATAGGCCCCTATGGGGCACAGAACCTTGCTGTCCTGATCGCAGCGCACGATCAGCTTCCACAGGGACTCAAGACTCTCTGTCTCATGTTCGGTCTCGGGAATCATCTTGATCCTTGTAGGGCTTTCGATTGAGATTTGCATATTGCAGTTCCTTTCGGCGCTTGTTTGTTCTGCCGTTTCGGCCCGTCTGCGGTGCATCTACTCCGCGTCTATCAGTTCATCTATTTCGCTGATTGGCAATTAGTCGGAAACAGCTAATCAACGCAGAGTAAAGACCGTAATTTCCGGCCTTACGTTGAAGCGTGCTCTGCCAACCCGGCCCAGTCCGCGGTTTACATATAGCTTCTTGCCTTCAACTTCGTACATGCCCGCGTGAAAACGTCTGCGCCCGTTTGTCCACGGCAGGCCGGCCGAACCGCTCGATTTTCTCCCGTGCGTGTGTCCGCTCATCACCGCATGCGCTGCGAATTCACCCAAATGTTCAACTCCGCGGGGATTATGTATCATCGCGATAGTCGCCTGTCCCGTGGGCACGTTGGCGAAGGCCTCATGCGGCCTGAAGTCACCGACTTTCAGATCACCCAAACCCACAAACCAAAGCGGGTGACCATCGATGTTCAAAACGCTTGATTCATTCCGCAAAACGGTGATTCCACTGGCCTCCATGCCCCGTACCAGCCCGTGCAGCAGACGATCGCGGCTGCTGTTCGGCAGGCTGCGAATACCATAATCGTGATTACCCAGGCAAGCGTAGGAACCGAAGCGGCTTTGAATGTTGCCGAGCAGAGCGACGATCTTTTCTCTATACCTGCCTCGAATATCATAAGTAATGTAGTCTCCCGTCATCAACACTACATCGACATCGAGAAGATTAATCCGCTCGATGCAACGGCTCAAATACCCGCCGCTCACCGTCCTGCCAAGATGAAGATCGCTGATGTGCGCTATGCGTGTGCCATGCAGTCGGCGATAGGGACTTTGCAGGTGCAGGTCAATCTCCACTACTTCGATCCATTCCGGTCCGATTCCGTGAGCATCGACTGCCCAGCGAGTGCAGAAACCCAAAGTTCCCAGAGCTGCACCTTTCAAATAGTGCCCCCGGTTAGCTGATACCTTGCCGTCTGATATTCGTTTAATGTCCTTACCCATAATGTACAGTATCCCCAGCCAGAGGATAAAGTGCTTTATACGGCCGAGCAAGCGATAAGTTCAAAAAAAGTCTCGTCGAATACCCACATATCAGACGACATCCGTCGGGAATCCATACAACCGTGGCCTGCCCATGCGGGTTGTTATTCTCCAATCAAAATTTCCTTTTCATCGAGCACAGGCAATCGAGCGGTTCGGCCCTTCCTGCAACTTATGATCATGCCTCCTCGATCACCTTCCATCCGATTGCATCCGCCAACGCATGCACAGGCTCCTTTAAGTCCCCGTAGCACGTCACGCGGTGCCAGCCCCACTGGTCCCACATCCCGAAAAGCTTCTCGATATCACCCACCGGCTCAGCCGCAAGCTTTGTCCGGCACGCCCGGTCGTCAGGATCATTGTCAACCGCCTTGCCCAGATGCATCAGGATTTCCTTCTGCGGCTGTCTGATCTCCAGCGTTGTTGTCATATACCCCAAGGGCAGAATCGAACGCACAGAAGCACCCTGCCGGTCCTCGGAATGTGTCAATATCGCAAACGGATTCGTTGGCCCGTCGGGACCGAACATCTTGTTCGGCGCTACACAATGAGCGTAGATGATCTGCCGCTTGGCAGTATCGATCACCGGGTCAGAAATGAAACTCGGCCGCCCACCCGTCAGCGCCCCTATCATCAGCATAGTCGCCGTGGACCGTATGTCGCATTCACAAGCCCCCACCAATCCCTCGTTGTTCAACTGGTGAAATCCCAGGCATGGATAGGCATGGATATGCTTGCCGTAGAAGCCGCCCAGACAATTGATCGCAATCGCATTGGCCCCGTGTTTCTTCAGAACCGCCTTCATGCCCAGGTACATCGCCGCCGATGTCTCTAACGTCTCATCCGAAACGCCAATAACATCTGTGGCATCCTTTTTCCATCCGGCCGCAACCGCCCTTGCCGCGTCCTTGTCGGCACTCTCCCAGGCCGCGTTGACCTCGGCAAACGAGATGTTCTCGGTGGCTATCCCCATCGTCTCGCCGGCCGGACCGGAATTCTGGTCCCGAGCCGCTAAGATTTTCGACTCCTTCATCCGCCTGATACAATCATCCGTCGATACGGCAGGCAGCGTGTCGGGCTTGCATCGCATGTTCCCCACTCCCGGCATCCGGCTGTTTCTTACTCTCGCTGTCGCCGCGGCAAAGCCGGATGCCGGCCCTCCGCGCCCGACAGCTTTGAAGCACTTCACTGCCGCGATTACATCCTTCATATCCGAGGATGCCACGAAACCCACGTTGCCTGCTCCGCTGCGCAGGAATGCCGCAGTGTAAACAAGGAATCCGCCGCTGCCTCCATACTGAAAATCAACGTAAAGCACCGGCTTGCCGGATTCCGCAATCGTCTGAACCACGCGATTCCAGCAGTTCATCTGATAGACGATATAGCCGTCAATCCCGCCGGAGCCGTCCGCTTCGAGTATCTTCTTGGCCTCTTCCGGCCCTGTAGCCATGGACGAAGTGAACTCGAACTCGGGGCACCCCTTTTTAAGGTCCGCGTTAATCCGCTCCATTACCGGCCCGAAATCGAATCCGATATTAGGCCAGTCCGGCTGGGCCTGCTTTACGGCGTGAAGCGAATAGATAACCCGAATACGCATCTTGTCATTAGCCGCCGCCATGAGTTTCGACGGCCCAGCCAGCAGCCCCGCCGTTCCCACACACGCCGCACAGCCCGTCAAAAATTCCCGCCTGTTAATCCCGCAAAACGAGCATCCGCTCAAATTCTTATACGTTTTCATGGTTAGCCTCCCGAGCATTGATAAACTGCCAAACTCACCGGACAGCATCCGGACACCTGCTTATACCTCCCACAAAGCCTTCCACAATTAGAGAAATATACCCAGTCGAGGCTGCTGTCAAGCGGTTTTGTCGCTATTGCCCATGAATACTCTTAATCCAGTCCGGCCAACGGCTCTACTGCTCACCTGCCCGTATTCCGCCGTGCTGGTATTTCAGAATCCGTGACTCGCACTACAAACCAGAATATCTCCTTTTCACTCCCTGCGTTGATGCATCCGATAAGAAACACCCTGCGACAGCTCTGGAGTTGCCCGGGACATGATGATGTGAGCCGAAACAGCGACAAAGCGGGCTTGCAATGTGCCGACGGAAGCTTACTCCGCGGCAAAGTGAACCCACTTCGTGACCGAGTAAACTTACTCCGTGGCTAAGTTAGCTTACTTCAACACATAGTAAGCCAACTCTGTGACAGAGTAAGCTTACTTGATGGCTAAGTTAGCTTACCTCGTGTCCAAGTCAACTTACTCAAGGCAAAGTTAGCTTACTTTACGATATTTCAGGCTTACTCTATCGCATAGTAAGCCTTCTCAGTGATATAGTTAGCTTACTTTACGTCATTTCAGGCTTACTCCATCGCATAGCAGCGAAGAAAAGTCCGATGAAAGAAACCACGATTGTCTTTGGGATTCCACCGTAAGGTGTCCCTGACGGGACTTACGGAGGACATTAATGGACACAGTTTTCCTGTTATCTTGTCGAAAATATTAGACACAGATTTCACTGATTTACACGGCTTCATGTGGCTGAATTAAGTAAGGTGTCCCCCGAATTAATCACCGGAATTAATCACCGGGTCGCTGCTAAAACTGCGGCCAACAGTACAAAATATATCCTGACTTTCATATTCTCTGTACCTCCCAAAATGGAACAATATCAAAATCAATACCTATCGTAACCGATCGTCATTATTTTGACAACTCGAGACGAAACTTACGTTAGTTTTCTCTTCCAGTTACCCGTGATTCGTGACTCGTGGCTTGATTCGGCAACGCTGAAGAAAATTCTTCTCACGTGTGAGTAAATAGCCTGTAAACGAACATCTTAACTGATTCGAGGCACCCTAAATGGTATAAACATGTAAGCAGAGCGGCGAGAAAGTAAACCCAATTTGGAACTTTCCTGAAGACGACCTTCGCCTTTGTCCATCTTGAGGGAGCAGGATGTTCTGTGTCTTTCACCCCCGGTGGATTTGGTGGCATGCCGGGACTTGATAACAATACATCTTCATTGTTAGCCCGCAACGCTTCCATAAGAATAAAGACCGTATCCTTCAGCTCCCTCCAATGTCCGTAGTGCCCCCTCTCGACCTTCCGAAGCCATTTCAAGACCTTTGTGGCCGCCTCAATTGCTTCCCGGTTGTCTCTCTTACACCTGATAGTTAGCTGACAAAACCCTTCTACGTATTTGCAGTCTCGTTGTAAACGTTCTGACGCTCTTACTTCTTCGATAGCTTCTATTGGCTCCCGGTCGGCGGCCTCTCCCTCTTCGGCGCGTTCTATCCTAATATCATTTACTATGATTTTGTCTTTGTCAGCAAAGTCATTGTTCTTGTCCAACTTGGCCAGGAATTCCGACCATTCTAAACCCCTAATCCGTTCGTTGATTTCGTTAAGGATTGCTTGCGTTTGCTCCAAAGGTGAGGCCGGTCCCTTGCCGCCTTTTGTATTTTTTGGAATATCGCCCATAGACTCAAGCTCCGTTCTCACTCTCGTATCAATCCGGCTTCGCAATGCTGCCGACTTGCGGAGACAAATTGTCTACTTTTGGATTCCACTTTTCTATCGGCTCACCACTGGGTAATCTTGAGCGAGGTTCTGTGAAATGCGCATTTCCTGGCCCGTAAAACGACCGAAACCTTTCCTCACCGTGCTCGGACTCTCGCAGAGGGCTACACCATTTCCTTTTCAGGGATATTATCGAACTCAGATGGTATCGGACGTACAGGGTAAATGGGCGCACCCAGATATTATCTTGTGAATCTTATTGTTTTCCTGCTAATCCCTCAACATTCTACCGATATAGTATTGTCGAGGTGATCGGGGAAATCTGAGGAACTTCATAAGGAAGGCGAGATTATGAAAACCAAAACGCTTTGGATTTTGCTTGCTCTTGTGGTGCTCATTTGTGCTATTTCGTTCCGCACCAATAATGTCATTTCGTATGGATCTCTCGGCTTCGCCGTACTTTCCTTCTTGAAGATGCACAGTATTGAAAGGCGGAAACTTGAGATCGAAGAAGAAAGGCGTTCTGAAGAAAAGGCAGCATTCTTATCTGCTTATTTTCATCTCTCTCGAAAAGTAAGAAAGCTCCGTATTGAAAACAATAGCAAGGGTGAAGCCAGAAATATCAAGGTGCTTCTTGACGATCAGTCATTAGACGAGCAACATCCGCTTTGGTGGGAAAGACAACCTCAGCCTACTACAAAGTTGAGCGGTTACGAATCCAGAGATTATATCCTTCGTCTTCCAGCCTCAAAGGTTCCCAAAATTGCAAAAATATATTGGGCTGATGATGTGAAGGAGAATAATGTCAACGAATGTCCATTGCCTCTCGCCTGATTGGCGTTAATCCGAAAATTCTTTGGAGGATTGAAAATGAACATTGTTGGACTACTTGCAGCAGGGGCATACGCGCTTGTACATCTTGGGTATTCCGGCTGGCGAAAAGAAGGGATAGCACAGTGGGAAATGATTCAAGAAATAGCAAAAGCTAAAACTGAAGGCCAAGCGAAAGAAGGCTCTGACTGCACTACGTCTCTGATAACACTGCGGAGGCAAGAGAACATCAAAAAGTCAATGCACATAGAAGACATCGCAGAATTTCTTGTTCTGCTTTGCGCTTCAGAATGGGCAGACGAAGATGCACCTGGACCCTGGTTGGTACAACCATTGCACAGGGAAGTTGTCCCCCCTCAATTCACAGAAAGAAATGAGTTCATGGCGGAAGCTACTTTCTTGGCCTATTTTGCTGTGGACTACGGAACAACTGCTGTTCTGGGACAGTTTAATACCAAACGAAGCGCCGTCCTGGACGCCGTCTATATCAAGTTCATGTTGACTTTTGCCAAGGACCATCCCAACTTGGACCTTGAATTATCAAATATTCTGAATGAAAGACTAACAATGTATTCAGGTGCTTATCATTTTCATCGTGCGAAGGACATGTGGGATCGTGTCTGCATGATCGCAGGGACATTCTGCAAACTTAATGAAGGAAGAACTCAAGACCCGGACCTGATCGTTAAAGCCGGTGTCCATTTTGCCGCTATAGTTGATTCTGTAAGAAAGTTCTTCGATTCTGTCAATCTTGTTTATTGAATTAGAAATCGGGGGACAGCTTAAGCATTTCTCTTTTTCCTATTTCTGTTTTGTATCTGGCATGGATTCCTGCCTTCGCAGGAATGACAGTTCTCGACAGATTCCTCGGCCGGGCTCGGAATGACGGCGGATCGGTTAGACTTTCGACAAGATAACGGGATAGAGGGGGCTTGAATATCGAATAACGAACATCGAACATCCAATGTCGAAGGATAGACAAGACCGTGCAAATCTGCGTTAATCCGCGTCTAAAACAACAGTGGTCATCAGTGTCTGTGCTCCCTCACGGTAAATCGTGAAATTACCCTTGCAGATTGGGGGCTAAATCGTTAGAGTATCGACGATTCCATTAGGGACCAGGTCGCTAAATGGGGATTCGGTGCAGGGATATATAGACAGGATGACAGGATGTACGTGATATATTATCTTTGTTAATCCTGTTATCCCGTCGAAAGACAAAAAAATGCCTAAACGCAAAGATATACACAAGATACTCATCATAGGCTCCGGGCCGATAGTCATCGGGCAGGCCTGCGAGTTCGACTATTCCGGCGCCCAGGCGTGCAAGGTCCTGCGGGCGGCCGGCTACAAGGTTGTTCTGATAAACAGCAACCCGGCCACGATAATGACCGACCCGGAATTAGCCGACCGGACGTATATCGAGCCGATCACGCCGGAGATTGTCGAGAAAATAATCGCAAAGGAAAAGCCGGACAGCCTGCTGCCCACCTTAGGCGGCCAGACCGGCCTGAACATCGCCGTAGCGCTGGCCGAGAGCGGGGTGCTGAAGAAGTACAATGTCCGGATGTTAGGCGCGAACCTCAAGAGTATCAAGAAGGCCGAGGAGAGGGACCGCTTCAAGCAGACGATAGCCGAGTGCGGCCTGGAAGTGCCTAAAAGCGGATTCGCACAGACCTGGGAACAGGCCAGGAAAATCATCGAATACATCGGCTATCCGGCCATTATCCGCCCCAGCTATACCTTAGGCGGGACCGGCGGAAACGTCGCGTATAACGCCGAGGAATACGCCGAATACATTCGCTGGGGCCTGCACCTGAGCCCGAAGAACGAGGTCCTCATCGAGGAATCCGTGATCGGGTGGAAGGAATACGAGCTTGAGGTGATGCGGGACAGGAAGGACAACGTCGTGATTGTCTGCTCGATAGAGAACCTCGACCCGATGGGCATCCATACCGGCGACAGCATCACGGTGGCCCCGGCCCAGACGCTGACCGACAAAGAATACCAGGTGATGCGGGATGCATCGCTGAAGATCATTCGGGCCATCGGCGTGGAGACCGGCGGCTCGAACATACAGTTCGCCGTCAATCCCGACAACGGCAAGCTTTACGTGATCGAGATGAATCCGCGGGTTTCGCGAAGCTCGGCGCTTGCTTCGAAGGCAACGGGCTTTCCCATCGCCAAAATCGCCTCGCTGCTGGCCGTCGGATACACGCTCGACGAGATTCCGAACGATATTACCAAAAAGACGCCGGCCTGTTTCGAACCGACGATCGATTATTGCGTGGTGAAATTTCCGAGGTTCACGTTTGAAAAATTCCCGAAGACCAACGCGGAGCTGACCATACAGATGAAATCGGTCGGCGAGGCGATGGCCATCGGCAGGACTTTTAAGGAATCGCTGCAGAAGGCCATAAGGTCGCTGGAGATCGACCGCTACTCGCTCGACAACCGGCATATCCGCAAGAATCTCTCGACACATGAACTCAAAGACAAGCTGCGGACCAACTGCTGGGACAAACTCTGGTACGTAGCCGAGGCGCTGCGCAGAAAGGTGCCGGTCGAGGAAGTTTTCACACTGACGAAGATCGATCCCTGGTTCCTCAACAATATAAACGATATCGTCAAATTAGAAGAGAAGATAAAGAACGCCGCAAAGCAGACCACGGAAGACAGTAGCCGGAAGGTCGAGGTGCTGTCGTCGGGCCTGATGCGAAAGGCGAAAGAGTACGGCTTCAGCGACAAGTACATGGCATCTCTGCTCAACGTAAAAGAGCCGGACTTCCGCAAGTACAGGCAATCTCTGAAGATAAACCCGGTTTACAAAACGGTGGACACCTGCGGCGCCGAATTCGAGGCGGCCACTCCTTACCTTTATTCCACCTACGAAGGCGAGTGCGAGGCGAATCCGACCGGCAGAAGGAAGGTAATGATCCTCGGCGGCGGGCCCAACCGCATAGGCCAGGGCATCGAGTTCGATTACTGCTGCGTTCATGCGGCTTTCGCGCTGCGGGAAATCGGCATCGAATCGATAATGGTAAACTGCAATCCCGAGACGGTGAGCACCGACTACGACACCTCGGACAGACTTTACTTCGAGCCGCTTACGTTCGAAGACGTAATGTCGATTGTCGATAAGGAAAATCCGGACGGTGTAATCGTGCAGTTCGGCGGCCAGACGCCGCTCAAGCTCGCGGTGCCGCTGGAGAAGGCCGGAGTGAAAATCATCGGTACCTCGCCCGACAGCATCGACCGCGCCGAGGACCGCAAGCGTTTCAATAAGCTCGTCGAAAAGCTCAAACTGCGTCAGCCCTTCAGCGGCACGGCAAAGACCTACACCCAGACACTCAAGATAGCGGACAAGCTCGGTTTCCCGCTGCTGATAAGGCCCAGCTTCGTTCTGGGCGGCAGAGCCATGCAAATCGTTTACGACCAGGACGAGTTGAAGGCTTGTGTCGATGAGGCGATTGAAGTCTCGGGCGAGCATCCGATCCTTGTCGATAAATTCCTCGATGACGCCACGGAACTGGACGTCGATGCCATCAGCGACGGCAAAAGAGTCGTCATCGGCGGAATAATGGAGCACATTGAGGAAGCAGGCGTTCATTCCGGCGACAGCGCCTGCTCGCTGCCCCCGGTTTCGATAAGCGAAACGGTCCTGGCCGAGATCGAGAAGCAGGCGAAGATGCTCGCGCTCGAGTTGAAAGTCAAGGGCCTGATAAACATCCAGTTCGCGGTCAAGGACGAGTTGGTCTATATCCTCGAAGTCAACCCGCGGGCCTCCAGGACAATTCCGTTCGTGAGCAAGGCCATCGGCGTGCCGCTGGCCAAACTCGCCGCCAAGGTAATGACCGGCATGACGCTGGATGAGCTGGGCTTCACGCAAGAGGTGCATCGCAGCCATTTCTGCGTCAAGGAAGCGGTGTTCCCGTTCCTGAAGTTCCCGGGCATAGATACGCTTCTCGGCCCGGAAATGCTCTCGACCGGCGAGGTCATGGGCATATCGGATGATTTCGGCATCGCGTTCGCAAAATCGCAAATCGCCGCGGGCAACACCCTGCCGACCGCCGGCAACGTGTTCTTCAGCGTCAAGGACGGCGACAAGCCGAGAGCGGTCGAAGTAGCCCGAAAGCTGCACGCGATGGGCTTTAAGATTCTGGCGACCAAGGGCACGTGCATCGCGTTCATCAACAACAACATTCCTTCGGAGTTCGTACTGAAAATTACCGAAGGAAGACCGAACATTGTGGACTCCATCATCAATAATGAAATCGACCTGATTATCAATACTACAATCGGCAAGCAGTCGATAACGCATTCGTTCGCCATAAGAAGGAACGCGCTCGACCGGCAAGTGCCCTACGTCACGACTATCAGGGGCGCCATGGCCGTAGCAAAGGCAATCGAGGCGTTGAAGCAAAGAAAAGTCGGCGTTAAGCCCATTCAGCTCTACTATCGATAACAAGGAAACCGGTCAGTGAAAGCTATTCTGCTATTGGAAGACGGCACTGTTTTCAAAGGCACATCTTTTGGCGCCAGGGGCGGCAAGTGCGGGGAAGTTGTATTTAATACGAGCATGGCCGGCTACCAGGAGATCCTTACCGACCCATCGTACAACGAGCAGATAATCACAATGACGTACCCGCTTATCGGCAACTATGGCACGAACAGCGACGATTGTGAGTCGAGGAAGATATTTGCGAGCGGGTTCATCGTTAAGGAAAACTGTGATTACCCCAGCAACTGGCGAAACGCCGTGTCGCTGAGCGATTATCTCAAAGCCAACAATATCGTCGGCCTCGAAGGCATCGACACGCGGGCGCTGGTAAGGCACATCCGCACCGCAGGGGCGATGCGGGGAATTATTTCATCGAGCGAACTGGGCGTAACAAACCTGAAGAAACAATTAGCCGAGTACCCGGGCCTGGTCGGAAGAGACATCGTCAGGGATGTGACTGTGAAGAAACCGTACCATTGGGACAAGGGCGTGACCGATGTACTGACCGGCATCGAATACGCACCCGAAAAGAAATATAAGGTCGTGGCCTTCGATTTCGGCATCAAGTACAATATCCTGCGGCTGCTCCGCTCGCACGGCTGCGACGTTCACGTCGTGCCGGCAGATACCGCATCGAAAGAGGTCCTCGCCCAAAAGCCCGACGGCGTATTCCTGAGCAACGGCCCCGGCGATCCGGCGCCTGTGAGCTATGCGGTCGAAACCGTCCGCAAGCTACTCGGAAAGGTTCCAATCTTCGGCATCTGCCTCGGCCACCAGATACTCGCACTCGCGCTCGGGGCAAAGACCTACAAACTCAAATTCGGCCACCGTGGTGCAAACCATCCCGTCAAGAATCTAAAGACCGGAAAGATCGAAATCACCGCGCAGAACCACGGCTTCTGCGTCGATATGGATTCGCTCGAAAGCAAAAACGTCGAGCTGACGCACCTGAATCTCAACGACAATACGAACGAAGGATTCCGCTGCAAAGACGTGCCGGCCTTCTCAGTCCAGTACCACCCCGAAGCCTCCCCCGGCCCCCACGATTCGAACTACCTCTTCGAAGACTTCATCGACCTGATGAAGAATAAGAAATAACCGGTATTACTCACCACAAAGACGCCAAGACGCGAAGTGACAAAATTGCAGGGTGGGGCTCTGCCCCACCATCCATGATCGGTGGGCCAAGGCCCACCCTACCTAACTTGTGAGGGGATAACACAAAAACTATTTCGTTCCAAAGTCCTTCACAGAGGAAATTAATAACGCTTTGATTCTTTCAAACTCTCCATCGCAAATAACCGGCTTGATTGGAGTGACCATTCTGTCGCACGAACTGTTCAAATGATCAATCCTGTCGCTTGCATGGATGATTTCATCCTCAGCAAACTCTTCTCTTATTTGCCATACCCGGATCAATTGAATTCGAAATTTTGCCCGATCTGATTTGGCATCCGCAAAACGTTCGTATGGGGCATCTGGCACCCACACATCAAACAGCCCATTACTGCATACGGTTTCCCACAGTCTATGGTCATTCTTGATAGGATACTCAGAATCCAGATCTGCAACGTACTTATAGGGAATTAAATAATCATCTGACCGTAGGCTTTCACCAATCGAACTCATTCGGAATTTTGTGCGAGTTCTATTTAAAGTTATCAACATTGGGAATAGTGCGTCCTTTACAGCACACCATATTGCCTGTCTAATCAATGCACCATTTTTCAGATAACCATCAATCATTGCTTTGGCATTTGTTTTGTCAATTTTAAAGCAACGCTTGTTAAGTTCCCACATAATCGTTTCCTTTCGCCATATGCACACCTAATGTTCCGGTTGTGCCGCGCCGCCCGCCTATAGCGTGTGTACCAGTTGTTGGTTAGACATCTTTTTGTACTGTCATTCGGCCTTTCTGATATCCTGCTATCTTTCGACCCAGCCCTTCAAGAAAGTCATTCTCAAAAAATCCATGATCTATCGCTTTGGACAATAGTCCAAGTAATGCCTTCTGGCCGATCATGGGCGCATACTGTCCGTACTTCTCTTTGCCATCGATCTTGATCCAGTAGGGAAACCATAGTTCATGTTTATCCCCGGAGGGGTAGCGATCCCAAGCGATCTTCACAATCGTGGGATTAAAATCCACTTGCCCCTTCTCTGTGCTGAAGCACTTGACGGGAGAATCGAGGGTGACGAGGTCTTGGACCTCAAATCCTCCCCAATACTTCGCCTTGGATCGTTTGCCCACTTTGATCATGTTGTCTCCTTTCTATTGACCGGTCTCTACAAGCCTAACAATGATTAGGCGAACACGTATAAGATGCGGGAGTTATCATTTCTGCCCCTATTAAGACGCCTCCAGATATTCTCTCGAAAGACGACAAAGTCTATCGTTTCAATGAATTCCTTTGCGACTATCCATTCAATCCGCCTGCTTGTGTCAACCAACGTAGCAGTTACTCTCCATAAAGTCAATTTATCTTCATTCAAATCGGCTGATCTTTGTTGTCCGGCATTCGGGGCGCCATACGTGTTTTTCAGTTAAGATTTTGTCGGCGAGAATGAAAGATGGGAGAATTCAAGGTGTTTGTTTTGGAGCCGCTTCTCGGGGGCGTTTAATTAGACCCCTCGGCTTCGCTCGGGGTGACGGCGAGATTCGAGAATCGGTTATTTCTCTGTG
Organism: Planctomycetota bacterium; assembly: GCA_043820045.1. Lineage (GTDB taxonomy): Bacteria > Planctomycetota > Phycisphaerae > Sedimentisphaerales > Anaerobacaceae > JBDREF01. The sequence continues at coordinate 1,865 of JBDREF010000370.1, read as the reverse complement.
GCCTCTGTGCTCTCTGTGGCAAGTTATTCCCATTCGATTGTTGCGGGGGGTTTGCTGGAGATGTCATAGACTACGCGGTTGACGCCTCGGACTTCGTTTATTATACGGCTGGCTATTAGGCCCAGGACTTCGTAGGGGATTTGCGAGAAGTCGGCAGTCATGAAATCTACCGTCTCTACCGCTCTGATGGCGACGACGTTCTCGTAACTTCGCTCATCACCCATCACTCCGACCGTCGAGATAGGCAGCAGTACCGCCAGAGCCTGCGATATCTTTCGGTACAGTCCGGCCGCCTTGATTTCGTCTATCAAAATCTCATCGGCTGCTCGTAGTATTTCCAGCCGTGGCCGCGTGACCTCTCCTATTACCCTTACCGCCAGGCCGGGACCGGGGAAGGGGTGCCGCCAGACCATCTCTTCCGGCAGGCCGAGATATTCGCCAACCAAGCGAACCTCGTCCTTGAACAAATCCCGCAGCGGCTCGACCAGCTCGAATCCTAACTCTTCCGGCAGCCCGCCGACGTTGTGGTGCAGCTTGATATTCGCGGCGGGGTTGCCGTCCTTCGAGCCTGACTCGATGACATCGGGATAGAGCGTGCCCTGGGCGAGGAATTTCGCGTTTGGAATCTTCGAGGCCGCTGACTCGAAGGCTTTGATGAACTCGGCGCCGATTATCTTGCGCTTCTGCTGGGGGTCGGTGACGCCGGCAAGCTTCGATAAGAACTGCTCGGACCAATCGACCACCCGCAGGTCCATATGAAAATGGTTGCGGAAGGTGGAAACGACGCCTTCGCATTCGTTCTTTCGCAGCAGGCCGTTATCAACGAAGATGCAGACGAGCTGGTCCCCTATCGCTTTATGAATCAGCGAAGCGACGACCGAGGAATCGACCCCGCCGCTCAGGCCGCATATCACGGTATCGCTGCCGACCTGACGGCGAACGGCCTCGACGGTCTCGCTTGCAAAATCGCTCATCTTCCAGTCGCCGGCACAATCGCAAATGTCATAGAGGAAATTCTTCAGGATAACCGACCCCTTGGGCGTGTGTGAGACTTCCGGATGGAACTGAACGCCGAAAAACTTCGTCTTTTTGTGGCGGACCGCCGCGAATGGGCAGGTCTCGGTGCTTGCCAACTTGGAAAAATCATGACCCAAATCTTGTATCTGGTCGCCGTGGCTGGCCCAGGCCGTCATTGACTCCGGCAGATTCGCAAATAAATCGCTCTTGTCGAGAATGGACAGGCTCGTCCGCCCGTACTCGCGCCTCTCGGCGGCGACGATTTTCGCCCCTAAAATCTGGCAACCCAACTGCATGCCGTAACAGATGCCGAGAATCGGGACGTCCAGTTCGAAGATTTTTTCGTCGCATCTTATAGCGTTCTTATCATAGACGCTCGCCGGCCCGCCGGAGAGTATCAAGCCTTTGAGCGGCAGCTTGGACAACTCTGCGGCCGTAATATCGGCCCGGCAGATTTGGGAATACACGTTCAGTTCGCGGACCCGCCGGGCTATCAACTGGCCGTACTGACTGCCAAAATCCAGGATGGCGACTACTTCCCTGCTCATAATCTTCCTTTTTTGCGATTCTCGTTACACGATGCTCGTCGAACGTTCGAGGCCGAGTCTAAGGCTCGCCGCGACCTTTGTCAAGTGTGCGGTCGGAATACGGGGGGAGAGTTCATGGGGTTTTGGAAAAGCCTTCAGGTGCGCGTTCTGTCATGTCGGGCCTCGTTTGTCATCTCGACTGGAGCCGAAGGCGCAATGGAGAGATCTGACCGACGAAGCGAACCGGCTGCTCTCCCTCGGGGACACCTTGCGGCGGAAGCCAGATTCCTCCGCTCGCTGCGCTCGGTCGGAATGACAAAA
>JBDREF010000369.1:0-3207 GCA_043820045.1 Planctomycetota bacterium | reverse complement strand
CAGAAATGCTCCCGGACAAGTGAGGGATGCAATTGTTCATGTATTATCGTTAACCTCACGCCCTCTTTCTGTCAAGGAAATTGAGAATCGTGTAGGTCAAATGATTGGACCCACGCCAACATCATCGGTTCGTTCGTATCTCCGTCTTAACACGCCAGATTTATTTGTCCGCGAGACTCGCGGAGTCTATACCGTGCAGACTGTGGCGGCCTGGAGCGCTCAGCGGAACCTTTTTGAGACGCAGATTTGGCGAGACCCCGTGAAATTTGGTAAGTCTACGATTTTCCATGCTGACTGCTTCGATTGGATAGAACAACAAGAGGATAACAGATTTCAAGCTGTTGTTACTGACCCACCTTACGGCCTGTACGAGTACTCAGCCGAACAACAGAATAAGCTACGAAATGGGAAGGGTGGCGTTTGGCGAATCCCGCCGTCTTTCGATGGGCACACAAGAAGTCCCCTTCCAAGATTCACCACGTTGAGCGCCCAGCAACTCAAGGACGTGAGAATGTTTTTTTTCAATTGGGCAAGATTACTCATGCCTAAGATAGTCCCCGGTGCACATGTTGTAGTTGCATCCAATCCACTGTTATCATATATAGTTTCTGGGTCGTTATCGGATGCCGGTCTGGAACGACGAGGTGAGATTATTCGCCTTACCATGACTCTGCGAGGGGGTGATCGCCCTAAGGCTGCACACGACGAATTCCCTAATATCAGCGTAATGCCCCGCTCCATGTGGGAGCCGTGGCTCGTTTATCGAAAACCGATTGAAGGCAGGGTACAGGATAACCTGAGGAAGTGGGGTACAGGAGGGTTCCGCAGGCCGTCTTCGGAAAGACCCTTCGGAGATGTGATATCGTCCGCGCCGACAAGGAAGGTGGAAAGGAACTTAGCTCCGCACCCAAGTCTGAAGCCACAGGCTTTCCTCCGGCAGGTTGTTCACGCGGTGCTTCCTATGGGGAAAGGGACAATCCTCGATCCTTTTGCTGGAGCAGGATCGACGTTAGCCGCAGCCGAGGCGGTGGGATATGAAAGTATCGGAATTGAGAAAGACGAGCATTTCTTCAAGATGGCCTGCGACTCCATCCCCAGGCTGAGCCGCCTCGCGCCAAACGTACAGCACTAAAGACGGTATATCCAGTTTCCCCTGAGTTTCTGAATGCCGTCCTTGTGAAGGGTTGCAGTTCGAGTGCCAAGTTCACTGCGGGGGTTCTTCCGGAAATCCGATATTACTACCTGCCCGAGATAGACTTCCCTGAATGACATGGGGTCTCGGTCAAAAGCAGGCTCTATCTGCGAATCTATGTTATACACAAAGACGCACATCCACTGATCTCTTGCTCCATGGGTGTCAACTGCCCCTCCCGCTTTTCTGGTAGTTTTTATCTCAACACCCTCTGTTCCGGCCTTGACGGCGTTGCCAATGTAGACACCCCGTACAATCAAATCGGGGTGACCGTTAAAATAGCGGTTTTCGGTGAGAACACGTGAATGCTTGGCAAGACTGGCGGAAAGCATGTCCGACAGCACACCTGACATTATTGCGGGACGCAACATATCGTCCAGTCTCTGCAGCCCCTTTCGAGCCAAGTTGGAGTTGACATCATAGAAGAAGTCATAGACATCTTGCATTGCCATCTGGAAATCCTGCGGCCTCAACTGAAAGGGAAAAGCCGCCTCAGGATTGAATTTTTTCAAATCGACTGCGTTTCGAATTATCGCCATTTTGATTTAATACTATAATACCCACATAATCGTCAACTGCATATCCGTCATTGCCCCAACATGGAGCGTGAGCGACACGAAGTCTTATTCGTGTCCGGCTACACGCTCGTGTTAGCAACTCCTGCCAGCGCCCCGGATGAGGAGCGCGCCTTAGCGTGTCCGCTCAATCCGGTTGATGGGCCAAGTAGCCGCACTTCGACTCACTTATTTAAGGCGCGCGCTGCTCCTCCGGGACGATGGGCCGCCGCGAGGCGGCCCATCAAGTTATTCTATCGTTTCCAGATAACTCCACATTTTCTATGCCTTTCGTATATCATGTCATTATAAAGCTATTAACGGTAAAAGCAGTTCCCAACTACTGCTTTCAACGCCTTCTCAAATTGTTTCGTCATGCCGGTACAGAATCCCCACAACTTTACTTTTGGATCGGCCATTCACCCCGTTCGGTGAGAACGTCGCGGTAGACCGCCAATGCCTCGTTGACGGCGGGCATGCCGGCATAGGTTGCAACCTGGAAGAAGAGCTCGGTCAGCTTCTTTGGGTCGCAACCCACGTTGAGGGCCGCGTTCACGTGGAGTTTCAGCTCGTCACCGGAGCGCGTTGCGGCGAGAACCGCGCAGGCGACCATCTGCCGCTCCTGGGGGGTCAGGATGGTGCGGGAGTAGAGGTTTCCCGTGATGAAGCGGGAAAAATCGTTGGCCAGCTCCCGGTCGAACGCCTTCCATGTCCGGTAGGGGGGATCCCTTTTGACGCCTCCGCCGAAGAGCCTCTTCGCGGTTTCCTGTGTCTTCAGATCGATCTCGTCTGCCATGATGCACTCCTCATTGATGTTTTCATTTGACCGGAAAGACGCCGCTCCGATGGGCAGCCAATCCATTCACTCAGCCGCACGCGCTCGTGCATGTATGTCGCACAGCCTATCAATCCATTGGGCGTAAGTCTCAGTTTTGCGAATCTCATAGTTATGGCATCATCGCAGAAAACGTATCAATGCCACTGGTTTGATTTGGCTTTTTTCTGGGCGTACATCAACTCGTCGGCTGCCGATATCAGTTGGTCCAGAGAGATCGGGGATTCAGGGTTGTAGGTAGCCGTGCCCCAACTCAGGGAAAGCTTGTACGGTCGGGATTCTTTTGCATTGTATGTATCGATATGCTGCTGAAGGCGCCGCGAAAAGTCTTCCTGATTCATATTCACGGCATCTATGGAAAGTACGGCGAATTCATCGCCGCCCAAGCGGGCGATGATGTCCGATTCCCGGAACGTCTGCCGGAGAATATGCGTCGTATCGATCAGGGCCTGGTCCCCTTCTTTATGACCCAGTGTATCGTTGATCCATTTCAGGCGATCGCAATCGATGAATGTGAGCTGCAGCGGCCTTTGGGCTCTGTTTGCAGCCTTGAGCTGCTGCTCCGCAAGGGTGATGAAACCGCGCCGGTTATACAGATCGGTGAGTTGGTCCCGCAGGGACATCTC
>JBDREF010000368.1:0-2559 GCA_043820045.1 Planctomycetota bacterium | reverse complement strand
GTGCGGCGTTCGTCAAAATGGTTTACCGTTTTTAGATTTGCGGGAGGACGTAATATGAATAACTACAAGAGTATAACTCGACGTGATTTACTGAAAGCTACTGCGATGGCCGCTGCGGCCGGTTCCGCTTTGAACTCCGGGCTTCTGAAGGCACAACCGACGGGCCAGCGCCCGAGCCGGGCCGCCGGGGTCGAGGTGCTCAACCCGCAGAACCGCGTGCCGGTCAGCATGATAATCGACGACTCGACCTGCCTGGTAAATATGGCTCACTTCGGCATACCACACTTCGCAACCGCCTGGCCGGACAGGTACCCGCAGGACTGGCGCAAGCTGCCGCGCGAGATACCCGATTCGTTCGTTCGCAAGTTCGGCGAATATTGCCGCGAACACGGCGTAAAGGGCAAGTACAGCATTGTGCCCTACCCCGCCTGCGTGGGCTGGCTGGACCGCTGCCTTCCCGGCTGGTCGCAGAAAGAACTCGACGACAGCCTAAAGCTCGTCCGCGAGCTGATGATGCCCGACTGGGACATCCACCCGGAGATGATCAGCCACACATGGGTCATCAACACCAAAACCGGCCGTCCCTATCCCGAAAGGACCGGCTACTACATCGAGAACGCCGGCTGGAGCCAGGACAAGTCCGCCGACGAACTCGCCGACTACATGGCCTACGGCCTGCGAATCCTCAAGAACGTCGGCCTCGACTGCGAGGGCATCACGACGCCCGGCGGCTTCGGCAGCCAGAACCGCGAAAACCTCGCTCTGGCAACGCTCCAGTCGTGCCGGGACGTATTCGGCGCCGAGATTCCGCACTACTTCCGCGACCTTTTCACCGACGAACGCAGCGTCGCCCCGCTTGTTCAGTACGCCTCCGGCCTCGACGGCGACGATCCGAAATGCGTGGTCTCAATCATCGGCTGCACCGGCGACTGGCTCGGCGGCTGGGACGGGCTGGTCCCCGGCTCGGTCGATAAGCATATCACCGAGGACCTCCAGGGCGGCCGTCTGCCGGAGGTTATCGCTAAAGGAGAGCCGGCCATAATCGTCTGCCACTGGCCCGGCGTCTATTTCAACGGCGAAGAAATCGGCTTCAACATCTTCAAGGAAGTCGTCAAACGGCTGGAAGCCCGCTACGACAACCTGCTCTGGATGAAACAATGCGAAATAGCCCGCTACTGGGCCGCAAAGGAGCTGACCAAAATCGAAAAGCAGGCTGGCAAAATTACGCTCACCGCCCCGTTCGCAACGACCCGATTCACTATCCGAACAGCCGCCGCCTCGCAAAGACCGCCCAAATTAACAATCGCCGGAAACCCGGTGGACCTGCGCCAGGTAACCGCCCCACTCCAGCTCCAAGCCGGTACCTGGCACGCCGACGGCGGGAACGTGGTAGTCTGCTTCGACCTGCCCAAAGGAAAATCAACCTTGGAGATATAATTAACCACGAATAAACGCGATAATTTGTAGGGTGGCGGCCTTGCCGTAAGGTAACCCCAAGGGAGCCCCACCAACGGCCTAAACGCCCCCCGCCGTCAATCCTATAACCGCATCGTGTGCAACTCGTTGCATACGCGTATTTGATCGGCTTGATCTGCATCCAACACCTCCCGCCGTCATTCCGAGCGAAGGCGAGGAATCTAATAAAAAAAGTCATTGCGAGGCCAAAAGGCCGCGGCAATCTCCACAAAGCCGGGAACGCAGAGGACGAAGAAGATAGAATTATCTAAATCCGGACCAATACCATATGCCACAAGGAATGTTGATGAGTATTACAATGCCTTATCGACGCCTCGGATCAGGGAATTAAGATAACTTGTCATACTGCCCGATACTATTGTGACTTCCTCGGTCGTGAACTGGATTCTTTGGCCGTTAGCCAAATCGATCTTCAACGCTCGCGGTACCGCAATGGAAACCTGTTTGCAGGTCTTGTTGGTCACTACGCCTCCAGAGTGGACTATGGCATGGCGACAGGCCAAAGCTAAGATAATGTTATTTACTTCACTATTCCATTCAGGCTTGAATCCGAGGTAGTCGTCAAACGCCCTCGATATACTCTGCATGTCTTGAAAACTCATGTCCCTTTGAATTGCAATGAGTCGCCCCATGACCGCCGACAGATTGGACTCCATAAGACGCAGGTCGTCTATTTTCAATTTCAACTCCGTTTCATTGAGCTTGCTTGTACCGCCATGCTCGAGTTTAAGAGGAACAGCCTCAGCAAACAAGCTTTCAACCGCCGATGCAAAATAGGAAACTAGTGCCGTTTCCATTAACAGAGTTTCGTGTTTTACGTAAGTTCTTGTAACTCTTTTATAATAAAAGACTTGCGCTACCACAATATATGGTATAGATAAGTTCTCCACATGGGCTGCATGGAGCAGCCAGCGAAAAGTGGAGAACGAATCATGGACAGAATTGTGGCACGGAAGCTCAAGCCCTGGGAAGCCCAGAAGCTCAAGCGTATGAAACGACAACTCAGCAACGCAGTCAACTGTCGTCATGCAAGAATGATCCTGCTCTCTCGCGGCGGATGGACCAATCAGCAAATTGCTGAAC
>JBDREF010000367.1:0-3999 GCA_043820045.1 Planctomycetota bacterium | reverse complement strand
GTTGCCGACAGCGGAGATCGCCGCCTCATGGTGCCCTACATGGACGACCCGCAACCGAATTTTGCATATTTGGTTTATGATGGCGTCCCTGCCTGGCGCGGCGCGGTCCAGCCTGGCGTCACTCCGGTGGTCGAGCACGGCACAGACGTGATGCGCAGTCTGCCCGTTTATCACCTCATCAGCAAGAAAACGGACGTCGAGACTTCCACATGGCTGGAAAAGTACGCGGGGAGCGATTACAGGTGGTACGGCACGTTGGTTTATGACGGCAAAGTGTACGACCACGTCAGTTATCGGTCCCGCGGCGGCGTCTGGCGCCACGCCATGGGTAAGAACATGTGGAAGTTCAACTTCAACCGCGGGCACCGCTTCCAGGCACGCGACGACTACGGCAGAAAGTACAAAACCTCGTGGGATAAGCTGAACTTTTCCGCATGTATCCAGCAGGGTAGCTTCGGTCAGCGCGGCGAGCACGGCATGTTCGAAGCACTTTCGAACAAACTCTTCAACATGGCCGGCGTTCCTGCTTCGAAAACAAACTGGGTGCAGTTTAGAATCATTGATGAGCCGTATGAAGACGGAGCTTTCAACCAGGCACATTCGCCGCTAACCAGCCGAGGGACCCAGTACGACGGCGATTTCTGGGGGCTCTACATGACCCTTGAACAGTTTGACGGCCGTTTTCTGGACGAGCACGGCCTGCCGGACGGCAACCTCTATAAAATGGACCAGGCATATCCGAACGGCTGCAAGCTGAACAACCAGGGGCCCACCGGCGTCTCAGATAAATCCGACGTATTGAACTTCAGGAACAGGTACCAGTCAGCTTCGTCAGCCAATTGGTGGGGTTCCAACGTGAATCTCGATGCTTATTACGGCCTGTACGCTATTTATCACGCCGTCTGGCACGGCGATATCACCAGTAAGAATCATTTCTTTTATCTGAACCCCAATCCCGTTACCAACGAATGGGGAACAAATAACTTGTGGTGGCAACTGCCGTGGGATCTTGACTTGACGTGGACTTGTTACTACAGCAACATGAAAGATCCGTTCAGTCAAAGCGGTATCTTGAACCAAAACATTATCAATACCCAATCCCGAAACCGAGTGCGGGAAATCTGCGATCTCCTGTTCAACTCCGAGCAGACGAATCAGCTAATCGATGAGTTCGCAGCCACCATAGACGACCCGGCCGGCGGGCTATCCATAGTTGACGCCGACCGGACCATGTGGGACTACCACTGGGTCATGGGCAGCGGTGCATATCCGAAGTATCTCAACCAGGATGCATCGTTCAAAGCTGGACAGGGTCGATTCTATCAAGAGGCGGTCGATCGAGGTTACCAGCGAGATTTCGCGGGCATGGTTCAGGTAATGAAGGATTTTGTGGTCGAGCGCCGCAGCCATATGGATTCCATATCCAGCGATTCGTCCATTCCGCGAACCCCTGCCGTCGAAGCCACCTGCCCCCCCACCTACCCGATTAACGCGTTGACATTCGAGACGAGCCCATTCAGCGACCCACAGGGCAGCAATACTTTCGCTGCGATGAAATGGCGAATAGCCGAGGTGGCTCCCGGCTCTCAGGTCGTGCCGGACAATGAAGGCATTGTATTGATAGACGAAGGCGCCGAGTGGAAATACTTTAAGGGAACTCAAGAGCCACCATTGGCACGAGGCTCATCGTGGCGTGAAGTCGGCTATAATGACTCAAGCTGGCTCAGCGGCTATACGCCCATCGGCTACGGCGAGTCGTTCATTGCCACCAACCTCAGTGACATGAGGGGCAGATACACGACGGTGTATCTACGCAAGACATTCGAGGTAACGGACATCGACGCCATCGGGGAGTTGTTGCTCGAAGTAATGTACGACGACGGCGTCAACATCTGGATCAACGGTGTCCACGCGGCAGCCGGAAACGCGCCGGCCGGCGAGCTTCCTTTCGACGCCACTGTCAGCAACCGAACGGAAAACCACAGCTTCACCCCCTACGTTCTGCTTGATCCTCGCAGCTATCTTGTCTCCGGCACAAACGTTGTCGCCGTACAGGTCGTCAACTCCTACCTTTCCGACAGTTCCGACTGTTTTGTAGATATTCGCCTGATCGGCCGGATGGCTGAGCCGGGCCAAGGTCCGGATGTCCCGCCCAGTTACGGCCGAAAGCCGGGGAAGTATGAGATCGACGCCGTGTGGGAAACTGATGAAATCACCGACCCTCGGGACAATACCGTGCAAATACCGCCAAGTGCGGTCAAAGCAGGACGCACCTACCGGGTCCGCTGCCGGATGAAAGACAACAGCGGCCGGTCGAGCCATTGGTCCGACCCCGTTCAATTCGTAACGGGCGAGCCGATGTCGGCCGGAATCCTTGATGATCTGCGCATTACCGAAGTGATGTACAACCCACCAGGCCAACCTGTAGATGATAGCACCGATAACGAGGAATTCGAATACATCGAGCTTAAGAACATCGGGGACGAGAGCCTGGACTTAACCTATGTTTCTTTCGCCGACGGCGTTACCTTTGATTTTATAGATAGTAAAGTTACCCGTCTCGGGGCAGGTGATTTCGTCCTTGTGGTGAGAAATCAGGCTGCGTTCGAGTCCCGCTACGGCGCGAGCCTGTCTTCCAAAATAGCGGGGCAGTACACCGGCAAACTATCGAACAACGGCGAAAATGTGAGCCTCGTGGATTTGTGGAACGGGACCATTGTTGAATTTGTGTATGGCGACGGTCGCGGCTGGCCATTATCCGCCGACGGCGGCGGACATTCGATAGTACCCCTGACTTCGGCCCTTTTGGCTGAGCCCGATGGCTCGCTAAATTACGGCGGCAATTGGCGTGCGAGCGCTTACATCGGCGGCTCTCCCGGCTGGGACGACCCCGAACCGGCAATCACCATTGTCCTCAACGAAATGATGTCCCACACGGACTACCGCAACCCGCTGCATCCGCAGCATGAATCAAACGACTGGATCGAACTTTATAATACCACATTGGCAACTGTCAGCCTGCATGAGTGGTATCTGAGCGACGACATAAACGAACTGCGGAAATGGGCCATTCCTTCGGTTGAAATTCCCGGCCGTTCATATATCAGTTTTGACGAGGTTACCGGCTTTCACAGCGCAATCGACAGTGGATTCGGCCTGAACAAGACCGGAGAAGATGTCTTTCTCTCTTACCTTCCCGGCACATCTGAAGATCGCGTAGCGGACTGTGTCAGTTTCAAGGGACAACAGGAGAACATGTCTCTGGGTCGTTATCCGGACGCCGGGCCGTATTGGTTCAGAACGGCACCGTCGCGCGACTCGGCTAATGCGGATCCAGTCCTGGATGTGGTAATCGATGAACTGATGTATCATCCCGCAACGGAGACTTATGATGAGTATATTGAGCTGTACAACCCAACGCCAGGACGCATCTATCTCGAAAATTCCGAAGGCGCGTGGTGTCTGGACGGCGGAGTCAAATACACATTTCAAGCCGGCGTTTCAATTCCCGCGGGCGGCAGATTGGCAGTGGTCGGCTTTGATCCGGCCGTCGAACTTGCTCGGTTGGGTAATTTCATCCTTGCGTACAACACCGGCCTCCTCACGCCCGGAGTGGATATAGTGGGACCTTGGTCGGGAAGCCTTTCCAACGGCGGCGAGAGGCTCACCCTTATGGAACCACAAGCTCCGGATGAGCCGGAAGACCCGGTTTCATGGGTCATTGTCGATGAGGTCATCTACGCAGATGTGCCGCCCTGGCCTGAGACCCCGGACGGCAACGGCGACGCCTTGCAGAGGAAGTCTTCGGACCAATATCATTCCGGAAGCGATCCCGACAACTGGATCGCCTCCCCCCCCTCCCCCGCGGAATAGACGTTCACCTGAACCCGCCCAAAACTTCGCAGGACAAATAGTCACATGTCTGCCAAAAGCTGGCACTGGCATTCTTTCTTCTAATCTGGTATAAACTACCACGCTTTGTGATAGGAACAGATTTGA
>JBDREF010000366.1:0-8074 GCA_043820045.1 Planctomycetota bacterium | reverse complement strand
GATGACTTCCGCTTCCAGAATCTTTCTCGCATCATCCAATATCATGCCACTAACACCGCTTCGAACTTGCATACGTCAGAACAAACTCCACACTTGATGCACTTATCGTTGTCGATTGTGTGCGGCTCCTTGGCCTCGCCGCTGACGGCCTCCTGCGGGCAATTCTTCGCGCACAGCCGGCAGCCTTTACATTTCTCCGGGTCGATGGAATACGTGATCAGCGCCTTGCAGACCCCGGCCGGACAACTCTTGTCTTCGATATGGCTTTTGTACTCGTCACGGAAATACCGGATAGTACTGAGGACCGGATTCGGCGCGGTGCCGCCCAGGGCGCACAGAGAAGCGTCCTTGACGGCCTCGGCAAGCTCTTCGAGCTGCTCGATATCGCCTTCGACGCCGTTGCCATTGCAGATACGGACCAGTATGTCGTGCATTACGCCAATGCCTTCACGGCACGCGGTGCACTTGCCGCAGGATTCATCCTTGAGGAACTCAAGAAAGTACCTGGCAATATCGACCATGCAGGTGTCCTCGTCCATTACGATCAGGCCGCCCGAACCCATGATCGAGCCCACCTCCGCGAGCTTCTCATAGTCAATGGGCAAATCCAGCAGCGATTCGGGTATGCAGCCGCCGGAAGGTCCGCCGGTCTGGACCGCTTTGAATTTCTTGTCTTTGTCTATTCCGCCCCCTATGTCGAAAACGATCTCTCGCAGCGTAATGCCCATCGGCACTTCGACCAAGCCGGTGTTCTTGACCTTGCCGACTACGGAGAAGACTTTGGTGCCTTTACTGGTCTCGGTTCCGATGCCCGCGAACCATTCGGCGCCCTTGTTGATTATCTCCGGCACGTTGGCCCATGTCTCGACGTTGTTGATGTTGGTCGGCGCATCCCAGACTCCCGATTCGGCCGGGAACGGCGGCCTGACTCTCGGCTCCGGCGCCCCGCCTTCCAGAGAGGCTATCAGTGAGGTCTCCTCGCCGCAGACAAACGCGCCTGCGCCCTGTTGTATCGAGATATCGAAACTCAGGCCCTTGCCGAGTATGTCCTCGCCGAGCAGCCCGTATTCCCTCGCCTGGGTCATGGCCTTTATCAGTCTCTCGCGGGCCAGCGGGTACTCGTTCCTGATGTACACGTAGCCGTGAGTGGCCCCGGTGGCCCTGGCGCCGATTATCATGCCCTCCAGCACCGAATGCGGGTCGGATTCGATGATGCTGCGGTCCATGAACGCGCCCGGGTCTCCCTCGTCCGCGTTGCAGACCAGGTACTTCGGAGTTTGTTTCGTCGCGGCGACCAGTTCCCACTTCCTGCCGGTCGGGAATCCTGCGCCGCCTCTTCCTCTTAGTCCGGATTGCTTGATCTGCTCTATGATTTGTTTGGGTGTCATCTCGCCGAGCGCCTTGGCCAGCGCGGTGTATCCCCCGCGGGCGATGTACTCGTCGATCTGCTCCGGGTCGATCATCCCGCGGTTGCGAAGGGCGATCAGTCTCTGTTTGCTGAAGAACCCGATGTCGCTCATCTTCGGAACCGGTGCTTTCTCGGCCGGAGGTGTGTACATCAGTTTCTCCACCGGCCTGCCCTTGAGAAAATGCTCCTCGACAAGGTGGGCAATATCGTCTTCCTCAAGCAGTTGATAGAATACTTCGTCCGGTTTGACCACGGCGATCGGCCCCTGGGCGCAAAAGCCGTTGCAGCCGGTCATCACTACGGCGACTTCGTCCTGCAGGTTGTGTTTTTCGAGTTCGCGTTCGAACGTTTCCTTTATCTTGAAGGCTCCGTTCGAAACGCAGCCGGTCCCCGCACAAAGCATGACATGTGTTCGATAGGCTTTCATTCAATCGTCTCCCTTGGGCCTAATGTCCTATCCAACTCGTTCGCTGCCTATGGCCAGTGCATACTCCTCGACCACCTTATTCGACAGGACGTGATCGGAGAAAATCTTCATGGTCTTTTCCTCGTTCAGATCGATGTATTTGACGGGGGCCCGGCCTTTGAGTTCGACCGTCATCATCGGTTCGGAGCTGCACAGCCCGGCGCAGCCCGAGGTCGTGACGATAATGTCCTCGGCGCCTTTTTCACCGACCAGGCCGAGCAGTGTGCTCATTATCTTTCTTGCACCCGCGGCTATGCCGCACGTTCCCATGTGAACGGTTATCTTTGCCCGGGCGCTGCCGTCTCGCAGGCTCATTGTCCTGGCCATTCTTTCCCTGATCTTCTCAAGGTCTTCCGGTTTAATCTTGGACATGGGTTTCCTCTTTTCTCAGTCACGATACTTATCAAGGATTTTTGCCGCCCCGGCGGCGCTCAGCTTGCCGTACAGGTCATCGCCGACCGTAATCACCGGAGACAGGCCGCAACATCCGATACAGCGAACGGCTTCCAGCGTGAATTTCATGTCAGGTGTCGTTTCTCCGGTTGCGATACCCAGCTCCCGCTCGAACCGCTCCAGAATCCTCGGCGCCCCTTTTACGTGGCAGGCGGTGCCCATGCAGACGGTGATTATGTTCTCGCCGCGAGGTTTGAGACTGAAGGCCTTGTAGAACGTGGCGATTCGCAGGATGTGCTCGATAGGTATCTTCTTGACCTCGCAGACCCTCATCAGCATCTCCGGCGGCAGCCAGTTGAACTCGTTGGTGATGCCCTGAAGAATCGGCACGAGGCTTTCTCTGCCGCCCTCGTACCTGCTGATAATTTCATCGACTTTGTCCCGCTTGTCGGCCTCGATCTCGACCTTCGGCACCGCCGGCGGTTCGAGATAGACGATGTTCTTTACAAGGCATTTATCCACACACTCGCCGCAGCCGGTGCATTTTTCGGGATCTACGTAGCGAGCTTTCTTCCTGATATGGACGCTGAAGTTGCCGGCTTTACCTTCGATTGATTCGATCTCGGAGTAAGTCAGTTTCTCGATGTTCAAGTGCCGGCCGCAATCGACCATTCGGGGGGCCAGGCTGCACATCGCGCAGTCGTTGGTCGGGAAGGTCTTGTCGAGCTGCGCCATCACGCCGCCTATCGACGGGCCTTTCTCGACGAGATAGACCTTGTATCCGGCCTCGGCCAGATCGAGCGAGGCCTGCATGCCGCCGACGCCGCCGCCGACGACTAAGACGGCGCCAACTTTTTCATCTGTTTGTCGAATCATTTATCCTCCCTTGGAATCCACATAAGGAGATCGCATCAGGCTTCGCAGATACCGCTCAGTAACGCATCGGAGCTGACGAAATGCTTTTGCAGTCCCAATTTGTCCGGCGGTACTCCGAACGCCAGCCCCATAAGTTGAGTGAAGTAGAACACGGGCAATCCGTAGCGGGTGCCGTATTCGCTTTCGACCTCTTCCTGTCGCGTGTCCAGATTCACGTGGCACAACGGGCAAGCCACGGCAATCGCGTTTGCTCCGACCGCCCGGGCCTCTTCGAGTATATCGTGCGTCAATTTGAGAACCACATCGGTGCGCGTCATTGCAAGAGCGCCGCCGCAGCATTCGGTTTTGTACGACCAGTCGAGCGTTGTGATTGCCGCCGAGCGGAGAATCTCGTCCATTGCCATCGGGTACTCGCATTCGTCGAACTGCATCACCTTCGATGGCCGGGTAAGAAGACAGCCGTAGTAACAGACCACCTTAAGATCCGACAACCGCCTCGTGACCGCCTCGGCAACACCGGCGCCGTTGCCGAATATCTCGAGCGGGCTGACGACGTTTACCGATTTGGGCAGCGGCCTTGCGATGGCCTCGCTTATCTGCCCGGCTATCTCGGCATCTTCGCTCGCTTCGTGCATGGCTGTTTTCAGTCGCGCAAAACAGGCCGCACACGGAGCTACGACGTCACTGGCTCCCATTTCCTCGGCGCGTGCGAGATTCTCGAAAGGCAGCGCGAGCGACAGGAGTCTGGAAGTGCAGTGCGCCGGGGAAGTGCCGCAGCATATCCAGCCCTTTATTTCTTCGATGTCTATGCCAAGCTTGTCACAGACGGCCCGAAACGACACGTCATATTCGGAGCCTGTGGAATGGAGCGAGCAACCGGGATAATAGGCGTACTTTGCGTTCATCGTGTGCTGACCTCCGTGGATATGTCAACAAGCTGTAGGGTGTGCAACTTGTTGCACACGCGGCTGAATTCCGCGTGGGCAAAAAAGGCATTTGCCCACCCTACGAATCTGCGAATCTGTCTTATGTCAGGCATTTGCGTTTCTTTTTTCGATGCGTTTTACACGATTGAAGATCTTCCACGTTGTCAATGCGCCGGTAAAACTGGGGATCATCTTGAGCTTTCCTTTCCGGAACATTTTCATTCCCAGGCCGGCGTCTTTGAAAAACTCGAAAGTCCTCATTTTCAGACCGATGATCATGCCCATCTCGTACATTCGTCCGCACTTCTTGATATTGGCCAGGGCCGCCCTGTAGAAAGACGCCACCTGCGGTATGGCGGGTTTAATGCCGCGGCGCACCGCAACTATTTTCACGGCGTCCATTACCTTTGCGACGTCGACTTCCTGCGGGCACCTTGTTGTGCACGTCTCGCAGGACGCACACAGCCACATGGTCTTGCTGTTGAGGACAAGATCATCCATGCCCAGGCGGATAGCGTGTATGATCTGCGCGGGCTTATAGTCCATGGCGTACGATATCGGGCAGCCGGCCGCACACTTCCTGCATTGATAGCACAGGTTCACGTTCTGGCCGCTTTCACTCAATACGGCTTCGGCCAATTGCGACTGCGAAGTGATGTTTTGATAAGGTTCTGTCATTTCAGGCCAATTCCCAACTCTTGGTATTTTCGGCTGTTTCATAGATGCCTCAACTTTGCCGCCCCATTGAAACGCTCAAGCTTCATTCTGTTTCCATGAGCCATGTCGGCATAATTTAGATACGAGGCTCAATTTTGCACCATTTTCTCATTACTGAGAAGAAAAGCAAGGGAAAATTTTCTCATTGTTGAAAAAACGCGATGAGATTGGCCCGCAATTCCCTGAGCTTTTAGAAGTATAAAGCTTAGATGTCACGCTTCTTGGGTACTTTATGGCCATTGTCCCCCGGATATGGCACTTTTTTTCCCTATGTGCGGTATTGCTGCACATTGAACCTCAAGTGGGCCCAACGAACCGGCCCGGCCGGACCGGGACAATCTCAAATCGATTTATCAGACCAAGTTTTTGGGCGAGTTGCTTCGGGGCAGGATCATGTGTCAAATGCGGCAGTAGTATGTGCGGCGCCGTCGCGTCACGCGGTCCTACGGCGTCGGAATCTTGCCGTCTTTGCGGGCATCTGCGGCACTGTTGTACATAACGACGTTCTCTTTCGCGATCAGGGTTGCGGCGGGGTCGTCTATCGGGTAGAAATACCGGCCGCTCTTGCTGGCCACGAATGCCGAGCCTGCTGTGCCCACTTTTCCCACCCAGCTAAAGGGAGGCGGTCGGTCGGCAGCGGGCCCGGCGGATTCCGGCGTCGCACCCGGCGGCAATACGCCGTAGGTGTCCGGCGCGCCGGGGAAGAAAGCGGAAAGTTCGGCGTCTTCACCGCGTCCGGCCGTTTCACCGGTTCGGCTGCCGAAGGACATGAGAAGCACGATAGCCGCCACCACTATTGCAGCGGCCCCGGCTGTGAGCCACAGGGCCCAGCGCGACTTGAGTGTTTGTGCGAGCCGTCTGAGCCGCTCCGGGACGGGTTCGGCGCTGGTTGATGCTGGAAGCGTAGTGAGCAGAGTCGAGCCGTGTGAAAGACCTATAATACTCGAGTCGGTAGTAGCTGCAAGTCCGGAACCATGGTGCTGAAACATAATAAGCTCGGCGCGAAGGCTGGCTGCGAAGTCTGCTGCGGTAGGGCGGTCGGTCGGTTTCTTGGCCATAGCCCGTTGGATCAACTTGCCTAAACTTGCCGGGCATTCGGGCAATTCCCTGCGAATGTCCGGGACCGGCGCATCCAGATGCTTTTTGAGTATTTCTTCGAGCTTGCCGCCGGTGTAGGGCGGCTTGCCGGTCAGGATGTAGTAGAGCGTTGCGCCGAGGCTGTAAATGTCGATTGCGGGCGTTTGTTCAAGACGGCTGATTACCTCCGGGGCCATGAACTGCGGCGAGCCGACAGCCTTGTTGGTGAAGTCGAATGGGTCGTTGGGGTCGCCCAGGCGGACAAGGCCGAAGTCGGTCAGCTTGCACCGCCCGTGGCGGGTGAGCATCAGGTTCGTCGGCTTAATATCCCGATGGATGATACCTAAGTCGTGCGCGACGGCCAATGCGGTGGCCGCATCGGCAATGAGTGTGCAGGCGCGATTTAGAGCCAGCGGACCGGTCGCCTTGATCAGGTCGCGCAAGTTCTCGCCTTCGAGCATCTCCATCGCAATATACCACCAGCCGTCATGCTGATTGATCTCGAAAATCCGGACAACGTTCGGGTGCTCGATCTGGGCGGCGGCCCTTGCCTCCCGCAGGAATTGGCCGACCCTTCCCTGCTCCTCCATTCCCGGAATGCGCTTTCGCAGAATCTTCAGTGCCACGATCCGGTGCAGATTGATATCGTGGGCCTGTATCACACGGCCCATCTTACCTTCGCCTATAAGTCTCAGGAGCTTGAAATGGCCGAGTATCTTTCCAGCCCAGACGGGTCTCTTCTTCGCAGGCGCCGGCTCGGGTCGTTTTGGGGGTGCTTCGTAGGGTTCGGTGATCTCGGTCTTCGCGCCGAGCAGCTCCGGGTCGATATCGGAGATCAGACTGGCCTCGAATTCGGCCTCGTCGGCCAATCCGCCGTGGTCCATTTCAAGGTCGCCGTTCATATATAGCTCCTTGCCGACCCGAAGTGGCGCCCGGGAAATCGATAATTGTCAAAATGCTCTGGCGTGCTGCACGTCCTTCGCTGACGTCGCCTTCGTCGGAGCCGACTGCGATGAATCGGCTATCACCCAGCCTGCAGACCGCCTCAACCTTCATATCCGGCATTCTGGCGATCAGAATGGGCTTTTCCTTCTTACGGCCGCTCCACCAGTACAATGCGCCGTCCAGGCTGTTCGGTGGGAAGGGCTGGTCGTTGTCGAGCTTCGGGCCGTTGCTTTTTGCCGCCGTCATCAGGTAGCCTTCTGTCACCGGGTCCCAGCACAAATCGCTGATGCCCCGCTCGCCCAGTTCCAGCGAGAACATGTCCACGATGTTTGGCAGGGTCGGATCCTCGGCAAGGAACGCTTTGTCCAGACCCCGCACGGCGAATACGATGGCCTTGCCGCCGTATAGCGGGTTGCGCATGCCGCACAGCATGACCGAGCCGTCCGGCGTAAAGGCTATTCCCTCGACATTGCCCCAGCGGTAGGTGTTCTTGTCGGTGCCCGCGAAGTTGGCGTAGTAGGTCCTATAAGATTGTACGCCGGCATGCTTGAAATACGTGTTGACTGCCTCACGAACTTCGTCGCCGGGCAGCACGATGGGCCGGCCGATTGCAAGCGGTTCGAGCTTCTCGATGGTCAATCGCAGCATGTGCCGCCGCATGGGCAGGGGAAGCCCGCCGGGACCGTTGCTAAGCGAGCACATTACGTACACAATCGGCGAGCCGTCGGCCTCGTACCTGACGGTAACAGATTCGGCGTCGTCCAGTATGCTCTGTTCGTTGCGTATAAGTACGTGCGGCTGCGGCTGGCCGATGGTCATCGTGTCAAGATCAATGGGACACGTGAAAATGATGTGCCGGTGCCTGTCGCTGGTGATAATCAGGTATCCGTTGGCCCATGCGATGCCGCTGCATTCGAGGGGTTTTGGTTCGAGTTCCTGGTTGGAGGTCGGCGCGCGTACGGTAATATCCTGCTGCGCGACCACCGGCGGCTCAACCCTGCCGAAATAGATGTCAGCGACCTTCGTACGCACCGGTTGCGCGACAGCGGGGACCGCCACGGTGCAGAACAGGACCGACAGGATAATCACAGATCCCGCGAAAGTCCGCGACAAACACGCCGCTTTTCGTTTTGCGGAGTATTTCGAGGGGTTCCTGGGGTTTGTAACTGTTCTGCGCGAATTGTGCTGGTTGCACGACATATGCCTGAACTTTTCCTGGCAACCACCAAAACTTCAATCATCTCTTCACAGCGCGAATCATACTCT
>JBDREF010000365.1:0-15218 GCA_043820045.1 Planctomycetota bacterium | reverse complement strand
GCTTCATTCGAAGCCGTTGCGCGCACGACCGAGGCACCGACCGGGTCTGAACAAGCGATGCTCCAGGCAATATCGCCGAGAAACAGCTTGCGCACGGGGGGACCGTTGGGGTCCTTTTCCTCGATCCACAGTGATGACTTCTTTATAGCTCTGATCTCATGGCCTTGCGTGAACACCAGCATGTCCGGCAGGACTGCGGTAGAAGACACGGGTAATCCGCGCGCCATGAATCGCCCGTCCAAAGCCTGGAAGATATCGTCTTCAGCGATGAAGAGATCTTCGTCGAGAAAGGTGACAAAAGGACCAGCGCCCTTCCTTCTTCCCCATCCGGCCCCCAATTCCATAAGGTGAAAATACCGGAAGTTCCCCGATTCACAATCGAAGATTGCCGGGGTGGCTCGCCCGGTAGGGACCGCCAGCGAATTGCCCGCAATGGCAAGGTATCCCTGTATCGAGACGCCGCTGCGCGCGCGGTTTCCTCCATGTGGCTGATCAAGAACCAGACTGCCGGATGAATCGTTGACCCACAGTGTCCTTCCCGTGGACGCATCAACGGCATGGAGGTAGATGCCCTCAGACGGCCAAATCCCTGCCCCGAAATAAACGGTCCCACCCTTGATGACGGGCCCGCCCCGCGCCGGCCATCGTGAAATCAGACGGTCATTGCCCAGTACCATATCCAGATCCGGCCCGCCTCGTTTCTTCCATAGCAGCTTTCCGTCTCGAACTGCGAGGCAGTAAAGGTACCCATCGTCGCTGACGACGAAGAGCCGGTTTTGCCAGACTGCGGGCGCAAAACGCACGGGCCCATCCGTAACATACGTCCATTTCTCGCGACCGGTCTTGGCGTTGAGTGCATAGACGGTGCAGTCAGACGAGCTCCCAAAGAAGATCAGGCCGTTTGAAACAACCGGCTGAAAAGCCATGTCAAACGGCATTCGAGTATCCCGCCCGGACCAGGCTACCTGCGGAGGACTGTGACTCCTCCAGACCCAACTCACTTTCAGGCGGGCCGACAGAAGGTCAGTTGTGTAACCGCTGCGTGCTGCATCGGCTCGGTAAGTGGGCCAATCCGAACCCCGAAGGTCTTGGGTTGCCAACACCAATAGAAGCAGTATGGCCCACAGAGAAACGGTTCTTCCTGGTTGTGTTCTCATGGATACATGTCCTCTCTTATCCGGGAGAGACAATGTGGCCGGAGCCTCCTGGGTTCGCTGCAATGCGCAGTCGTCCTATTAAGGCCACAATGACGTTTACAACAGGAAGCCATCATGACCAATTATATTGGATTTTGCACAGATAGCAAGCAGACAGCAGCTTTTGGGAAATAAGGGCTTACGAGAAACCATGTAGAATGGAGCCAATGGGATTCGAACCCACGACCTCTTGCATGCCATGCAAGCGCTCTCCCAACTGAGCTATGGCCCCGAAGTATGGTAATATTAGCACAAAGAACTGGCATTGGCAAACAAATTCTCCAACTTTTTGTCCATTTACCCGGATGCCGGACTGCACGGCGGTCGATTGTATTTTGGCTGCCGGCAGATTATAATGCCCGTCAAATATCTCTGACGTGGATAGGCACTTTGGACAGCAGCGAGAGGGCGAAGACAAAAAGTTTTGGTTAAGAGACAGAGAATACTGATAACGGGGCGCGTGCAGGGCGTTGGCTTTAGGCCGGCTGTGTACAGGATAGCACAATCGCTGGAACTGTCCGGCGCCGTGTACAACGATACGAAGGGTGTGACGGTCGAATTGCAGGGCGAGGAAGACAGAATAGCTGAATTCCTGTCCCGATTGCAGTCTGACGGAGGCAAACCACCTCTGGCGGAAATACAAACCTGTAGTACGGTAGATATGCCGCTCGTCGAGGATGAAGGTGGATTTATCATCAGGGCGAGCGATTCGCACGGGACGCCGCTTTCGCAGGTTACGGCCGATATTGCCACTTGCCGGGATTGTCTTGCGGAATTGGCTGACCAAGAGGACTTTCGCTATGGCTATCCGTTCATAAACTGCACAAATTGTGGGCCGAGGTATTCGATAGTCAGGAACATACCTTACGACAGACCCAATACCACGATGTCGGTTTTTGAGATGTGCGATGAATGCGCTGCTCAATACTCGGACGTAACCGACCGCCGTTTTCATGCTCAGCCTGTCGCATGCGCTGCGTGCGGGCCGAAAATCAGGCTTACCGACAACAAGGGCGAGATAATAGAAACACAAACGCAGGAGGCTGTCGCTGAAGCGGCGAGGCTGCTTTTGACTGGAAAGATTCTGGCCATAAAAGGAATCGGCGGATTTCACCTTGCGGCTGATGCTCTCAATAGCGAGGCCGTCGAGCGATTGCGAGAACGCAAAAGACGAGACCATAAGCCTTTCGCCATGATGGCCACTTCAATCGAGAAAGTACGAGAATATGCAGCCGTGAGCGAATCGGCCGAGCAGGTCTTGAGGAGTCCTCAGAGCCCGATTGTACTTCTGCCCATGAAATCAGACAGCCCGATAGCCCCATCGGTTGCCGCAGGTGTCAAGACTTACGGTTTTATGCTCTGTTACGCTCCGCTGCACCATCTGCTCTTTGCTCGGAATATCGAGGTACTCGTGATGACCAGCGGCAATATCTCCGATGAGCCGTTGATCTGTGACAACGAAAAGGCGCTGGAACGACTGGGTTGTGTGGCCGACGCTTTCCTGATGCACGACAGAGAAATCTACAGGCAGGTTGACGATTCAATTCTGCATTTTGTGGACGAGAAGCCGGTTCTTCTAAGGAGAGCCAGGGGGTACGTCCCGACGCCGATTTTCATGAAAAAGGATCGCCGTGAGGATATATTTGCGGCAGGCGCTGATTTGAAGAACACTTTCTGCTTCGCGAAACACAATCAGCTCTTATGCAGCGAACATATAGGCGACCTCGAAGATTCCGAGGTTTATCATCACTATATCGATTCAATCGAGCATCTGGGCAGACTATTCGAAGTCGAGCCTAAGATTGTTGCCTGCGACCTGCATCCCGGCTACTTGTCCACGCGATACGCTCTTTCACTGTCCGGCGTAAGGGCTGTCCAGGTTCAGCATCACTGGGCACATACCGCATCGGTTCTGGTCGAGCACGGCGTCAATACGCCGGTCATAGGTATCGTCTGCGACGGCACCGGCTACGGCACAGACGGCGCTATTTGGGGTTGTGAGTGCATGATTGCATCGTTGGAGAAATTCGAGCGATTCGGTCATTTGGCCTATCATCAACTGCCCGGGGCAGACAAGGCCGGCAAAGAAGCCATAAGGCCGGTTCTGGGATTACTGAGTAAGTTCTGTGCGAGCGATCTTGGCGCGGACAAATTCGAGTGGCTGCTTGATCGAATCGAGACCGACAAGAGCAAACGAACAACCATTCTGGAACAGATCGACAAACGGGTCAACACCGTGGAAACTTCCAGCCTGGGCCGAGTTTTCGACGCTGTTGCTGCGATGCTCGGTCTGGGCAGCTACAACCATTTTGATGCACAACTGCCGATCGCCCTTGAGGCGGTAATTGAAGACAATGTTGAAGAATGCTACGATTTTGAACTCATCGGCACGCCCGGCATGCCACTGCAGCTTGACTTACGCATGATGCTGGAGCAACTGATCGCCGATGTTCAGAAGGGCCGGGACGTTGGCCTTGTCTCGGCGAGGTTCCACAACACCGTCGCGGCGGCCCTGGCCGGAATGGCCAATGCGGCCGGAAAACGTAAGGCCATAAACACGGTTGCACTAAGCGGGGGAGTATTCTGCAACCGGTATCTGACGAATCGCCTGATTAAACTCTTGAAAAAAACCGGCTTTTCCGTATTATTCAATCAAAGTGTCCCGTCTAATGATGGCGGGATATCAGTGGGCCAGGCGGCAATCGCCGCCAATCTCACAGAGTGCGACAGATAGCGTTTATACACTGGGCTGCATTTCGCCTGCAATGATATGGAACGAACGACGAGGAACGAATTATGTGTTTGGCTGTACCGGCAAGAATAGTGGAGTTGGATGGAGACAGGGCGGTTGTGGATGCGATGGGCAATCGCTGGAAGGCCAAGACCACGCTGCTGCCGGAGGCAAAGCTGGGCGACTTGATACTGATACACGCCGGGTTTGCCATCTCGCTTGTCGATGAAGAGGAAGCTAAGAAGACCTGGCAGCTCATTGCGGAAATCAGCGAATTCGAGGATACGCCTAATAAGATTTCAGGATGAGGGTTCGAAACAGCGTGCCGGATACGAAGCTTATGCTCGATAGAATTAACAAAGCACAGAATCTTGTGAATACCGCCTGTGAGGCTTTGGGACGCCAGGTCAACATAATGGAAGTCTGCGGGACTCACACGGTTTCTATTTTCCGCAGCGGCATAAGATCGATTCTTCCCCGGAACCTCAAGCTTTTGTCCGGGCCTGGCTGCCCGGTTTGCGTCACCGACCAGGGCTATATCGACACTGTCCTGCAGTTGGCCGACCGGGAAGACTGTATAATCGCCACCTATGGCGACATGATTCGCGTTCCGGGCAAGGACGAATCGCTGGAAACAAAGCAGGCAAAAGCCAATGTCAAGGTTGTTTTGAGCAGCGAAGACGCACTTCAATTAGCCAGGGACAATCCCGACAAAACAGTTGTGTTCGTCGCAGTTGGATTTGAAACGACTACTCCGGCCACCGCAGTTGTCGTCAGGGAGGCGGCCGCAGAGTCAATCGACAATTTTTGCATTTTGAGCGGCCACAAACTTGTGGTGCCGGCAATGCGAGCATTGTTGGGCGGGAAGAATGACAAAATTGATGCCTTTCTCTGTCCGGGTCATGTCAGTGTGATAATCGGCTACGGCGCTTTTGCCGAGGTCGTGGAAGACTTTGGCCGGCCCTGTGTGGTTGCCGGTTTCGAGCCGGTGCAGATAATCGAAGGCCTCGGCGAGATCTGCCGGCAAATTTCAGATGGTAAACCTGAGCTAAAATCAATGTATTCTGCGGTCGTAACCGAGAAGGGCAATGCCGCTGCGCAGCAGGCAATTGATGAGTGCTTTGAGCCGGTGGATGGCTACTGGCGGGGCTTGGGTAAGATTGAGAAAAGCACACTCAGATTGAAAGACAAATACCGTCAGTTCGATGCCTTCGTGCGATTCGCAGTAAGCGAGGCGCCGAGAGAAGAGCGAGCAGGCTGTAGGTGTGGCGAGGTTCTGTGTGGTTTGATCGACCCGCCGCAATGCGCTTTGTTCGGCCAAGGCTGCACGCCACAGAAGCCGATAGGCCCCTGCATGGTCAGTTCCGAAGGGGCCTGTTCGGCCTGGTTCAAGTATGGGCAAGAGAAAAGACACAAGAAATGACAACAACCAAGGGTGACAAAATCCTGCTTGCACACGGCGGCGGCGGCCAACTGATGGATGATCTGATCCATCACCATATTCTGCCAAGTTTCAAGAATGAGACTCTTGCCGAGTTGGGCGATTCTGCAAAACTGACTGTCGATTCCTGCTCGCTGTGTTTCACGACGGACAGCTACGTGGTCAAACCGTTGTTTTTCGAAGGGGGAGATATCGGGAAACTTGCTGTTTGTGGGACGGTCAACGACTTGGCCGTGGCCGGAGCAAGGCCCGTTGCTCTGTCGCTGTCGCTTATAATCGAGGACGGCTTTGAATTAGAGCTATTGGACAAGATTCTCGCCAGCATTGGCGAAACCGCCCGGCAAAGCCGCGTAGATATTGTTACCGGCGATACCAAGACTGTGGAGGCCGGGGCCGCCGATGGAATCTTCATAAACACCGCTGGAATTGGGGTGAGATTGGCCGGTGTGGATTTGGGTTTCCAGAAGATTGTGGCCGGGGACAAAATCATCATCAACGGCACGATCGGCGACCACGGGATGACCATCATATCTCAGCGGGAGGATATTAAATTCCAGTCACAACTGAAAAGCGACTGTGCGGCTCTGGCGGGTATAACCTGTGAGCTGCTGGAGAAAGCCGGCGGCGTAAAGTTCATGCGGGACCCGACCCGCGGCGGGTTGGCTGCGACACTTAACGAAATATCGAGAAGTACCGGTCTGAGCGTGGAGATTCGCGAAATAGATATTCCGGTCAGGCCCGCTGTTCAGGCGGCGGCCGACATGCTCGGCTTTGACGTGTTGGCTATCGCCAATGAAGGTAAATTTGTCGCGATTGTCTCACCGGACTCGGCCGACAAGTTCTTGGGCATTTGCAGGAACCATGAGTTGGGAAAAGAGGCGAAGATAATAGGCGAAATCGTCGAGACCCGCGATGTGCCGCTGGTGGAGATTCGGACGCGAATCGGTGGAAAGAGAATCGTGCAGATGCCGTACGGGCGTGAGCTGCCGAGGATATGCTGATGCACGAGACGATGGTCGCGCAGAGCCTGCTAACGATAATATCCGAAGAGGCGGCGAAACAGGATGCCAGGCCGGTCGGTGCAAGAATCAGTTGCGGTACGCTTAATCCCGTCAATGACGAGGTGCTTCGCTTCGCCTTTGAGGCGATTGCTGAAGGTACGCCGTGTGAAGGTATTGAGCTGCATATAGAACATAAGCCGCTCCAGGCTGTGTGCAAGAGTTGTGGGTGTGATTTTGTGGTGGAGTTTTCACGGCCGGAATGTACGAAGTGCGGCAGCGAGGATTTTGAACTGTTGCCTGATGCTCCTCTGCTTTTGGAAGAGATAGATTTTCAAACGGATTGAAAGTATGGAAAGAATTGACGTCGGCAGGAAAATCCTCAGCGAAAACGAAAAGCATGCTTTTGAGAATATCATGTTTCTTGCTGAGCTAAAGACATTGTGCCTTAATATGATTTCGTCCCCTGGTTCCGGCAAGACCACGATTCTGGCCAGAACGATAAGCGAACTGAAGGACAAAATCAGGATAGGCGTTATTGAGGGTGATATCCAAACCGACATCGACGCCGAGAGAATCAGGGCGACCAGAGCGCCGGTTATCCAGATAAACACCGATGGTGCATGTCATTTGTCGGCGGTCCAGGTAGGGGAGGCATTAAAAGAGCTGCCCGTCGAAGAGTTGGATTTGGTTCTAATTGAGAACGTAGGCAATCTTGTTTGTCCGTCGGCTTTCGGTCTGGGCGAGAGCGGCAAGATAGTCGTGCTCTCCGTTGCGGAGGGTGACGACAAGCCGATCAAATACCCGGCCATTTTTGCCAAATCGAAAGTCCTGCTCATAAACAAAATTGATCTGCTTTGCGGCGGCCATGTGGATTTTGATATCGAACGGGCCAAAGCTGATGCCCGCAGGTTAAATAAAGCTATTGAAATTTTTCCGATATCGGCAAAAACCGGCGACGGCATGACCGATTGGTACCAGTGGCTGCTGAAGTCGGTCAAAGAAGCTGGTGCATGATGAAAAGTCATGTGCTACTGATTGTCCGCCGCGGCCTCTGATTGGTAGAGGCCGTGCCGGCTGATGTAGTCCGCAACGGCGGGGTGCAACATGCTGGTCGTATCACCGCTGGCGGCTATTGCGTGCCGTATTTGTGTGCTGCTTATATCAACCAGAGGCGTTTGGATGATGTTTCGCTGAAGTTTCTCGACTCGCTGCCGACCCCATACGGCTTCAAACCGGGTGAAATCCGGAGGTTCGCAGCCGGCCCTGTACATGGCGGCCAAATGGCACGCGTCAATCAATTCGGCAATCTTATGCCAGTACACCAGGTCACTGATACCATCGGCCCCGACCAGCCAATAGACTGATGTTCCGCGGCCGTAACTGTCCTGAAGCCTCTTCACAGTCTCCAGGGTGTAGCTTGGAGCCGGTTTCTTCAATTCATAATCGCTGACTGCGAAACTCTCCTCGCCTGCTATTGCAAGGGCGATCATCTTCAATCGATCGTCATCACTTGCCTTGGGTGAAAAGCCTTTCAACGGCGAGCGTTTTGCAGGAATGAAGACAAGTCTCTCTGCTTCAATGTGCTTGATTGCGTGCGCTGCGACGGTAATGTGACCAAGATGGATCGGATCGAACGTGCCGCCAAACAATGCTATTTTCTTTTTCATCATGAGAAAACTAACAACCAACCTGTGCGCTCTTGAAACGAAAATGCGACAGACGAAACTGCAAAACAGCAATCAACGAACAGTGTCAATACGCAACAAAACTAGTGACGCATGATTCCGTTCTTTGCTTGTGAAGGTTATAGTAAGACATTTGCGAGGCCGCGTAAAATGTTAATAGGAGAAATTTTTATCAAGTATTTTTAAAGTTTTAGACGATAAAAAATATATACAAACTTTTTTTGTATTTGTTTGGTAAGTTCTATTCGTGTGAGTTAGTATCATAATGTTAACCGAAAAAGTAAATGGAGTTTAGTCAGCCAAAAGGAGGTGACACTCAATGGCAAAGAAAAAAGCAAAGAAAAAAGCAGCGAAGAAGAAAGTAACGAAGAAGAAAACAGCGAAGAAGAAGGCAACAAAGAAGGCCAAGAAGAAAAAGAAATAGCGTAACAAATTTAATCGAATGCTTGCCGGTGTTTGTTATTACGGACATCGGCGAGTATTTGGTTACGCGACAAATGGAAGGTTCTCTCGCAAAGCGGCAGAACCTTCCATTTTTTTATATGGAGAGCAGTAGGCCAGATCCCGGTGTGCCGCGGCCAACCATATCCTTGCAATCGGCGCACAATTACCTATACTACTTGTCG
Organism: Planctomycetota bacterium; assembly: GCA_043820045.1. Classification (GTDB taxonomy): domain Bacteria; phylum Planctomycetota; class Phycisphaerae; order Sedimentisphaerales; family Anaerobacaceae; genus JBDREF01. The sequence continues at coordinate 6,538 of JBDREF010000365.1, read as the reverse complement.
ATACATGTGCAGATTTGTGCAATCTTTGGGTAAGACTGGTAATAAAGGTAATTAGGATGGACTATTTCAACTATAAGGACGGCAAACTTTTTGCCGAAAATGTGAGTGTCGAGGAAATCGCGAGCGAGGTCGGCACGCCTGTTTACATCTACAGCAGAGCCACTTTCGAGGACCATTTGCGAAAGATTCACGCCGCTTACAGTGGGCTCGATACACTGGTCTGCTATTCCGTTAAAGCCTGCGGTAACATAAATATTCTCAAGTTAATGGCCGATGCGGGCAGTGGATTCGACATTGTCAGCGGCGGCGAGCTGTACCGCGTTCTGCAGGCCGGCGGGGACCCGGCACTGACCGTCTATGCGGGCGTGGGCAAGACCGACACGGAGATTATCGAAGCGCTGGAAGCCGGCATTGGCTATTTCAACATTGAATCGGAAGCGGAACTGGAGAACCTGATTGAACTGGCGGCCCAACAGGGTAAACGGCCGAAAATTGCCCTGCGTGTCAACCCCGACGTTGATTACAAGACGCACGTCTATCTGACGACGGGCAAGAAGGAGACAAAATTTGGAGTCGATATCGAAAGGGCCGTGAAGGTTTTTGCTCAATATGGCGATAGCGCTGCAGTGAATCTGTGCGCGGTCCATGTGCATCTGGGTACCGGCGGCAAGAAGATTGACCCGTATGTCGAAGCCGTGCGGAAAATTCTGCCGTTGATTGACAGGCTCCGCGGCGAGGGCCATACCGTCGAAGCTCTCGATCTGGGCGGCGGCTACGGCGCCGACTACGAATCAGGCACAGTGCCTTCGGCTGCCGAGTATGCCGCCGGGATTGTCCCTCTTCTGAAAGAAAAAAACCTCAGGCTTATCCTGGAGCCTGGTAAGAGCATTTGTGCCAACGCCGGGATAATGCTCACACGCGTCCTCTATATCAAGCAGGGCGGACGGAAGAAATTCGTTATCGTTGACGCGGGAATGAACGACTTGATACGCCCGTCATTATACGATGCGTTCCATTTTATCTGGCCCGCCGAAGTGGACGAAAAATTCATCCCCGGCCAGCGAAACATGGATTTGCAGATGAGCGGTACTGAAGTAGTCGATGTAGTGGGGCCGATCTGCGAAGGGGCGGATTTCTTCGCGAAGGACAGATGCCTGCCATCGACTAAGCGCGGCGACTTACTCTCCGTCTTTACTGCAGGCGCATACGGCTTTACTATGAGCAGCAACTACAACGCTCGGGGCCGGGCGGCCGAAGTCCTGGTTGATGGTGAGAAGTTCTCGGTCATCAGAAAGCGCGAAACCTACGAAGATTTGATCGCGATGGAGAAATGACTTCTCGTTTGTTGCTCCCCGCTTGTCGGTAGAGCCGACGATGAGCCGCGCACCAGTCTTACTCAATTCTCTCGAAGCAGTAACTCCGGATACGGTGCGATGCGCAACAAGGCTTCGGTGTTGCCGCACGAATCACATCTTTGTTTGAACTCAGTGCGAAACCAGAGGGCTGTTAATCTGTGACAGGGGTCTGGACCGGACAGGGCGGCTGGTCAAATCCCCGCTATCTTCACCACGGCCAAAACCGCCAGGAGGCTGAGCACGAGCAGTGCGGCTCTGAGTACTCGCATAAGCTGTGTTTTGGGCTCCACAAACCGCCACGCAAAAGCGCAAGTCACTGCAACCAGCAGCATGCGTAAGACCAGAGATGCGATGTTTATAAGCATAAGATTAAAATATCCCATTTTAACTACAAAGTCAAGAAGAAAATACCCCACATTGACATATATCAATGGGATAGAAAGCTGCCGCTGGGGCGCGCGGGAGGCGATTTTGGGGTTTTTGAAAGTGGTCTTGGCCTGGTCTGTGGGGATTGCGTGGAGGTTGTTGCCCGGCGAACTCAGCGGTAGATAAAAACTATCGGGCGATACCGCTCAAATCTTGTTGACCCACGACCGCCGGGGTAAGACTGCTCGGCCGGGATTTCAGTACTGATAATCCCGTTTCTTGTATGCCTGTCGCCGGATACTGTGGATGCGAAGCGTTCCTGGTGCGAAATATGCCGTATGTATTTTGGGCATAAATATTAAAGTAATCCAAAAAGGCAAGCCGAACAAAATATGTGAGATGTTTGTAACGGATTGCTTTTTTTAATACTGAATTAGGAGAACTGAAGATGCATTACCTGGAAGAAGTAAAGAAATGGCTTGGTGAGATTACTGAAGTGTTCTTGCTGCTGGTGGCCCTCGGGATCATAGCTCACATCCTCTTCGGTGAGGCCCTTCCCTTTTTTGGACAGGTCGTTCCCAATCTCACCGCACTGATTACAGACTTGGGTGAGAATGGGCTCGTCGGTCTGATCGCTCTGGGGATTATTGTTTACCTGTTCCAGAGGCGGGGAGTCTTTACGCATCATCAGTAACCCGTCTGCCGTCTCAGTCGGCGTACACGAGTGTTTTTTGCGCTGGCCAGGCGGTTGGGACCTGCCCGGGCTTCAGGTGGCAGGTTTCAGGAAGGTACAGTGTTCTTCAGCTCTATCTTAGGCTTTGCGGAGCGTAGAAGCATCTACGCTCCGTTTTTTTCTACCGTCAATCCCGTGCAGAACGAGGTTTCTCAGGCCGTCCGGCGTAAGCACCGTCTTGACCTGTGCGACATGCGTAATACAATAGTATGACCCGGCCGGCGGTGTTCCGGGATTCGCAGTGTTTTGCACAGGAGAAGAAGCCCATGAGACGGCGTTCATTTCTGAAACTTGCCGGTTGTGCCTGCACTTCCGCGATTCTGGGCAGCAATGGTTCACTTGCCCGAGATCGAGGTGTGGATGCAGCGCATGACGGCATCTTCATCGATCACGATTTGCTCCGGAATAGAAACCAAAATCGCTCGGCGGTTGCCTGCCGAAACGGGGTTGTCTGTTCGAGTCAGCCTCTGGCGAGCATGGCCGGGCTCGATATCCTCAAGGCCGGCGGCAATGCCGTCGATGCGGCCATTTGTGCCAATGCCATGCTGAGCCTGGTCGAGCCGATGATGTGCGGGCCCGGCGGAGACCTGTTTGCCATTGTCTGGAACTCTGAAGAACGCAAACTTATAGGACTAAATGCAAGCGGTCGTTCGCCGTACGATTGGAGCATAGACAAAGCCCATGCACTCGGGCTCAAAGAACTTCCTATATACGGCCCATTGTCCTGGAGCGTGCCCGGGTGTGTCAGCGGATGGGAAGCACTGCAGAAAAGGCTGGGACGGTTTGACTTGGCAAAGGTTCTGGAGGCTCCAATCTTCTACGCCCGTGAGGGTTTCCCCGTCTCGCCGGTGATTGCCCGGTCGTGGTCTCTCGGATCGACGGGAAACCCGGCCTTGACCAAAACCTTTCTACCGGAAGGTAAGCCCATACGTTTTGGAGATATCTTTCGCAATAAAGACCTGGCGCGATTCTTCGAGACCATAGCGAAGGACGGTGCTGAAGCATTCTACAAGGGAGAAATTGCCGAGAGAATCGTGAAGTTCTCTCAGGCCAACGGCGGGCGTTTTTCCATCCGTGACTTTCAGGAACATTCGGCCGACTGGGTCGAGCCGGTCAGCACCAACTACCGCGGCTATGACGTCTGGGAGCTGCCGCCGAACGGGCAGGGGATCGCCACCCTGCAAATGCTGAATCTGCTGGAACATTTTGACTTCGGTTCGATCCGGCCGAATTCCGCAGAGCATCTGCATCTTTTCATCGAGGCGAAGAAACTGGCCTTCGAGGACCGTGCGGTTTATTACGCCGACACGGATTTTGCCGAGGTGCCGTTAAGAGAGCTTATCTCCAAGGAATACGCCGAGCAGCGCGTCAAGCTGATTGATCCCAGGCGAGCGGCTCAAGACGTTGAAGCCGGCAGGCTCAAAAGCTCGTCGGATACCGTCTATTTGACAGCCGCGGACAAAGACGGCAACATGGTTTCGCTCATTCAGAGCATTTACTATCAGTGGGGGTCTGGTTTTGTGCCGGACGGGTTAGGGTTCTGTCTGCAGAACCGGGGCCAGTTGTTCTCGCTCAATCCGAATCATCTCAACAGATTGGAGCCGCACAAGAGGCCCTTCCACACTATTATACCGGCGTTCGTGACAAAGGATGGAGAGCCGGTCTTTTCGTTCGGGGTCATGGGAGGGGATTTCCAGCCGCAGGGACAGGTGCAGGTGCTGATGAACATCCTCGATTTCGGGTTGTCGCCTCAGCAGGCCGGCGAGCAGCCGCGCATCCGGCATATAGACAGCTCAACGCCGACGGGGCAGAAAATGGTGGCCGGCGGCTCGGTAATCCTCGAACGACACATTTCAGAACAGGCCAGGCGGAAACTTGTCTCAATGGGCCACAAAGTGAATTCCGAGCTTGGGGTGTTCGGCGGCTATCAGGGAATATGGAGGAAATCAAATCCTCGCCGGTACTTCGGCGCCTCCGACCCGCGCAAAGATGGTTGCGCGATGGGCTACTGAGAAGCTGTGAATTAACCGCAGAGAACGCGGAGAACGCAGAACAAGAGCCCCGGCGCGCCGGGACAGAAATCTCTCCATCCTCAGCGGTAATAGCGAAGCAGCGTCTAATTGTGTTCACAGCTTACGCATACGCGTTTTCATAGATGCTTATGACATCATCGAGAGTCAGCTTAACAGGCGTTATGTCGAAAAGAGTGCCCATTGCGTAGAACGAATTCTCAGCGAACGTCCTGAGGTCCTCGCGCTTGACACCGAAATCAGCGAGCTTCTCTTCTCCAATGCCTATGTTCCTGATGAGCTTCTTTAGGCCGGTGATAAATGCCGTGGCCTTTTCCTTCTCGCCAAGGCCATCGACGTTTTCCCCCATGGCTCGGGCGAGGTCCGGGAAGCGAGCCGGGTGCCTCTCGGCTAAGTGGCTGAAGTAGGAAACAGAAAGCATAGTTAGACCGGCGCCGTGGGCCACATCGGGGTAGTACGCACTGACGGCGTGTTCCATGGAATGATGCGATATGCAGCAGGACAGCGACTCGCATATCCCCGCTTCGGTGTTGGCCCAGGCGAGCTTGGTTCTTGCTTCCATATTGCCGCCGTCTTTGACCGCGACGGGAAGGTACTTTGTAATGAGGCTGACCGCCTCTAACGCCAAGTGGTCACTCGTTGGCTGGTTGACCGTCGCGAGGTAAGTCTCAACCGAGTGGAAGAATGCATCCATGCCTGTGTGAGCGGTCGTCTTAGGCGGGACGCTGAGCATCAGCTCCGGATCGACGATCGACAGGCAAGGAAATGTGCACTTGTCTCCCCAGCCGACTTTCTCATTTGTTTCGGTTTTGGTAATTACCGTCCATGGGTCCGCTTCAGTTCCTGTCCCGGCGGTTGTGGTTATGGCCACAATCGGCAGTGCGCCGTTCTCAGGCTTTTCTCTGCCGCCGCTTCCTCTGGCTATATAATCCCAGTACCTGCCCGGGTTCACTGCCATAACTGCAATGCTCTTTGCCGAGTCGATGGTACTGCCCCCTCCGAGGCCGAGGACAAAATCGCAGCCGTTTTCTTTGGCGACGGACGCACCCTCTTCGACATGTTCGCAGACAGGATTCGGTTGGATCTTGTCGTACACGACCGCATCGACGCCATTTTCTTTGAGATACCCGGTGACTCTGTCGAGATATCCGTGTCTCCTCATGGCCCCGGATGCCCCGATGACGACGAGGGCTTTCTTGCCGGGAAGATACGGCGTGGTTTTCAGTTCGCTCAGCTTACCACAGCCGAAGATGATTCTCGTAGGCATGTAGTAGGAAAAATTCAAGTTCATGTCTGCTCCCATCGTCTCAATTACACAATTCTTTCTACCGTCCATATATCATATAGCTTCTATGCTTTAAGGCAACACTCCAGTTTTGCACAGGAGGCAGATGAGGCATGGGCAGGGTATTCTACTGCACAATAGGCGGCGCGACGATTTGCCCGCTCTGTTGTGCTAATTGCGGTTCGTGCTCATATACGCCGTAGAAAGAGGCGTTGCCGTCCAGCCAAATATAAAGACGTTGACAGTCCTCCTTCGGAAGCTGAACATGCTCTGTGTGTAACGGATCCTCCAGAACCTTTAGCAAAGGGCTCTTATCGGCGCCAATATTTCCCGGCCGAGTGACAATCTCAGTAATAGTCTTGCCTCCCCATTCGTACCATTTGACGTACTCCTTGAGACTGTCGTAGGACTTGCTGAAGGTTTCCGTGGGCTCGCCCGTCAAAAGCAATGGGCTTTTCAAGTCGCCTGTTTTCCCATCGTGACAACGCACACAATGCCTGTCGAGCACGGGCTGAACGAGCCGGGGATAACTGAAGGGTCGCGTTCCGTCCGGTCCGGGCCCAATCTTAGATGGCGGCCGTTGCAATGCCAGGGGGTTTCGACGTCCGGCCGGTGCCGTTCCGCGAGGTTCGTGGCAGCCGATGCAAGTACGGCGTTCGCCCGGCTGGAGGTAGGTTATGCTGCGCATACTCTGGACGGCCCGATCTGCTTCATCGACGGCCTGGAAATACAGCGGCTTGCGGGCGGGGACGCGGAAATATGCCGAGCC
>JBDREF010000364.1:0-26174 GCA_043820045.1 Planctomycetota bacterium | reverse complement strand
CATATGCGATATATCCAAAGCCATGAACTGGCCGATGGACTACGAAAACGCATCGGAAATCATGGATGAAATCGCGTCCGTATCGCCAATCTACGGCGGCATCTCGTATGACAGGATCGAATCCGTCGGCCTTCAGTGGCCATGTGCAGACAAGAGCCACCCCGGAACAAAGTACCTGCACAAAGGCGAATTCAAAAGAGGAAAGGGCAAGTTCCACCCGGTCCGGTTCAAAGAACCGGCGGAATCGCCGGACAAGAAGTTCCCGCTGATTCTCTCGACCGGCAGGCTCCTGTACCAATACCACACCGGGACCCTCACACGCAAGTCGCCGGCTATCAATCAGGTATCGCCGACGGGATACGTGGAAATTCATGTCGCCGATGCGGAGCAATACGGCATAGAAGACGGTGAGCAGGTGGAGGTATCGACGCGCAGAGGCAAGGTAATAACAAAAGCAAGTGTCGGCACACGGGTCGCTAAAGGCTGGCTCTTTATGCCGTTTCATTTTGCCGAAGGTCCTGCAAACATGCTGACTAACGATGCGCTGGATCCGATAGCTAAAATACCGGAGTTCAAAGTCTGCTCCGCGAAGATAAAGAGCATCAGATGATTATCGCAGGCGAAGTGCGGACCTTTTGGTACGCCTCGAACCTGAAACTAAAATTAGCAACAGAACAAATCAGATTTGGAAGGAAAAATATTATGACTACTCAACGCAATGATGAACTCTCGCGACGGGATTTTGTACGCAATACTTCCCTGATGGCAGCAGCCACGGTCGCCGGCTCACTGGCCGTCGCCGGACATGCCGCCCCGGCTAATGTCGAACGGATCGTCAAGAACGGCCGCATCAACCAATCCGTCAGCAAATGGTGCTACGGGAAGCTTTCGCTCGATGAGCTTTGCGTAATCTCCAAGAAAATGGGCATAAAGGCAATTGACCTGCTTGGTCCCAACGACTTCCCGACAGTCAAGAAACATGGCCTTGTCTGCTCGATGATCAACACGCACAGCCTGGGTAAAGGCTTGAACAGAAAAGAGAATCACGAGCAGTGCCTCGCACAAATTCGCTCTGCGATTGATGCAGCCGCCGAATACGAGTTCCCAAACGTAATCTCCTTCCCCGGCAATCGCGAGGGCATGCCAGACGACGTTGGCATCGAGAACACAACCATCGCCTTGAAACAGATCGTCGGACACGCGGAAAAGAAAAAAGTCACCATCTGCCTCGAATACCTCAATAGCAAGGTCAACCACAAAGACTATATGTTCGACAAGACTGCCTGGGGCGTCGAGGTCTGTAAGCGAGTCGGCTCCGAGCGAGTGAAGATTCTCTACGATATCTATCACGCCCAGATTATGGAAGGCGACATAATCCGCACCCTTCGCGACAACAAGGACTACATAGGGCATTACCACACGGGCGGCAATCCCGATCGGCACGAAATCGACGAAACGCAGGAGCTGTATTATCCGGCGATCATGCGCGCCATTGCCGAGACCGGATTCACGGGGTATGTCGCCCATGAGTTTGTCCCGAAACGCGATCCCATCGAGTCCCTCGCTTACGCCGTGCGAATCTGCGATGTCTGATTATGTGGAAGCTCAAAGAGCCTAATCCCGTAAAACTGATAGTGGGAATTTTGGCTGCCAACTACCAGTGTCTGCACAGTGCGGCCCATGCACTGACCGACAAGTTCGGCAACGCCGATTTTACGAGCGAAGTCTGGCCGTTCGACAAGACCGATTATTACAAAGAACAGACGGGCCCGCGCATTCTCAGGCAGTTTGTCAGCATAGAGAGACTAATCCACCCCGAAAAACTGGCGAAAATCAAACTGCGAACCAACAAGCTCGAACAGAAACTGGCGAAAAGACTCGGCATACCGGTATCGAGGCCGGTCAATCTGGACCCCGGGATAATCGAGCCGTCCAAGCTCGTTCTGGCCACAACAAAAAACTACTCGCATCGTATATATATCGGCAGGAAAATGTATGCCGAGGTAACCCTGATGTTCAACAAAGGTAGCTGGCAGCCTTTGGGCCACACCTATCCCGATTACAGACAACAATGCTACTTCGACTTCTTCGACAAGGTCAGAACCAGGTTGCTGGAGCAATTGAAATCGTCTCATCGAGCAAGAACATCGGCCACGTTGCCGTCGCAACCTCAGCGAAACGATCTCGACTATGGTTAGCCCTAAGATCGCCCAATATTACTTATAAGGAGCTTTCGACTTGGTAGCATTGGCAGCAGCCCTTTTGGCAGGTTCGTTCGTTGTCTCGGCGGTTTTGACGGCCGTAGCGAAGAAACTGGCCGTCAGCATCGATTTCGTTTCCCGCCCGGCCCCGGACAGATACCAGGGCGACAAACAGAGGGTTGTCCCCCTGGGGGGCGGCATCGCGATATCCGCGACGCTCGTAATTATCATCCTCGGAGCCATAGCCTGCGTAAAATTCCTCGTCATACCGGGTCATCTCGGCTGGCTGGCCGAACGCGCAAACATCGACCCGGCGGACTTTGTGGCCAGAATCAACGAGCTTCTGATCATCTTGCTCAGCGTCATCGTTCTGTTCGCGCTTGGCCTGTGGGATGACAAAAAGAATCTCGGCCCGTTCTTCAAGCTCGCCGTGCAGTTCGCAGTCGCGATAGTTGCGGCGGCCTTCGGTGAAATAAGAGTCGAGTTTTTCATCGAGAGCAGAGCCGTAGCCTCCGTTCTCTCCGCCTTTTGGATAGTGCTGATCATCAACGCTTTCAACTTCCTGGACAACATGGACGGGGCATCCGCCGGCATTGCGGCAATTGTAAGTTCCATATTGTTTACCGCCGCGGCTCTTAGCGGTCAGATTCTCGTCGGCGGCCTGGCGCTGGCCTTCATTGGAACGCTGCTGGGGTTTCTGTTATTCAATTTCCCGCCCGCGAAGATATTCATGGGCGACGCCGGCTCGCTTGTGATAGGGTTTTTCGTGGCCCTGTTGAGCCTGCGCACGACTTATTATCACGAAGCTCAGAGCGGCCAATGGTTCCCGGTTTTTATGCCGCTGATCGTAATGGCCGTCCCGCTGTATGATTTTATGAGCGTCACGATCCTGCGCATCAGCCAGGGCAAAAGTCCTTTCGTCGGCGATACGCAGCATTTTTCCCATCGCCTGAAAAGACACGGCCTGACCGATACCCAGGCGGCTCTGACTTTGTACCTGGCCACGCTCTGCACAGGCCTTGGCGCAACTTTCCTCTACCAGGTCGATATAGCCGGAACCATTCTGGTTTTCGTGCAGACAGTTTTGGTGTTGTCAATTATCGCTGTCTTTGAATCCACCGTTAAAAATGACAAGAACGCCGACTAATCCGAGTACGTCCAAAAGCAAGACCCTGGTGTACCTGGAATACGCCCTGCTTGCTTTGTGTCTGTCAGTGATTGCCCTTCGCGCAACTCTTACCGAAGGCCCCCCCATGCAATCGACGGCTCGTGCGGTGAATCTCAGCGACAACCTTTACAGTATATCCGTCTCGGCGGTCCTGATATTTTCATTTGTACTGTGGATCGTCTGGAGCTTTTACAGCAAAGGATTCCTGTACCGCCCCGCCGGCATGGAAATCGGCCTGGGCATATTCTGCATAGGTGCGGCCGTCGCCGGATTTGCAGCGGCGGACAAGCGGCTTGCAATCACCGACATCGCCGTGTCCGTAGCGCCGCTGTTGACAGCTCTTTTGCTCGTTCAGATACTGGACAGCCGAGAGAAAATAAAAATAGTACTCGTCGTAATAGCTGCGCTGGGCGCGGTATCGGCCTATCAATGCGCCGAGCAGTTCTTCGTCAGTAACCAAATGACCATCGAGCAGTATCAGCAGGACCCGCAGACTTTTCTCGAACCGCTCGGCATAGAACCCGGCTCTTTCCAGCAGTTCCTGTTCGAACACCGGCTTTATTCCAGGGGCGTCCGCGGCTTCTTCACAACGCGCAATTCCGCCGGCTCGTTCGCACTGATGGCTTTTTTCGCCGCGGTGGCTCTGTTTCTCGATAAATTCAGGAATCGCAAATCCGAACCTTCAGGCACAATATACCTTATGGCCACAGGCGGCATCGCAGTGATTGTCCTGCTCAGCCTCGTCCTTACTCGCAGCAAAGGCGCGATCATCGGCCTGTTCTTCGCTGCGGCAGTCCTGATGGCACTGCTTCGGTTCGGCAATTGGGTCAAGACACACAGGGAAGCCCTGCTGGTATCCGGCCTTTTGTTGTGCATCGGATGCGGTGGTGCGATTGTCTGGTATGGATTGAGTCACGACCGGCTGCCCGGCGGCGGTTCGATGCTGGTCAGATGGCAGTACTGGCACGCATCGGCAAAAATGTACGCCGACCATCCGCTCACCGGCGTCGGCCCGGGCAACTTCGGACATTTCTACACGCGCTACAAACCGGCGTCGGCCCTGGAATCCGTCGCCGACCCGCACAATTTCCCGCTCAGCATCCTGACTCAGTACGGCCCGCTCGGCCTCGTGGGATTTCTGGTTATGATTTTCATTCCGCTATGGAGAGCGACCTCCCCCGGCGCCATAGGTCCGGCGGCAAAAACCGGCGTCGACCAGCCGGTGTTCAGAACTCTTGCCACGGCCCTGCTGATTGTCGTATCGGCGGCGTTACTGTTCGCACGCCCTATCCTTTCGCCTTCGGCGCCCGCTGAAACTCTTGACGTTGCAATTTACCTGATTGTCACATTATACGTTGCATCGACAGCCGTTTTCGTCGTGGCTTTCATACTACTGGCCGGGCCGCTGCGGAAAACACGAAGTACAAGAGATGAAAGACAAGAGACGACTATCTCCGTGGTTCTTATTTGCGCCGTTTTAAGTGTAGCTGTGCACAATCTGACAGATTTTGCAATTTTCGAGCCCGGCGTATTCACGACCTTCTGGGCGATGATTGCATGTCTGGCCGCCTTGAGTTCAAATACCAACTCTTTACCCAGGTTAGTTCGCAGACCCGCGCTATCTGTGAAGATAATCATAGCAGCGGCGGTGGCTGCAGCAGCCTGGGTTTTCATCGGCTATGCCCTGGTTCCCGTAGCGGAAAGCACGGCCAAAATCCGGCAGGCAAACGAGGCTATTTCGGCAGGCCGATTCGAGGATGCCCACCGACTACTCGAACAGGCCGCTGAGAACGACCCTTTAAGTTCCGCCGCACTGTCGCTTGACGGCCGGCTATATCTGCATCGATTCGAGTCTGCGCAAAATAAGAATCCGGACTTGCTGCTGCGTTCGGAAAAGTGCCTGAAAATCGCAATCGAGCGCAACAATACTGCTTATCAGAACTTCGAGCGATTGACGGAGGTATATGACCTGCTCGCAGAAAACTCGACACGAACCGAAAGAACAGACTGGCTGAACAAGGCTTTCGATACGGCGTCAACTGCCGTCGAGCGCTATCCCGGCGCCGGCCGGCTGCATCTGAAGCTGGGCAAGATCGCGGACCAATTAGGCAAAACGGAAATAGCCGTTAAAGAGTACAGGAACTCAATAGAGATTGAGAATCAGTACCGTGACCAGTTTCGTCTGATGTACCCGGAAAGAGAGGAAGTTGTCAGTCGGATCGGCGAGGAGAACTATCAATTCGCCACTCTGAGAATCATGGAACTCATTGAAGATTCCGATAATTGAACTCGGCTGCAAACCAAGGTTCCCACCATGTCCGCACGACCGGCCCGCCTGCAAGCTACGAAAAACGAGCCATTATCTCCTCAGGTATGTCAAAGTTCGCGTACGTGTTTTGAACGTCATCATGGTCTTCGAAGGCTTCCATCAGCGAAATAATTTTCTTGGCCGTGTGCTCATCTTTGACGTCGATGGTATTCTGAGGGACCATTGAAATTTCAGCGACCTCGACAGTTATTTCCTTCTCCCCTAAGGTCTTTCTCAGTTCCTCGTATGCACTCGGCTCACAGGTTATTTCAAAAACTTCGCCCGTGTTTTGCATATCGTCCGCGCCGGCATTGAGGGCAATCTCCAGAAGCTGCTCTTCGGCGGCGTTGGCGATATTGACCGTGATGAGGCCCTTCTTTGCGAACATCCAGTTAACGCAACCGCTCGTCCCCAACGAGCCCCCGTGCCTTTCGAAAAGTCTCTTGATCTCCGGCCCGGTCCGGTTGCGATTGTCGGTCAGCGCCTCGACCATTACAGCTACCCCGTTCGGTCCATAGCCCTCATAAAGCACTTCCTCGAAATTGGAGCCTTCCAGTTCGCCGGTCCCCTTCTTGATCGCCTTCTCGATCGTGTCCTTCGGCATATTCGCCGCCTTGGCCTTGTCGATCGCATATCGCAGGGTCAGGTTGGCAGCCGGGTCCCCGCCCCCCTGCTTGGCTGCCACGATGATCATCCGAGCGACTTTACTCCAAACCTTGCCGCGTTTTGCGTCCAAAGCCGCTTTCTTGTACTTTATTCCCGCCCAGTGTGAATGGCCTGACATACCTGCTCCTACACTAATACTGTCAACCGAGAAACCATAGGTTATGAACCAACAAACCAGTATTATACGCTATTTCTCTCTTGAGGTAATCTTTTTTGCCGCACCGCCGGCACAAAAAATTTGGATTTTGACAGGATTGGCCCCCCAAACTTTATTCAGCGGCCTCGCGGTTCCCGGCCCCCCGTTCGTGCCTTTCTCGGCTTTGGCGCAGGGCCTCTTCGGTCTCTTTACGCCCCGTGACGTCTCGAATGCTCTCGCGGTGCCCGAGCGAATCGCCTTGGTCGTCATATATCGATTGCCATGACATTTCCACCCAGATGATGCGGCCATCCTTGCGAACGATTCTGAACTGGACATCGTTGCCCGTACTGCCTTCGACGGCCGAGCGAAAGGCCTTGTCCATTCGGTCGCGTTCCTGCTCGTGAACAATCGACCTCGGGTAATCCGGCATCGACATCAGCTCTTTTATGCCGTAGCCGGTCACACGTGTCGCGGCGGGGTTCGTCCACAGAAGCCGGCCGGTAGGGCCGACCCAGACCTCCCAGTCATAGGTGTAGTCCGCGATTGCACGAAAGCACTGGTCGGTCATTCGAGCTACCAACTCTGTGCGCTTGCGCGCGCTAACATCGTCATAAACGGCGACAATCCGGCCCGATGGCAATCGATAAACATAGTTCTCCCGCCAGCCCGCTATTCTCTGGTCTTTGTAAACTGAGATGGGGTGGTGTTCCGGTTTGCCTGTCTTGTAAACCCTGCGAAAGACATCAAACAGGCCGAACTGCCTGACTCCGGGGAAGACCTCTGCGACGCTCTTGCCTATCAACTCTTCCTTCTTGATGTGTTCGATCTCTTCTGCCGCTCGGTTAAAATCCACAAAGACAAAATCTTCGCCATCGTCTCTTGCCTCGTAAATGACCACCCCGCTGCAGACATTGTCGAACAGAACCTGGAATCCGGTCTGCCAATCTTCGATCTGCTCATGGGCGCCTTGCCGACCGGCGAAAGACTCCGGCTTCTTACCGCTATAGGGTTTCATATCTCACCGCCGTGTCAAATACCCAAGCCACACTTGGCAATAAATATATACTTTGCGTGTGCGATGCATGTTCACATGAAGCTGCAACCTCGACTGGCACCCATTCTACCCCCCACCAGCTCCATTGGCAAATCTGAAATCCGCCGGCAATCCCTGGAATGAATGTCAGTTTGGAAGGCTTCTTGACTTTTTCCGGCCTTGATGTAAGATTGACAAAAGATTTGTGAAACAGGATCTGCACGTAATCCTCCGGAAGCAAGACTTTAGAAGGGACCGGCGATGCTCAGGAAATTGGCGATTGTTTTGGCGATAGTTATGATTGGGGTTTTGGCATGGCAAGTGTTCGGGCCGGGGGATGCGGTTTCGATTAGAATCAACGGCCGGGAGATCGAGGGGCCGTTCGATGCAGTTTTGGGCGTCTGGGGGCTCATCGTAGCAACGGTCACCCTGTTTTGTGTGGCGATTCTTCTGGCCTTTGTCTTTGCCGGCGTGGCACTGCTGCTTCTGGGCGTTTTTGCCCTGGTCGGCCTGGTCCTGGCTGCGGTGGCCTTTCCGTTCCTGCTGCCAATCGTGATTCCTTTGTTCATACTGTGGATGTTTTGTGTGCTCGTCCGGCCCCCCAAGCCGGCACGGAAGAAGACATAGCCGGACAGAAACCACCCAAGCCGAGCGAGGGAATTCGCCCCCCAGGCTGCGCCACTTGGGCAGGTTTGCCGCACAATCAACTGAAAGCTGTTGCGAGATTGTCAAATCAGGATTTCGCCGGCCGACCGTCGCCGAGGCGAACGACGGCGTAAACCAGCGCCCCGAACAGACCGGCGAGAAGTGCAATGACTACCCATATACCCGAGCCGCGGTTCAATTGGCGTATATCCATGTGAACCCAGACCGCGACGAGAATGTGGATGACCACAACCAGCAGCAGCAACGGATGCACCTTTTCCTTGTGTCCTTCCCGTGCACGCTCCAGCTTGAACCTTCGTTCCTCAAGCTCGAGCTTTTGCATCTCTCGCTCCATGTCCATTTCCGCCTGGTGCTGCTGAAATTCCATATCCCTGTCGCGCAGCGCCATCTCGTGTTCGGCATCCTCCCGCCCAAAGTCGCGGCAGAATGCAGCCACCGGAACAAGCATACTCACAAGCACAATGCCAAGAACATATCGCTTCATCTCATATCTCCTATACAGATCTGTTTCCCGCTTAAAGGGAGCATTAGTCTCTCAAACGCCAAAAAGGACTTGCGCCCCCTTGCCCTGCTGAATCATGGGGACGTAGTTCTCCAGTGCCTCCAGCACTTCCGAATCGGTCAGGTCTATCGTCTGCTTCTTCTCGTGGGACATGTAGGCGGCCATAACCAGCATCGTCACCAGCCGGCCGTACTCCAGATTGAGCATGGCGTCTTTGCCCTGCTCAAACGCCGAGATTGCATCCCTCCACTCGCTTACATAGCCGTACAGGTCAGGCTCGTTCGGCTGAAGGACGAGCGCCCCTCGCGTCGCCTGGGCCTTCTCAAGGGCAAGCTCGCTATCCGCAACGGCCGTCGCTGCGGCGTCGCTGATGAACAGACCTACAGGAGACTCAAGGGAATTGACAGTATAAGAATAGCCGGGTCCGAACGCTTCCATGAGCAGCCGAAGGCCCGGCGCGTCATACATCCAGGAATTTGTGGCTTGTGCTATACTGCGAATCCCGGTCTCGGGGTCCCTGAACTGGATGGTGACATTCGAGTAATCTTCAGCCGGCGAGGTTGCGTAATCCACGCCCCTTTTCTTGAGCTGGCTGATCCAGGGATCTTTGCCCCATTTGAGCAGCTCCATGTTGGCGGTAACCGAAACGGGCGTGAGATAGTCCGGCGGTTTGCCGCTCGGCGTCAGCGTGTACATTCCGACTGCTATACTGTGGCAGCCCATGTCGCAACATACTCCGCCCCCCTGCCTTGTCGGGTCCCAGAACCACGGCTCGTGCGGTCCGCCGTGCTCCTCGGCACTGCGCGACAGGTGCACGGAGCCCATGCTCCGCTCTACCGCTGCGAGCTGCCGGCGGGCTTCGACGACCGAGGGCATGTGAAGCTGGTTCTCGAAGTAAGCAGTGGGGACATGGAGCGCCTTGGCCATTCTTACAAGTACGTCGGCTTCCTGGAGGTTTCGGGCCAGCGGCTTCTCACATATGATTCCCTTGATTTCGGCCCCATTCTCGACCGCTTTGGCTATGCTGCGCATGATATCGACGCGGACAAAATTCGGGGCAAAAATGCAAACGACGTCAACAGCTTTGCAGAGGTCAGCAATGCTCTCGTGGACCTTGGTATTGCCCAGTCCGTCCTGCCTGGCGCGTTTGGCGAGGGCATCGGCGCCGACGGGAGCATAAACTCCGGCCAACTCGACACCGCGAACCGAACAGAGCGATCTTTCGTGGAACCCGGCTACGAAACCGGCCCCAATCATCCCTATCTTCATCATTGGCTTATCCCTTTCATTTCAGAATGCTCTCAGAGCTATAATCCTACTCCTTACCGGACGTCCAAACATGACATAAGGTTACCTCGTCGCAACTATTATCTACACTACTCCCGGCCGAAGCACAACCCAAAAACTGTACATACGAGCCGGAAAGCTGCCGTGTCATGTTCGATTGGCGATCATTGGCATCCGCATCGGACCAGAGGATTAGGGCCGACTTCGACCACTTCTGGAGCCACCAGGAAGTCGGGAACACACAAAAACAGACAGAAATTTACGAAAAATTCCAAAAAATGGCACTTTTTTTGGAGCTTGTTGCCAAAATAATCGAAAATATAGTTAGTCGGAAGCATTGCCTGAATCGCCGGTAAATCAGCGTGGCAACAGGCAATGCCATGAGAAACGTCTGGACAAAGTGAATGTCGCCGAGAACCATTTGCGGCGGATAAAGGAGATACAAGAATGCCTGCGACTAACAGGGCAACAAAACGTGTGAATATGCCCGAAATAAGAACGAAAGCGATGGCACTGGGCTTGACACCCGGAAAGATGCAGAAAACGGAGCTTATCCACGCCATCCAGGTTGCAGAAGGCTGCACGCCGTGTTACGGAAGATCAGGTGGTCGGTGCCCTTACACCGACTGCTGCTTCATGAAAGATTGTCTGAAAATAGTTTCGTAGGACCCGCTTATCTGTTTTTTCCCATCTGACGGGACTCGTCGGACAGTGGTAAGCGGGAACACGCGAAGCATCCTGGCCCATAGTACGTGCATGCACTGACCGGACAGCGAGAATCGGGGTTCTGCGTGCTCAAATTATCTTATTTTCTTGACAACTTGTCGTTTTTCAGTACTATCGCGGTTGCGTCAAGGTGTATTCTTCTGTCCCTCGGAGTTTACCCCTGATAGAAAGCGAGGGAGTTGTTATGTCTGGCTTGCGAACGGCCAAAGGAGAACATTGTGGATAAAGGCAAAGTAAAATGGTTCAATGAGAGGAAGGGCTTCGGTTTTATAGTCCCGGACGACGGCGGAGAAGATTTGTTTATCCATCACTCGAACATTGCGGCCGAAGGGTTCCGGTCTCTGTACGACGGGCAGGCGGTCGAGTACGAAGTTGGCCAGGGCAAGAAGGGTCCTGAGGCAACCAATGTCCGTCCCTGCTGATCCGGATTCACAGTCTGTCAGGACAATGAAAACATCGGGCTCTGCCGGACGGCAGGGCCTTTTTTGGTTGACCGCCCCACCGGGATTCCCATACCGTGTGGCCCAAGAGCAGGAGACAGAACGCGAGCAATGAATAAGGAGGTTTCCCTTGCCGACAATGGCCTTCAATGTGGCCATGATCAATTCATCGTAAAGGGCGAAAAAGTGCGAGGATCGAGACTGTTCATACTGACGTTTGTCTTTGGCCTTGCGATCTGGGGATGCAAAAGAGATAATGTTGGTACGGAGACGACGGAGACAACACAAAACGAAAAAACAGGAAAGGAGGCTGTTATGAGTGCGACACTGCAGTGGCTGGGTCATGCCAGCTTCAGGATCAACGACGGCGATACGGTCATATACGTGGATCCGTGGAAACTGAAGAACTCGCCGCACGATGCGACCCTGGTTCTCGTCAGCCACAGTCATTACGACCACTACTCGGCCAAGGACATTGCCGCCGTCAGCGGTCCGGATACGAAACTGATCGCTTCGGCCGATGTTATTGCCGGGGAAAAGACGGGAGAGGCAATGGCGCCGGGACAGACAATCGAATTCGGCGGCGTCCGCGTGACCGGCGTGCCCGCCTATAATCCCAACAAGCAGTTCCATCCGAAAGCCAACAACTGGGTCGGATTTGTGATCGAGGTCGGGTCAAAACGGGTCTATTACGCCGGCGATACGGACCTCACGAACGAAATGAAGGCCCTGACGAATATAGACGTTGCACTGTTGCCGGTCGGCGGGACGTACACCATGAACGCAGCCGAGGCGGCCGAGGCAGTCAAGAACATCAAGCCGAAACAGGCCATACCGTATCATTGGGGCGACATCGTTGGCGACAGGAGCAATGCCGAACAATTCGCGAAAACGGCGGGATGCGACGTGAAGGTATTGTTGCCCGGAGACAAGATTAACCTCAACTGACTACCGACTGGTTCGCTACGAAGAGCCATTCTTGTGAAGGTTGGCTTGGCCGGTGAGAAAAAGCGTGCTTTGGAAGCAAACACAGTCATGTCGGCAATGAAAGAAACACCGTGGTTCCTATGGCCCTTCGTGGCGGCGTGGGAACTGTTAGCCTTTGTTCTCAACATAACCGGGCGCTTACTGGCGGGTATATTGGGGGTGGGACTGATGGCGGCCGGAATTGCGGTCACGATGACTGTCGCCGGCGCACCGGTAGGTATTCCGCTCGCCATTCTCGGCTTCTTACTTATGATACGAAGCGTTTTTTAGGCAGTAGCATGAGGCTCGAAACAGGCCGGATGCCTGTGACAAAAGCCGGCTGGAGAATAAACAACACGCCGACTGTCCGTTCGATTACCTGGAGGGCAGGTCGAGGCTTCTGCTGCAGCGGGGACACTTGACCTTATCGCCTTTGAAGTTGGGGGGAATCTTAAGTTTGAGGCCGCACAGACAGCTCAGGAATATGAACTGATTGACTCTCCGCATAATATCCCCAACTTGGCGCATTTGGCTCTCGATGCGATCCGTCTTGCGGTCTTCGGCGGTCGGCTGGCGCAGGGCAACATCCTCTTTCTTGCTGCGGGCGGCAACGGGCACGATCGTTTTGGAATGCGTCACATTCGCAAATGCATCCGAATAGTCTTTGAAAGAAGCTCCCTGGCTCATGCCGCGCAGAATCTTTATTCTCTCTGAAATCGGCGGATGCGTGCTGGTCAGGTCGGACAATTTCATCTGCCCTTTTCTCTTGAAGGGATTGACGATATACATCGGGGCCGTCACCTTGTTCACCGCAGCCAACTGGGGCGAAGGGTCCCCGGCGATTTTCTCCAGGGCGCTGGCAAGGCCCTCGGGGTAACGGGTCAACCTGGCGGCCCCGGCATCGGCGAGGTATTCACGCTTTCTCGAAAGCGCAAAGTACAGCAGATAAGCCATTATCGGCGCCACGACCGCGGCGACTATTGCCACTACCAGCATAATGATCTGCGCCTGACCTCCCCCGCCGCCGGAACCGGACGAATATCTTCGCCGTGAACCGCCCATTGAGCTGTAGAACATGCCGCGCAGAAAGACTTGCGACAACAAGACAATCGAACCGAGCATTATGCCCGCGAGTGTTACAAACAGGATATCGCGATGGAGAATGTGGCTTATTTCATGCGCTATTACGCCCTGGAGTTCATCGCGGTTGAGCCGGGCGAGAAGTCCCGCGGTCACGGCGACCGATGCCGAGCTGGGATTACGGCCTGTTGCGAAAGCATTGGGGGCCGGGTCGTTGATGATATATATCTTGGGCATTGCGGGCAGACCGGCGGCGATTTTCATTTCTTCGACTATGTTGAACAATTGCGGGTGGACGTCGTGGGTGACAGGTGTTGCCCTGCTGGCAGCCAGAAGGATTTGATCGCCGCTTGAAAGACTTACCAGCGCAAGGACAAGCCAGATAGCCGTTGCGATAATCACGCCGAAAAAGCCACCATCCCGGCCAAAGAAGGCCAGACCGATAACACCGCCCAGCAACAGCAACACCGCGGCCATCAACACCATCAAGATGATGGAATTCCTCTTGTTAGCGCTAATCAACTCCCACATTGTCTTCGACTCACGGCACGGCTCGGAACATACCCGACAAACCGGAGCACGTCGCTGCGCACAAGCACCACCCACCGCGCAGTCGACATTCCGCTTGCCTCAGGGCAAGCCGTACCCAAAGGCCTTTCAATAATAATTGTTACGCCCGGCCCACTGATATTGCCTTTTTTGTCCCGTCGGGCGGACTCTTCGGCTTCGCCTCAGAGCGACCAACGTTGAAGGCCAATCCGGACAGGTGCTAAGTAAAGCTCACCTTCGGGACTTCTCGCTCGGCAGCAACTTCAATCTCGAAGAAGTCGCGCTTGCCGAAGCCAAACATACCCGCAACGATGTTCGAGGGGAACATCTGAATCTTGTTATTGTTGAACAGAACCTGATCGTTGTAACTCTGCCGGGCAAAAGCGATTCTGTTCTCGGTGCTGCTCAGCTCTTCCTGAAGCGAGAGGAAATTCTGATTGGCTTTCAGATCGGGATAGTTCTCCACGACCAGCATGAACTTGCTTAGCGCTTCGCCCAGAACGCCTTCGGTCTTCGACGATTCGGCGACGGTCTTTGCTCCCATAGCCTGGCTGCGGGCGTTTGTTATGGCCTCAAAAGTCCCACGCTCATGCTTCATGTAGCCCTTGGCAGTTTCGACGAGGTTGGGGATCAAATCGTGCCGGCGTTTTAACTGCACGTCGATCTGCGACCACGCATTATCGACCTGATTGCGAAGGCGAACCAAAGCATTGTAGATGCCAATCGCAAAGAGAATCAACAAAACCGGAATACCAAGCACAAGCACGAGCACAATAATGGTGAATGTTCCCATAGTTTTTCTCCTTTGTTAAAGGTCCTTTTTGCTATCCCGAGCGTTTCTTGAGGATAAGTGCCAAGGCAATAATGACAGTATCAACAATAATCACTGCTATCACGACACCCACAGGCTTTCTCCTTTATTAAGGGTCACTTTGGCCGTGACTGAACATGTCCGTCAGTAATTTCCGAACCTTATTGTCTTCGTCCAGCTCCGCCCTCTCGAAGATATCATTCAACTCGCCCCTGTCGAACCACAGGCCGTCCCCTCTGCGGCATTTGTCTATCAGCAGTGGTGGCTTGGAAGAGCCTACTAATACCTTCTGCATCTTCTTATCGCAAATGGGACACTTGCGCATCCTTTCCGTGTGCCCGGTGTCGGCCTTGAACGAATCGAGCATAGCCCTGGCTTTCCTGGGCTCGCCAAGCAGAAGCTCAAGCTCCCCAGCGTCCAGCCAGATGCCGCCGCAATCGGTGCAATAGTCAATCTCAACATCCTCGAGTTCGAGGGTGATCATCGCATTTTTGCAAACCGGACAATCCATATTTCAAAACTCAGGAATCAAGGTCCGAGGCCGACAGTCACCGCCGCGAGTTCAGTGACAAAGGCCCATTTTTCCGTCCGGTGATTCTACCATATAATACGCACAACAGCACATGGAAATTCAAAAAATAAAGGTCCCGGATAATTTATTGTTGCAGCTTCAGGCATTCCCGACGGAAGGTTTCGGCCAAGCAGAACCAAACCGGCAGACTGCGCGCCAGGCCGCAAATAAGATGAGAAAATAGGGGGTTTTCGAGCCTGAGTTAGCAAGTACGGAGAGGGCCCAATATTTGTTCTTGACGCGGCCACGGCAATTTATTATTGATGAGCGGTGGCTGCCGACAGCCCCCGATTGACACAAGCTTGACAGCAGAGAATTAGAAGATGATTTCCTGCCGGGACAGAGACGGCAGGTTACGCCGGTTGAAAGTATATAATTATGATAGTTGATTGTCATACACATATTAGTCCTGCGGCCGACGATGCCGAGACCACCGAGCATCTTGCAGCCGCCGAGACAGTAGATGCGTGCATAGTATTGGCTGCTCCACACGGGCCGAGCGAAGAGGTCAACAAGAAATTAGCCCAGTATGTGAGCAAGCACAAAGACAAAATGGTGGGCTTCGCGGTTGTGGAGCCCAACAAGGACAAGGTAAGCGTTAGTAATCTGAAATCTCTCTGCGACAAGCTTGGCCTCAAGGGTGTTGTTCTTTATTGCTCGGCCTGCGGTTTTCACCCCACCCACAGCAGAGCGATGAAGTTTTATGAATCAGCACAGGAACTCGGCCTTCCGGTCTTTTTTCACAACGCCGGAGATACCCCTGGGACGAACGCCGTTCTGGAGTACGCCCAGCCTTACCTGCTGGATGAAGTCGCCAGAGGGTTTGCAGATTTGAAGATGATCGTTGGAAACATGGGTGTCCCCTTTGTGGAGCAGACCCTGGCCATGATAAGCAGACACAGGAACGTGTATGCGGACCTGACGATACGCCCCGGCAACGTCTGGCAGACTTATAATATGGTGGTGGCGGCACATGAAAACGGGGTGATGGACAAACTGTTGTTCGGCAGCGGGTTTCCGTCGGGTAATGCGGGACAGTGCATAGAGACGCTGCTCGGCTTCAATATGCTCCTGGCGGATACGAATTTGCCTACGGTGCCACGGGGCAGCATTAGAAACATCATAGAACGCGACACGCTGCAACTGCTCGGAATAAAGGAGCCGGGCACTGAGACGCAGGAACAGCAAGCCGAGCCGAAGGATCGCAAAAAGAAGGTTGTGGGCAAGGAAAAAAAGGAAACGAACGACAATGACTGAGCTGCTGGAAGAACAAAGAGAAAGCTGGGGGACCCGCGGTGGATTTATTCTTGCGGCCATTGGCTCGGCCGTGGGCCTGGGAAATCTTTGGGGTTTTCCATACAAGCTGTACAGTTATGGGGGAGGGGCATTTCTGATTCCGTATATAATCGCCCTGCTCTTGGTTGGGATACCCATTATGATTCTTGAGTTCAGCATCGGACACTACACGCAACGAGCCGCGCCCGATGCATTCAAACGAGGGCACAAGCGATTCGAAATGGTGGGCTGGTGGGGAATAATTCTGGCTTTCGTGATAATCACATACTACCCCGTCATTCTTGCCTACTGCTTCAGTTTTTTGTGGTATAGCATCGTCGGGATTTTCAGCGGCGGCGAACTGCCCTGGGCCGGCAAAGGTATAGAAGGCGTCGAGAACGCCAAGCGTTTTTTTAATGAGACCTACCTGGGCAAGATCGATATCGAAGAAGCCCGTTTCTACCTTGGGGCCATCCGTTGGAACCTGGTACTGCCCTTAATCATTACCTGGGCTGCAATGTATTTCTGCATATTCAGAGGTGTACGCCTTGTCGGCAAAATAGTCTGGCTCACAGTCCCGCTGCCCTGGCTGATGCTCGCGATCCTTGCAATTCGAGGGCTGACTCTCGAAGGCAGCATGCAGGGTCTTGCATACTATCTCGACCCGGTTTGGTCTGAACTTGCAAAGCCTGTTACATGGCGATATGCAATAGGACAGGTGTTCTTCTCATTGAGTCTGGCCTACGGCGTTATGATTACCTACGCCAGCTTTCTTCACAGGAAAAGCGATCTCAACAACAATGCGGCCATCATCAGCATTGCGGATTTTGCGACGAGTTTCGTAGCGGGACTGGCCGTGTTTGCGACATTGGGAGGGATGGCTTTTGTAACTCAGCAGGGAGACAATCCGGTTGCGGTTGAACAAGTGGCTGAAACAGGTCCTTCGCTGGCTTTTGTGGCGTTTCCGTATGCGTTGGCGCAGTTGCCTTATTCGGCATGGTTCAGCTTTATTTTCTTCTTCGCGCTTGTGACTCTGGGCATTGACTCTGCCTTTTCAATGACCGAGTCAATTCTGGCGAGCCTCGTTGACAAGACCGGTTGGCGCAGAAGTATTGTCCTGCCGGTGATGAGCGTAGTGGGATTTCTATTCGGACTGTTTTACATAACCAGGGCGGGATTCAACTGGCTGGGCGCTATCGACGGATTTGTCAACGGCACGTGGGGCATAGCATTCATGGGGTTGCTGGAGTGCGTGGTTCTGGGGTGGTTATGGCGCATCGAGACGCTCAGGCGGCACGCGAACAGCCGGAGCGACTGGGCGTTGGGCAGATGGTGGAGCTATCTCATACGTCTGGTGATTCCGGTCGTCCTGGGCACGCTTTTCTTCTGGCAGCTCTTTGACGACGTCCATGGGGATGGGTTTCTCAGGACGCCCGAAGGCGATTGGATATTGTCGAACTGCGTGGGCATGGGGATTCTGGCAAGCGTACCGGTCATCGCCATCGTTCTGAGCCTTCTCAGAGGCCGGCAGGACATCCCGGAACAGGCTCAGCCAGAGGGCAAACTGCCCATCAAGGGGCGGCCCGCCGGGGCGATAGCATTCGTCGGAGCCTTGATTGTTGCGGGCCTGCTCGTACTGCGATTGATGTTCCCGATGCCTCAGACGGCGGAAAACGTGCTGCTTTGGCTCTCGTTGGCTGCCGGCGTAGCGACAATGCTTTTGAGCAACCATGTTTTGGATAAGCATCATACTTCCACCAGTCAGGCCTCGTGGCTTGCAAGGTGGGCCGGCATTATAGCAACGACGGATGTTAGTGCATCTTGCGCGGTGATTTTGATTGGCCTGGCGGGAACGGAGAAAATCGGAGAGGCCGCCGCACCCATCCGTGACAAACTGAGCGGCGTCTCTTCTGTCATTCTCGCAGTGGTGTCTCTGATCATAATAGGCGGGCTTAGCTGGTGTTTTTACCGGGCGTTGACAGGCAACAAAGATACGGACGTTCAACACCCCGACGAAGTCGGCGACGAGGAACAGCAAGCTCAACCTATTGGCCGATAGCGCACAGACAACGGACTTTTCGCTCTTGCTGAGACGGAGGGCCCGGTCGCCGCGTGCTATTTGGGCTTAAAGCCTTTTACGCCGTTGCCGGTGTACTTTGTGCAGGCTTTTTCCAGGTCCACGTCGCTTATGTTCGCCAGGGTACAGAGCCAGGCAAAAACATCGGCAAATTCTTCTTCTCTGTTCTCCTGGTCCTTTCCTGCCAAAGCGGTCGCAAGCTCCCCGACCTCTTCAATGAACCACAAGAACGTGCCAGGAATGCCCCGTTCCCGGTCTCGTTTTTCGTACTTCTGAGAAATTATACTCTGAAATTCGCTGATATGCATTTTCCACAGGCTCAAATACACGAACAAGAATACAGGACTGGATCACACTTTTGTATCAGCAGCCCAAATACGTTCAAATTTCCTTGAGAACACACAGAACGAATTCTATGCTTCCAAACTCGCAATTGCAAGAACATTCCCAAATCGAGCCGTCCCTCTTGCTGTAACCGGTCAGGGGAATCCAAATTTGCCGCCGATAACCAAAACGCTTGACATCCCGGCCCCCACGGCTTAGGATTTCGCTGTAGTTTTACGTTTTTGTCATGGAGACAAATATGGCCGAAATCAAGCCAAGAATTAGCGTTGAGTACGCCGGCAAAGCCGCAATAGTGGGTTTCACCGACGAAAAAATTCTCGAAGAAAAGGACATCGAAGCACTCCAGGACTTGATCACATCCATTATCGAGCAGGCAGAGCGGATAAACCTGATTTTGGACTTCGGTAACGTCCGATTCTTGTCGTCGGCTGTTCTCGGACTTTTGATCCGGATCAGCAAGAGAATACACGAGCACGAAGGACAACTGAGGCTCTGTAACATAAACCCGAAAATTTATGAGATTTTCAAAATAACGCGACTGACCAAAACTTTCGATATATATAACGATGTTGAAAGCGCCGTCGAAGATTTATCCTGATCAAATTGGGAAAAGGTTTCTTGCCTTGTAGGTTATGGCCTCAAAAGCACCTATCAACTGCTCAATAGTCGTGGAAAGCAAGCCATCGGCCGTTGTTGATGTGTGCAAGCAGATTATGTCCAGGCTCGAAGCCAACAATTTCGATAAGGACGATATTTTCGCGGTTCACCTGACGTTGGAGGAGGCTTTTCTCAATGCCGTCAAGCACGGCAACAAGATGGACTCGACAAAGAAGGTCAAGATTGACTACTCTGTCGATTCGGAAAAGGTCGAAATATCTGTAACGGACGAAGGAGAAGGATTTTCGCCGGAATCGGTGGTGGATCCGCGGCTGGGCGAAGGTCTCTACGAGCCCGGAGGCAGAGGACTGCTGTTGATGAATTCGTATATGGACATAGTGAAATACAACGAGCATGGCAATGGCGTGTACATGGTCAGGTACAAGGAAAAACCGCATCTATCGGGGGGCTAAAACCTGTCCCGGCAGAGCACAGACAAGTCCTTTTCAACCGAACCTAAGGAAAGCTGTACACAAGGGGGAAATCCCGGATAGTGTCTGAGAGAACTCTTATCTCTTGCTTTTGTTTTCTGGCTCTGGCCGGCTGCGCATCCAATCGCGAACCCATGCCGCGGATTGTGCACAGCACCGCCAAAACCGAGCCTCAGCCCGTTGCGCCAAAGGTCATAAAGCCCAAACCGGCCCCAAAAATCGCTGAAGAGAGCTTTCCTCCGGGTTGGCTTCCTCCTTCCGACGTCGAGAAGAAATGGACAGCCATAGTAATACATCACTCCGCCACGGAAAACGGAGACGCCGCTATCTTCGACAGGATGCACCGGGAGGAAAACCACTGGGACGGCATAGGCTACGATTTTGTTATTGGCAACGGGACTGACAGCATGGACGGCCAGATTGAGGTAACATTCCGCTGGCGAAAACAGATTGCCGGCGCCCATTGCGGAGGTACACCCGGCAACTGGGCCAATGAGGACGCCGTGGGAATCTGCCTCGTCGGCAATTTCGATTACACGGTCCCCACAGCACAGCAAATGCGGTCGCTTGCGAAACTTGTCCAATTTCTGCAAGAGCGTTACGATATTTCGAAGACCCGCATCTACGGTCATAACAACACGCCCGGAGGCCGCGTGACCGAATGCCCCGGCAGAAGGTTCTCGATAGAAGCGTTCAAAGACATGCTCGGTTCCTGAATCCTCCCTTACCGCCTGTCTTCCGGCAACGGGTCCATAGCGTCCTATAATCACATCCCCGAGCTTGGGAATTGGTCTTTTCGAGCAGAATTGGCCCAAAAAATCACGGCTTGAGAAGTCGCCGCACAATAATACCGAAGTCTCAGGTGGCTGCATTATTCAAAAAATGAATAAGGAGTTGTCCTGATGAACGTATACGAACCGGTGTCTTCTCGAAACTTCATGCTCAACGAGCAGATAGCAAGGCAGGTCTTCGAGGTTTTGCCCGAGCAGGGACCGCTGATGCTGATCATGGA
The DNA here is from genome assembly GCA_043820045.1 of Planctomycetota bacterium. GTDB lineage: Bacteria > Planctomycetota > Phycisphaerae > Sedimentisphaerales > Anaerobacaceae > JBDREF01. Next base: position 5,264 of record JBDREF010000364.1, on the reverse strand, counting down.
CAGGGACGGCAATAGCTGGCCCAGCGATTCGGCGGAATTAGCCAAATTGGATATAAGTGAGTCGTTTCTGAAGGAACTCTGCGCCAAGATTGACGATGGCGCCGAACCGGTCGTAACACAGGTCAACGACTGCAGTATCATCGCGGCGCAATTGGCAACGGATCAGAGCAATTGCGGATACGTGATCATTGCTCTGCCACAATACAGCCCGGAATCGACCCTGATAAATATAAATCTGATTGAAATAGTGCTCAATCAACTCAGTCTCATAGCCAGACTCATCGAGAAGAGCAACCTGCTTTACGAAGTTCAGATGAAGCAATACCGTCTGTGCAGTGACGCTGAGGCAATATCAAACTGATCTTCCTGTCGCACACGTCGTACCTCACGGCACATTTCCACAATTGATAAAATTGGCCCTGGGCAAAGTTTGAATTGCCTTTTCGCAACATCACTGCTACAATCTGCGAGTTGTCGCCGGGCATAAGCGGGCAAGGTGTAGGATTTTGCGCCCGGTCGGCGATGACAGAGCTGAGTGGCACACGGTAATAAATAAAGGGAAAAAGTGAAATTTCAGGTTTTTAGGAACGGTAAGGTTGTTGACAAATTCACCCCGTGCGGCGCGTATCTTTTCGGCGGCGACGGAATCGGCATCCGCCGAGCCCAAATCACCTTCAATGACGGATCCATCGAGTGCACAAAGTCAAATCTGGAGACGGCAGGATTGGCTCTGCTCTGGCCTGTCGAGGGTTTCGGCAGTGTTTTGCTGCCGACAACCTGTCTGCCCGAGAGGGAGCGGCCGTACAACCTGAACGTCGAGATAGCTCGTGCAAAGCTGATGCAAATCGTCAACAAGCGGGAGGATTGGCTGTTTTTCAACAGCATAGAGGGCCTTGCGGATTTGTTGAGACAATCCCAGGATTTACTTATTCGGGCAATTCAAAACATATCCAAGCCGTCGGAAGCATCCATTCTGGCGGATGAGGCGCTCAAGAAAGCTCTGCTCTTCTCTGAGAAACTCGCGATAAAACAGGCAGAGTCACTTCTCAAGACGAGAAGCAAGGGCCACGGGTTTGGCCGAGGCTGCTTTGGCTGCAGAGCTGATCGTGCGAAAATCGACAATCCCGCGTATATCGAGAAGTTGCTGGAGCTGTTCGGATCGGTAACGATTCCCGTCAACTGGGCTCTGGTAGAGCCCGGCAAAGGAGATTTCGACTTTTCGACGATTGACGCCTGTGTCGAGGTGCTGGGCAAGAAGAAACTCTCGCTCAGCGCAGGGCCGTTGCTCTGTTTCTCAAAAGAGTCTTTGCCGAAATGGCTGCTTCGCGGCGAAGCAGGTTTTGAAAAGATTCGCGAAATGGCATACCACTTTGTCTCGGAGGTTGTTTCTCGCTATAGCGGGGTCATTCACACATGGTATGCGATAAGCGGTCTGAATGTGTTTAACCATTTCGGATTCGGATTCGAGCAGATTCTGGAAATGACCCGCGCGGCCAACATGGCCGTGAAACAGGCGAGTGACAGGGCGATGAAGATAATAGAAGTCAGCAACCCATGGGGAGAATATTACGCAACCACGCCAAACAGTATCCCGCCGTTGGTTTATATGGACATGGTTGTTCAGAGCGGAATCACTTTTGATGCGTTCGGACTGCCGGTGCGGTTCGGCAAGAATCAATCCGGCATGCACGTCAGAGATATGATGCAGATATCGGCAATCCTGGATTACTTCGGGCCCATTGCCAAGCCCCTGTACATGACGAACGTTGAGGTCCCAAGCCAAAACGGCGACGGCCTGTACGACGGGGAAGTTGCCGGAATATGGCATGAACACTGGAACCAGGCCCAGCAGGGACAATGGATCGAACAGTTCTATAAGATTGCGCTCAGTAAGCCGTTCGTAAGTTCCGTGACTTATTCGAACCTCGTCGATACCGAGGACAGTACCATCGCCCACAGTGGCCTGCTGACCGAACAGCTCGAACCCAAAGAGTCGTTTCGAACTCTGAAGAAACTGCATGACGGCATTTTCGGCCGATGAACCGTGCCCCGTTCCTCGTTGCTCGGGATCCAGGGAGGCAGTACTATACGATAGATTATGTGGCAAGCCAGGCAAAACAGCATTCAATCATTCGCGTTTGTCATCAGCGTATGCGTTGCTGTCAGCTTTGGATGGGGTTTTGTCTCCAATTCCGGAGTATCCGGGCCGGTTTCCGGCCAACGTGAAATTGAGTCGGAGGATCGAATAAATCCGAACACAGCACCTTTGGAAAGCCTGGTGAGACTGCCGGGTCTGGGCGTTACGCGAGCCGGCGCAGTAGTGGCATACCGCGAAAATTGCAATGGAAAGGCCGGCAGTGGTCCGGTCTTCCGGGACTTGCACGATCTGGAGAAAGTTGACGGAATAGGGCCTAAAACGGCTCAGAACGTGGGTGAGTGGCTGAAGTTTGAATGAGCCATATCACGGATATTATTACGGATAGGCAAAGAATCACGATGGACCAATGGGAAATCAACAAGCCGCTGGGGCAATGTTATGGCAGCGGCAAGAAGATCGAATACGGCGAGGATTATTTTGGCGCTTTGGTAGAGACCGCGGAGGGACTCCAACGGCGGGATTTCTGCGATGACTATTGGGAGAGCCAGAAACCGGATGTGTTTTGCCACTGGAAAACCAGACTGCCGGATCCGGGGCAGAAAAAACAGCTATTCATTGACGACCAGATGCTGATGGCATTTTTCGAAAGGCTGGAAAAGGAAACAGAACGGGAAAAAATAGTTTTTCGCTTCGTACTGGCGCTAATACTGATGCGGAAGAGGATTCTAAAATACGACGAGGCCAGAACCGAGGACGAGAAGGAAATCTGGCGTCTGAGAGTGGCGGGCGACAAGGAGATCGTCGAGGTGGTGAATCCGCATCTCAACGAGGAGCAGATCGAGCAGTTGTCGTCGCAGATAGGCGAGATTCTCCACGCGGATTTGTAAGCTCGCTGCGCATCACGAAACGGATTTATGTATTCGGAAGAGAGAACGGATTTTTAGGAGTCATCACAAGATGCCGGGCAGATTAGTACTATCCATCGCCGCAACAGCACTTATTCTTGCCGGCTGCCAGTCACATATTCTCGAACGCATGGAGACCTGCCCCGGCAAAGGCTCTGTGTCCGAGGCGCTGGCGGCTCTGCAGTCACACTCACAAAACATGGCGCCGCTGAAGGCCGATGGGCAATGCCGCATGGAGTATTATGTCGAAGGAAAAAAGAAGCCGCAGAGCGAGAACCTCAGCGTAAAACTCTGGGTTGACCCCCCTCTTAACATTTACCTGCAAGCCGACAAGGCTGTGATCCCCAAGGCGGTGGTGCTCGGCTCGAATGAAGACGAGTTCTGGCTGGCGATAAGACCAAAGGAAATCAGCCGTTACTATTGGGGCAAATGGTCCGACCAGGACACATCCGAAGGACCTGTGATGAATCCCAGGACACTGCTTGAAGCCCTCGGGATTTGGGAAGTGGACACGGAGCAGGACTGGTCTCTGTCGAACGAAGGCGCTTTTGACATACTCTCAAAACGAGAGCATGGCGTCGTAACAAAGAAAATCTATGTTTATAGCTGCGAATACAGGGTCAGGCGAATCGAGTTCTTCGATTCCAACGGCCGGCCGGTCGCCGGCGCGGAACTGGACAAATACGAAGAAGTGTCCGACGGCTTTTTCGTTCCCAGCGTGATAGAGGTGACAACACAGGGCCGGCAGACAGAAGATTCACTCAGTATTACCATTAATCTTCAGTCCGTAAAACCCGCAGAAATCACCGAACAGCGGCGTAATTTGCTTTTCGGCCGCCAGAAGCCGCGAGGTTTCAAGCACGTGCGCCAAATCGTCGGCGGAAAGTGGATCGAAGAGCCTCAGTAAGAAACCAAGTCGGAGAGTTCTTGTGCCCGTTACTGATCTGAGAGAGAAAATCAAGCAGGGGTTGCTTTTGCTGGACGGGGCGATGGGAACTCAGCTCATTGCTCGCGGAGTTGAGGCCGGTACATGCAGTGATAATCTGAATATCGAGTCGCCCGACATCATCTCCGGCATCCACAGTGCCTATCTGCAGGCAGGTTGCGACGCTCTTATTACCAATACCCTCGGCGCCAACAAGTACGCGCTTGCCCGATACGGATTGGCCGACAGAGTCGCCGAAATAAACGAGGCGGGCGCCCAAATCGCCCGGCAGGCCGCGGGCCCGGAAAAGTACGTCCTTGGCAACATCGGCCCAAGCGGGGACTTCCTCGAACCCTTGGGCACACTGAAGCCCGATGAGTTGAGAGACGCTTTTGCCCGACAGGCCGAAGCTCTGCTGGCCGGCGGAGTGGACGGATTTATAATCGAGACAATGATGGCCGTGGAAGAAGCGACGATCGCCGTCGAAGCGGCAAAATCAGCCGGCAAAGATTTGCCCGTCCTGGTGTCGATGTCTTTCGACAAAACCGGCGATAGTTTCAAAACAATGATGGGCGTAGGCGTGGAGGCTGCGGCGGCAAGAATCATCTCTCTCGGGGTTGAGGCATTTGGGTTTAACTGCGGCACAGCGTCACTTGATGAATATGTCGAGCTGGCTCGATGGTGCGTCTTGGTGGTGAGGACTTTGTCGAATGATGTGGCAGTCTGCGCCGAGCCAAACGCCGGCAAGCCCGAACTCGTGGAAGACAAAACCGTTTACAAAGTCTCAGCAGACGACTTTGCGACGGCGGCTAAGAAAATATACTCGGCCGGTGCAAGCATCATCGGCGGCTGCTGCGGGACCGGCCCGGCACATATCGAAGCTGTAGCCAAACTGATAAGAACACGTCGCTGAAATTGAAGCATGACTGTTTCGGGACCGCACGGTCGATTCAATCAGCTCGTTCTCAGGATATTTTCAATCTGTTCGATGCTTTTTTGCGTAGCGCCCTGATTCTTCCTGATGACCTCCCTGCCCTTTCGGGCGGTTCCGTCGGCGAATTCCGGTTCGCCGAGGCATTTCTGCATCGTCCGCAGCAATTCCTGTTGATCCTTAACCATAATTGCGCCGCCGTCCGCCAGAAGCGCATCGACGGTCTGTTCGAAATTGAATGCGTGCGGCCCAAAAATGGTACACTTGCCGAGGGCCGCAGCCTCAATCATGTCGGAGCCGCCCATCGGAACCAGCGAGCGTCCAACGAAGATAACGCTTGCGAGACAATAGAATTTTCGCAGATCGCCCATCGTGTCGCCGAGTATCACAGGTACCCTTTCCGGG
>JBDREF010000363.1:0-16123 GCA_043820045.1 Planctomycetota bacterium | reverse complement strand
GCACAAGGACGGCACGCTCCTGGCGATCATATGCGCTAAACGCCCTGCACGCGGAGAACCGCTCATGAGCGAAGGAGTCGGATTGTACCGCTCCCGCGACGGCGCCGAAACGTGGGAGAAGGTCAATGAGTCACAACCTTTCCTTTATCCCAAAGACTTTTCGGTCCATCCCGAGGACAGCAACACCATCTTAGTCGGCACCTGCGATACGAGTTGGGACGACGAGTCAGGCGGGCTGTATCGCACGACCGACGGCGGCAGGACATGGCAGCGCATCGGCCGTGAAGGCCGGCAAACCTTCGGCGGGTATTTTCATCCGAAACGCGATGGCTGGATCTATATGACGCTCACCGAAGGCGCACCAGGCGCCGGCCTGTGGCTCACGAAAGACAACGGCCGAACATGGGAAGCGTTCAATGAACTGCCCTTCTCGAATGTTCAACGAGTCGTATTCGATCCGTCGGATGAGAACTTGATGTATGTCACTACATTTGGCGGCAGCGTCTGGCGAGGAACTTCCGTGAACCCATAAGCTCCAGCCTCAGCGGCTCACCATCGGAAGAATCGGTACGGGTCATCCCATTCTTCCGGCTTATCGAGGTAGAGGCCGGCCAGCCAGCGTCCTTGCGATTCGGCGGCATCCACCGGACGGGCAAAGTGATCGAGAATCGGCGTCGAACCGGCCACTCCCATGTTGGCAAGCAGGCGCGAAACAAGGAAGGATACACGCCGGTGCGTCCGTTTGAGATTGGACTGCTCGCCGCCGTCGAACTGCCAGGGCGCAAGTTGGCAGAAAACAACGTTCACGTACTCGGCTTTGGCCAGGACGCCGTTGCCGATGACCCGGGCCCCCGCCGATACAAGAGGCAGCTCTCGCGGGTCGCGATTGTGCACGTCCGCAGGCCCGACACCTTCCAGCAGAGAACCGATTCCGAACGGATCGAAGCAGGCCGCGATATGTTCGGCCTTCTTCATGACGACGTTGAAAGGCGGCAGCGTCTCGACATCGGATTGGTCAAGGCCAATCGCCAGGATGTTGCCCCTGGGGCCAGGCCCGCCGGCCTTGAGCCAGTCCCGGCGCGCCGGGATTGCCGCCGCTCGGTCTGCCAGCTTCTCGGAGCAGCCGGGACCTGCAATGAGGACACAGTCGGGCGGCAGGTTATCGCTCTCGTAGGAGCCAAGTGACACGCCTGTGGATTCGAGATAGTCCTTTCCGGCAGTTTCGCCGACATAGACGGCTTCCCGTCTGGGAGCCGGCTTCCAGGCCGAGACGTATCGGAGGAGATTTCGGACCATCGTCTCTGCCGCCGGATCAGTTTCCGTGCGAGCCGTGACGTCCATCTGGCAGAAGACCATCATACCCTTACCCTCGCGGTACTCCATCAGCGGGCTGTACTGAAGGCTGTAGCCGCCGTCAAGGATTGGCAGGAAATCGCCCAGCGCGGGCTTCTCGATCAATACAGAGGCCACATTGCCGCGATTGCCGCATCGCCATATCTGGGTGACCGGAATGTCGCACCACTGTACGGTCGGACCGTAACGCGGCCGCATTTCGTACTTTAATTTCGGCGGCAGGATCGTCGCCTCGCCCCGCCAGTCGTGCAGGAATTCGGGGCTGATTCCGGATAGAACGGGATGATCGGGCACCCGCACAAAGACTTGCCTCAAGCCGTATTCCTGGACCCGGAAGCCTAATCGCTTCTCCAAAACCTCGGCGGTCTGCTCGAACATTATCACCTTCAAGCCGTCGCGCACCGCCGTGATATCCGGCGCCGCACCATCGACCGTCAGAGCGGACCTGCCCACGATGAGAATGTCATACGCGGACAAATCATCCCCGGTTCCCACGCCTTGACTGCGAATCCCCAGCCCGCTCAGCAAGGTACCTGTTTCGCCTTTGGGGTCGAACAAGGCAATCTTTGAATCTACCTGTACAGCCTTCGCCAGCGGCATGACGTCGATAGAGAAACTGTCCCGCTGGGTTTCGCCGCTGCCGAATCGAAAGATTGCACTGAGTTCATACTGACCTGGTGCCAGCGCCGCCGGCAGCTCTAAACGCAGTGGGATGCGTTCCTGCGAGCCCGCCGCAACAGTGACTGTCTTACCGCCGGTGACGACTTGCGGCAGGGTGAACGACCACTCGCAATTACATGTCACAGTTTCGCGTGAGTTATTGATGACGACGATTTGTTTGGCGACCGTCTCGCCGGGAAGAAAATTATGGTCTTTGCAGGTGAATCGAGCGGGCTTGCCCGCAATATAAGCCAGCAGCGGACGGTTATTGCGAATCAGAGCTTCGGCGGCGGCCGTGGCGATCCAGTCAGACTGCTCGAAGGTCAGATCCATTCGCTCGTAGCGCTGCTCGATGTAATCAGGACTGAACCCCGGCCGTTGCAGGTTTTCCCAGTCCACCTTCAATTGTCTGCGGCCCTTATCCACGCCGTCGCGCAGCTTCCAGAAGTGCCCGTACTCCCACGGAGAAATCGCGGACACTCCCCACGTGCGAAAGGCCCGCCAGTTGTCCGTCAGATACATGGCAAACACGGGGTATCGCTCATCGAAGCTGGTCGAGCCGACCTGGTAAGGATAATCCCAGCGATGCCATCCCGGCGTGCCGGGACCTGCCCGGAACTGTTTGGCCTCCCAGCGCAGATTCGCTTTCTCCGGTTCGCTGATTTGGAAAGCCTGGTCCCCTAAGAACTGGGCATTCCATTCAGCCAGGCAAAATTCCCAGGGCACTCTGGCGCTGCCGAATTCACGCTGGCCCTTGTACCACCCGCGATACATCGTCCAGTCCCAGGTAAAGGGCGCGCCGTATTCACACATGAACGCCGGCTTGACACCCTGCGTAGCCCAGTGCTCGAACCAGTCGGACAGCTCTTGAATCGGGACGAAGTTAGGGTAAAAGTTAATCGCGTGCAATGAGCCCAGGTTGCCCGAAGCATGGTGATAGACGATACGGCCGGGATCCAGATTTTTGACGATGGCTTCGGCTCGCAACGCTCGTTCAGCGTTTCTCAAGGCCCATGTGTCGCGACCATCCTGAATCCCGTCGATCATGTCCGGGTTCATGTCGTCGCTATAGCCCGTGGCGTTGTGGCTCATGGAATACGCCACGACTGACGGGTGGTTTTGCGCGGCACGCACGTAGAACTCCGCATGGCTGGCATAGCCGTTGCTGCTGTCGGTGTCGGAGGCCTGCCAATCGTAGTGGCTGAAATGCGGCTGTGAAAAAGACACCAGCATACCAACGTCATCGGCGGCCCTTAGAACCTCCGCAAAGCTTAGATGCGAGCCAGGCTCACAGCCGTAGTTGTGAGTATAGACGAAGTTGATTCCGAAGCTCTTGAGTCGCCTGAGGCTTTCGCAGGCGGCATCGTAGCCGGCCAATGCCGCGCCGATCTGGGCGTTGTCAAGCGGCACAGCCGACAGAAAGATTCGACTGCCGTTAAGGAAAAAATCCCGGCCTTCGATCCAAAACTCTCGAAATCCGAAGCGCACCGTCCAACTCGCATCCAGCACCGCGCCCCTGTCCCCAAGGGAGCCAGAGTCGAGAAGCGAAACTTCAAGGTCGTATTTATTCTCTGGCGTGTGGATATCCCAGAGTTTATCCGGCATCCATCCTTCCGCAAACACGATACGGCCCTCCTTGAGGTCGCTGTCCTGGAATTCCCTGCTTGTGAGTTCTTTGATGCTGCGGCCTTCTTTCAAGACGCGCGTGCGAACGGCGTACCGTGCATTCGCCGAAAGTCCCTCGAACGCCGCATCGACCGTCAACTCGCGACGGCGGACCGACGTATCAACCCTCACGTCGCAGATTCGAGGTCCGGCTGGCGTGCTCGCCAGATAGACATCCCCACACAAGCCCCGTCGAGCCACCGAGCCCTTAACTTCCCGGGCCGAGGCGCTGTCGGTATAAGAGAGCATGACCCCCTTGAGCGGCATAGCTGCAACGAACAGACTGAGCCTGTGGCTTGCCCCCGGACGGCACATCGTGGTTATATCCACCTCGCCGCCCGGAAACCTGCACTCGCCCGCCCTGCTGCCGTCCAGGAAGACAACCGCATAGGAATTCAGGTATTCGATGCGAATAGCAATGCGACGGCCGGACCAATCGGCGGGAATCGTAATCTCCCGCTCGTACCAGGCCGCCGTGATATCGCGGAGCCTCGTATCCTTCCAACTCCGATGCACGTGCACTGTCTGGCTGTCCTTCTGCATGTAGTCCGTCATGCCGGGCCAGCAACCAGGGACCTTGAAGTAGCCCCAGTTCCCCACAGGCACACGTTCCGATGTGGCCTCGGCCGGCTGCCATCGCCAAAGCCCGTTGATGCAAATGCGTTCGCGTGTAGGCGTTGCTTCGCGATACGCCCTGCTCAGGTCCCAGACGACTTTCACACCGGACGGCAGAGACGCAACAGATTCTCCGCCGACGACCAACGAATCGACGGTCATGACGATAGGCAAGAGAATTGTAAGTATTTGGAAGTTCACAGCCTGCTTCATAGTCACCTCAGTAAGAATAAAAAAGATTCCACGTACCAGTCGAGCCTTCGAACCACGCGGCACCGGAATCAGCCGGGACCGTCAGGTCGAGAATTTCCGCGGAACCTTCTCGCCGTGCGTTCCAGCGGCCCGGCGTCAGGTCGGTCACAAGCATACGCGCCGGGCCTTGCCCCGGCACGATGAAGCTCAGCGGCTCGTCGGAGCGCTGACTATCCTTTCGCATCAGGACGACCCACGCCGTATCGGGCCCCTCAATTACGCAGCCCACATGCTGCCCGGCATCCAGACGCCTCACGGGCCAGCGCGACGGCGAGCGACTGTCAGTTACCTGCATGACGTTGAGGAACAAGTCTTCGGTAGCATCACTTTTTGGCGATACTTCGATTCGCCACGCCCCGGTCTCGATGGAGCTTCGTTCCAGCCGCTTCGGATCGACGTCGTTAGCGTAGTTGCGGCCGAAAACCCAGAACTCCTTGTCCGGCCCGCCGACCTTGGCCAGTTCTGCGTTCGCCGCCGTCGGCAGAAGTACGTCCAAGGTGAGCCGGCCGCTGCCGCCGTGTTGCGTGCAGTCAATCACGGCCGAAGTAGAATCCACGCGAGGTTCTTCAAGGGTATGCAGCAACCAGTATTTTCGGAAGTCAGGCTCGGCGCTTACCACCCGGTCGAAAACGACCATCGCCGCCGGCACTTCCGGATTTCGCAGGTTCAGAAAGACGAAGCAGCGCGTCACGCTTCGGACCTTCTTACTGTAGGCATCGGTGATGTCACCCTGCAACAGCGTGAAGTCAGGCATTTGCGGGCTCGGCCCGAAGCCGTGAGCGAGGACCTTTCCCGTGCGATACCCGTTTTCCGGCGCAAGCAGCACGTCGAGGTTGCGCGGCTCGGAACGGCCGTTAGGCAGTCGCTGGCCGCCGTCGTTACCGTAGCCTCGCCTGCCGAAGTCCTCGTTCGGATCGTAGATGAGCAGGCTGTTGTGCGCGATGGTGCGCCAGTAATAGTTCATGCAATGCGGGCTGCCGTACGCGCCGGACAAGCCGGAGTAGAGGCCGGAATCGACTGCCAGGGCCCCTTTGTAATAGATCTGAAAAGCGCCTGCGTCGAGATGCTGATGATTAGTGAAATTATGCTCGTTGGTTTTCATCTCTGCGATCACTGCATCCTCGCCCCAGCCGGTGCGCGCCACGGCCCAGCCGAAAGGCGAGCCGGAGTATCGCGACAACGGCAGCGTGGTTATCGATTGCGGCTCCAGCGTCACATCCCGCCACAGCACCTCGAAGATTGTCTCATTGCCGCCGCTGCCGCCCTGCCGCTGATACTGATCGAGCAGATACCCGTCGCCGTAGTAGCTCGCGGTCAGCACCGTTCCGATGTACTGGCTCCACGGCCGGCCGCGCGACGCACTATGGGCGAAGGTATCGCCTGCCCGCAATCGCTGGCCGTCCGGCCGTGTGGCGTAAATCCATAAGTAAGGCACGAAACACTGCTCGGGGTTATACACGTTGCCGGCTCCCAGCCGGTCGAAAATCCACAACGGATACGTATCCCAACTATAGCGATGCGGGCCGTACGAATCGCCCTGATGATAGGCGTGCCCGTCGTAGAACCAGTTTCGGACCGGCAGATGCTCGCGGAAGAAACGCCCTGCCGCCAGACGATACATTTCCGGGAACTCGTCATAGATAGCTATCCCGGCCGAGAGCATGTCGCGCATGATCATCGCTTCGGACGAGTGGCCCGTCACTGAGCCCTGCCGGATCGGCGGATAGCCGCACTCCTGCGTTTTCGCCAGGCGCACCAGCTCGGCGATGAAAGCCTGCTTCTCGTCTGCCGTTAACAGGCCGTAACACCAGTCATATACGATCGCCCCGGTAACCATCATGCGCCCTGTCTCGCGACAGGCGTCCTGCCGGTCAGCCAGCTCGCACTTCTTGAGCAAAGGCAGCGCCGCTGCGATTGTGGCACGCCCTAAGGCGGCATCCTTCGTCACCAGATACTCAAGCGCATCGGTCTCGAGCTTCAACTGTGGCGACCTTTTCGCCATCGCCTTAAGCTGCTCGACGGCCGTACGTAGTGCCGGAGCCTTCAATCGCTGCGGCAATTGTGTCACATGCTCGGCGCGAAGGTACAGCCGCGGATGCTCGGACGGCGGAACGGGAATACGCGTGCCGTCAAATTCCTGCCACTGCACTGTTCCGGCAGACAAGGCAGAGGTCGCTACGGCAGCTACGGCTGCAACCAAAATGGCTTTTATCCAGGATTTTCGTGTCATTTTATGCTCCGTAATAAGCTGTGCCTCCGGGTCGGAAGTCTCAAAATCACATCGCCCATGTTAGCCTTGGCCCCCGCGTCCCGCAAGGGCTATTTTCACACGACCGGAATGAGTATAGCCCAGACCGGCGACAGTCGTTACAATATGTTCGTATTCCCGGTCTTTAGCCATATACCGGCTACAAACAATATCAGTTAGACATCAAAGCGATGGAGGCACAGTTGTGAGCGAATACACAAGAAGAGATTTTCTCAGGGCGGTTGGAACATGCACACCTGCACTAATGCTGTCCCGACTTATGGCGGCTTCGCCCGGCCCCCGGAGCCAGGCCCGCACGCGACCCAATGTCGTTATTATCATCGGTGATGACATCGGATACTCGGATTTCGGCTGTTATGGCGGCGAGATTCCAACGCCGAACATCGACAGAATCGCGGCCAACGGCATCCGCTTCACGCAGTTCCATACCGAGAGCATGTGCGCACCCACAAGGGTCGCTTTGCTTACGGGTCAATACCATATCCGCGGGTACGGCAGCGGCAGGAACGTTACAATCGCGGAGGCACTTTCGGCCGCCGGCTACCGCACGTGCGCCGTGGGTAAGTGGCACAACGCTGGCGAGCCAATACTAAACAGAAAGGCGCCCCTCGAGCGAGGTTTCGGCAGTTTCTTCGGGACTCCCCAGGGATGCGGCAGCTTCTTTGCGCCACTGACGCTGAGTCGTGACGGTGAACCCGCCGAGGACGAGTGGAAGAAGAACAAGGGCTTCTACTATACCGACGCCATCAGTGAAAATGCGGTGCGCTACATAAACGAGACGCCTAAAGATGTCCCGCTGCTTCTCTACACGGCATACACAGCGGCACATTGGCCGCTCCATGCCCTTGACGAGGACATAGAGAAACAGAAGGGCCGTTACGCGATGGGCTGGGACCAGCTCCGCGAGCAGCGGCTCGACCGCATGAAGAAGCTGGGCGTGGTCGGGCCCGATACGCCGCTTTCGCCGCGACATCCGAACGTGCCTGCGTGGGAAGATGAGAAGCACAAGCAATGGCAGATGCGCCGGATGGAAGTTTACGCCGCCCAGATAGCTCGCATGGACCAGGGAATCGGACGGATCCTCAAGACCCTGGAGGAAACAGGACGGCTGAAAAACACACTTGTCATGGTGCTGGTGGATAACGGCGGGTGTTACGTCGAGTATACCCAATCGCGCAAAGGGCCGTTCCTGAATGAGCAGACGCGCGACGGCCGGCCGATCAAGGTCGGCAACCGCCCCGATGTAATGCCGGGCCAGGAAGACACATGGCAAAGCTACGGGTACGGCTGGGCAAACGCGAGCAATACGCCGTTCCGCATGTTCAAGCAGTACGAGCATGAAGGCGGCAACCGCGTCCCGCTGATAGTCCAGTGGCCGAACGTGGTCGGCAAAGGAGGACAAATTGCCCGTCAAGTGTGTCACGTCATGGATATCCTGCCGACCGTTCTGGAAGCCGCAGGTGCCGAGTACTCCGAAATATACGATGGCCGGCACGTCGATCCGGCCGACGGAAAGAGCATGGTGCCCATCCTTCAGGGACGCCAGCGCCAAGACCACGATGTTCTGTTCTGGAAGTTCGCACACGGCTGTGCGGTACGGCAGGGAAAGTGAAAGCTTGTAAAGATGGACGAAGAGCCATGGGAACTATACGACATGGAAACCGACCCGGTTGAGTTGAGGAACCTTGCCCTGGAGTATCCGGAAAGAACTGCTCAGCTTGAAGCTCTTTGGACAAAGTGGTATCAAAGCTCGCCCGCCAGGCAACCCGCTGACCGCCTCTTACCCTAAACGGGGGTCTGGCCTCAGGGGACGAGGGATGAGAGACGAGGGACGAAGCAAGTCCGTCTCAGGAAATGCTTGCCCCGTGGTGCTCTTACTTATATGCTATACGAAAATTTTTCGGGAGTCAGTAATGAGTCATAGAAGCTACCTGCAATGGGCAATTGAAAACACCTCGACGGCGTGGTGGCATGATTCGGCGGACCCGGCCGAGCTACAGCGCGGCATCGGCAACGGCGCCGTCGGCGCTACCACGAATCCATATCTGGCGCATCTGGCGCTGTCCAGGAACTCGGATACCTGGGCCGCACAGATAAACAAGGCGCTCTCAGAGCATCCGGCCGGCGAGAGAAAAGCCGAGGCGCTCATGAGCATACCCATCACGCATGCGGCCCGTCAGCTCGAACCTCAGTTCGAAAAAAACGCCGGACGAATGGGTTATGTCTGCGCCCAGGTCAATCCTGCACGAGCCGCAGACAGACAATCCATGCTCGCGATGGCAAGAAGGTTTCACGCATGGGCGCCCAATATCGCGGTTAAGCTGCCCGCTACCGCTGCGGGGCTGGATGTCCTCGAAGACTGTACCGCCGAAGGAATCACCGCCACGCTGACGATAAGTTACACTGTGCCTCAGGTCATCGCGGTCGCCGAGAGGCACCGCCGGGGCCTGCAGCGAGCCAGGAGCAACGCCGCCAGGCCGGGCAGGTGCTTTGCCGTGATTATGATCGGGCGGCTGGACGATTACCTAAGAGACATAGCGCACGACCGAAAAGCAGACGTGAGCGAATCGGATATTCGTCAGGCGGGTCTGGCCGTGACCAAGCGCGCCTATTCGATTTACAAGCGGCGGCACTACGAGGCAACTTTGATTGTCGCAGCCCTGAGGGGCACTTACCACATGACGGAATTGGCGGGCGCCGAAGTGATCATGTCTATCGCTCCGCCTTATCAGCAAATGCTTGTGTCCGACGATCCCCCTGGGGGCGAGCTGGCCTGCGAGGAGCGAATCGACCGCGAGATACCTCGGCCGGTTATTGAGAGGCTCTGTGCGCTGGGCGAGTTTGTTCGTGCCTTCGAGCCGGATGCGATGACACCCGAGGAATTCATTACGTATGGAGTGACACAAAGGACGCTGACTCAGTTCTACGAAGTTGGCTGGAAATTGCTGGAGAATTTCCAGCACGGATGATTTGTAGGAATCAAACGACAGAATCACAGGGAAAGGTTTTGCGATGAAGAAGATTGGATTTATCGGATTAGGGATAATGGGAAAGCCCATGGCGAAGAATCTGCTCAAGGCGGGCTACTCGCTGACGATTTACGACATCGTGCCCGATAGGATTGATGAAGTTGTCGCCGCCGGAGCAAAGGCAGGCTGCTCGTGCAAAGAAGTCGCCGCCAAGAGCGAAGTAGTTATCACTATGCTGCCCAATTCGCCGGAGGTCAAGGAGGCGGTGCTGGGCGCCGACGGAGTTCTGGACGGGGCCAAGCCGGGCACTATCCTTGTCGATATGAGTTCCATAGCACCTGCGGCGAGCAAGGAAGTATCGGAGAGAGCGAAGGAAAAAGGCATGGTCGTGCTCGATGCTCCGGTGAGCGGCGGCGAGCCCAAAGCCGTCGATGGCACGCTTGCAGTCATGGTCGGTGGGCCGCAGGATACGTTCGATGAGGTCAAGGATATTCTGGCCGTAATGGGGGCCTCCGTGACGCGAGTGGGAGAAATCGGAAGCGGCAACATGACCAAATTAGCCAATCAAATCATAGTTGCGCTGAACATTGCGGCGATGTCGGAGGCGATGGTCCTGGCGGCCAAGGCGGGCGTCGATCCGGAGAAGGTCTTTCAGGCGATTCGCGGAGGACTTGCCGGCAGCACGGTCCTGAATGCAAAGATGCCGCTCGTATTGGAAGGCAACTTCAAGCCCGGATTTCGCATCGAGCTGCACATCAAGGACCTGGCGAACGCACTGGATACCGCCCATGAGGTTGGAGTTCCGGTTCCGCTCTCCAGCGCGGTGATGGAGGTCATGCAGGCGTTGAAAGTGGACGGCAAAGGCGGCGACGACCACGGCGGAATCATTCAGTTCTACGAGAAGCTGGCCAAGGTCCAAGTCAGAAAGCAATAACGCGCTACGCCCCTGCCGCCGCGGGCATCATGGGCAGGAAATACGCAAAGGCAAGCGTGAATCCGAGGCCTATCAGTCCGAGTGCCGCGGTTACGATGGTCCAGGATTTGAGCGTTTCCACTTCGGTCAGACCGCCCATCCGCGAGAAGATCCAGAAGCCGCTGTTGTTCATCCAGTCGCCGACCAGCGAACCGCTTCCGATTGCCATCGCAAGATACACCGTATGGCAGCCAAGCATCTCGGGCGAGACGCCCATGGCGGCAAATATCGAGACGGTTGTTATCATCGAGACGGTGCCCGAGCCCTGAGCGAACTTCATCATGACGGCCACACCGAAGGCCATCAGCAGCATCACCAGACCAACAGCCTGGCCCTGGACGCCGAGCAATTCCTGGAGCCAGTCCTTGATTCCAGCCGCTCGCAGCATCGCGCCGAACGCGCCGCCGGCAGCCGTGATCAGAATTATGATCCCGCCGCTCATCAGGGCGGTCTCGGTCCTCGCGGCCAAATCCCTGAACGACAATTTGCGATTGCGGACCAGTACAAACATCGCCAGAACAGCCGCGAGCAGCAGCGCCATGTCACGATGACCCAGAACAGCCGCGACCCGCGTCACCGATTCGGCCGCGCCGACCGCTTTTGTAACCGTGTTGAGAGAAATCAGAATCACCGGCAGAGCAATTGGGGCGAATGAAATCCAAAACGGCGGGAGCTGGTCGTCGTCGAGCGACTCCGGTTCGGCCTGGCCGGCATAGGGACGCATGGGAATATCGACGAAGTGATTGACTATCCTGCACACTACTACGCCGAGAAACGCCGTAGGCAGACCGACGGCCAGACCCATTATCATCATCAGGCCGACGTCGATCTTAAGCTCGCTCGCCATAAACAGAGGGCCCGGCGTCGGCGGGACAAGGGTATGAGTGATTCCGGCGCCGGCGACGATTGCCGTTAGGTACAGGACGTAATTTTTGCGTGTTCTCGACCAGAGCGAGCGAGCTAACGGCACTAATAAGTAAAAGACTGTATCGAAGAAGACCGGGACTGAGAGCACAAAGCCGCTTAGCATCAGCGCGGTGGATGCTCGTTTCTCGCCCAGGACATTGAGGAACGACCTGACGATGCGGTCAGCGGCGCCACTGTCCATCATGCACTTGCCGATGATAGCAGCCAGGGCTATGACTATGCCGATACTTCCGGCGACCGAGCCGAATTCCTTTCCTACGCGAGCGATCTTGTCGGCAAAGTCGCCGGGCGAGAGCAGGCTTATGACCATCGCCGATGTGATCAGAGCGACAAAGGCATTCAGACGTAACACGAGAATCATCGCGATAAGTAAGACGACGCCAATAATCAATATGACGACCGGGTTCAACATCTTCTTTCTCTCCTGCTGCTAATTGTTTGTTTACAGATTCAGGTGCTCTTTCGCAAAGGCGAGGCATTTTCTGATATTGTCATCTTCGAGCTTGATCCGCACATCCAACGGCAAGTGATCGACCTTCGGCAGCTTATCCGGCGATGCATTGACGCGGACAAATCGCAGAGTACGAGCCAGGTCCGAGCCTGGCACGTCAGCAAATGTCGCCCAATACGCCTCCGTCAGGCACGGGACCTTCAGGGCATCCCGCGTCGCCATCTCCAGGCTGAACCGAATCTCAGGATTTGCCTTGCGCAGGATAGCAACGATCTTCGGCAGGTCGAGCAGACCCTGACCGAGCGGGACATCGGCAAGAAGGAAGCCATCTTCGTATTCGGCCACGGCCATGTCTTTGATGTGAGCAGAAAAGCTGTAAGGTGCATACGCCTCGACGACCGCCATCGGGTCTTCGAGCAGCGCAACGCTGTTGTTCATGTCGAGGCAGACGCCGACGTATTCGCTGCCGATGGTCCTGAGCAGATCGAGCATTTGGTCAACTCGCCAGTCTTTGTGGTTCTCAATCGCCAGCCGCATGCCATGCCGGGCCGCCGCCGGCTCGGCTAATTGCAGCGATTTGCGGGCACTGGCCGCGAACGCATGGAACTGCTCGGCCCTGGTGAACTGCTCGTAGCGCCGCCCGCCCATCGCGAAGCGGATGACTTTCGCTCCGGCCTGTTTGGCCGTCTGCAATACCGCCTCGAATCTCTCGACGTCCGACTGATCCTTCGGCAAAGACCCCGAGCCCTCGACGACCATATCGTACGCTTCGGCCTTGCGGCGAAGTGAAGCCGCGTAGTCCCGGTCTCGCACGCCTATGTTCGTTTGAATGCCGCCGGCGCCAATCGCATGACAATATTCGAGGAAGTTCAAGGGATCTTCAAGCTGCCCCTCTACCCGGCCCGACCGCTGCGCACCGAGTCGAATGTTGTAGGAGAATTGGGCGATTCCAAGCCGCGTTTTGTCGGCATCTGCGGCGGCAGATACCCTCGTGATATCCCCAACGGCCGCCGTCGCCAATGAAGCCGCGATCGAGTAAAGCATATCTCTGCGATTCACTTTTCGGCATCCTCTCAAATTCCAAGCCGTTCGGAAAGAAACTACACTCCGGGCGGCTCGGCCCACATAGTAGAACCATCACACTTCGTCCGGCACCACGAACGGCTCGCGGTAATTCCGGCGAAGGAACATGTTTGCAAACTCGCTGAACTGACCTGTAAATTGCTCGCTTTCCTTATCGAACGAAAGGGAAGGTCCAACGGTCAGAGGTTCTCGTCCAAGGTCCACTTCGTTAGCTCTTAGATGTTCCACACAGCGCTCGAACGCCTCCGCCAGGTGACTGTTTCCGGCAATCTCTTCGGCGATTCTTTCGGGAGGCTCCGTGCGTCCGATTCGATAAGATATGTTGGCCATGTGGCATAGTACGGCAGAAACGTGACCTTCGAGAACATCGGCTCGCAAGTCGCTGACTTTGCGGCTTCTGACTGCCTGTATGAAGTTAGCCTGATGTTCGATGCCACCGTCGCCGGGGAACTGCTTGATCCTCTTGCCGTCGTTATCGTACGCCCAGCCGCCGCCTCTTCCGCCGGCGAAATAGCCCCCCTCGCAGTGGATCACCATGCCGAAATTTGTCCCCTTAAAGTGCTCTCCGGCGCGCAGGTCCCTGCGCCGCCGCAAGCCGCGCACCTCGTAAATCATAGGGGCCGGCTTATAGTCAAAGTAACTGATCTGCGTGTTAGGGGTTTGCCCGTCATCATCCATGCCGACGCGCCCGGCAATGGTGATGACGCTCGGGGCAATATCCTGTTGGCCAATCATCCATCTGCTCTCGTCCAGATTGTGAGCGCCGAGATTGCCGACCTCGCCGGTCCCGGTATCCCAGAACCAGTGCCAGTCATAGTGCAGGTTCTGACGCATCAGGGGCACCAGAGAAGCCGGTCCCTGGAAAAGGTCGTAGTCCACCGACGCCGGGATCGGTTGCGGCCCGTTGACTCGGCCGATACTCTCGCGAAGGTTGTAGCTTATCGCCCGGATGAGCTTGATTTTACCTAAGTTGCCCTGTTTGATGTACTCGGCGGTCGCCAGCAGGCCGACATCGGAGCGGTCCTGCGAGCCGGTCTGCACGATACGGTTATATCTGCGAGCGGCCTGAACCATCTTTCGCCCTTCCCAGATGCTGTGAGAGAGCGGTTTCTCCACATAGACGTCCTTGCCAGCTTGGCAGGCCCATACCGTCATCAGAGCATGCCAGTGATCGGGCGTGACGATGACAACGGCGTCGATGTCCTTATCTTCGAGCAGCTTGCGGTAGTCAACATATCTGGCTACTTTCTCATTGCGGTCCTTGAATTTCTGAGCCTCGACATCAAGGAATTCGGTATCCACATCGCAGAGCGCAACAATGCGAACGCCGGGCACCTTCGGGAATATGTCGAGATGCTCCTTGCCTTTCTTGCGAAGGCCCACTATGGCCAGGCGAATGTCGTCGTTCGCCCCTCGCACCTTTGATGCGGCCGGTGCAGACGCCGTGAAGGGCGAGCCGGCACAGACGGCGGCAGCCGTCAAGTTCTTAATGAAGCCTCTGCGCGTCAATCCGCTCATTTGTCTTGCCCTCGTCAAAACCGGATCGTGCAAAATACCCTGTTCGATTACTCTATCAGTTCCGGCCGAATCGAGACAACTGCTGCCGGCATATACCTAACGTGTCGAGAACGCTAATACTGTTATGGTAGCGTACTTAGCACCCGGCCGCAACACGACAGATGGAAAATGCGGCTTGTTGGGCGAATCCGGAAAATGCTCAGTCTCGAGGCAAAAACCATAGTGCCTCTCATAGACCTTGCCGCCTTTGCCTTTGAGCCCTTTCATGCCGTTTGCAGTGTAGAACTGCATTCCCGGTTCGGTCGTGTGCACTTCCATTACCCGGCCGCTCTGAGGCTCATATACCCGGGCGGCAAGCACAAGCGAACCTCCGGAATTCTTGAGAACATAGTTGTGATCATACCCTCGCGTCTGCGTAAGTTCGGCGATTCTTGCTCCGATTGTTTTCAGTTCGGTGAAATTCAGCGGCGTATTCTTAACACTGAGAATCTCACCCGTCGGGATCAATGCCTCGTCCGCAGGGGTATAGTAGTCGGCGTTGATCATCACTTGGTGACTAAGGACGTCTCCAGCACCCGCCCCGGCGAGATTGAAGTAGCTGTGGTTGGTGAGGTTGACAATCGTGGGCTTGTCCGTCGTCGCCTCGTAGCGTATCTTCAACTCGTTGTCTTTGGTCAGGGAATAAGTCACAGTGCAGTCGAGATTGCCCGGAAAGCCTTCGTCGCCATCGGCGCTTCGATAAGTCAGTCGCACGCCGGCCTCTTCGTTGTTCTGGAACGGGCGACCTTGCCACATGACTTTGTCGAATCGTTTGCTCGCCCCGCCGTGGATGTGATTCTTGCCGGAATTGGCAGTCAGCTTATGTTCGACGCCGTCGAGCACGAAGCCGGCGCCTGCGATGCGGTTGGCGTAGCGCCCGACCGTGGCCCCAAAGAGAGGACTTCTCCCGATATAAGAGTCTAAGTCATCGAAGCCAAGTACTATGTCGGCCGATTTGCCGTCGCGATCCGGCACTTCAAGCGATACCAGAATAGCCCCGTAGTCAATGACTTTCGCACGCAGCCCTTGGGCACTCTTCAACTCGTAGCTAATGACCTTCAGGCCGTCGGCCATCTGACCGAACGGCTCCTGTGTCACCTCCAAGCCGACCGACCTGCCAACGGCATTTCCCTGGCCCAACCAGATGACTGCCAGTAATACACACCGACAAATCCGATATTTAGCCATATCGCAGCCCTCACAATGTACTTGCCGATTATCCAAGAGATATCAGCCGACCATCATATGTGGCGGTGTTATTACCAGTTCCGGAACTACGGCCCGGTCCGGCAGCTTGGCAACTGCCACCACGCAGGCGGCAATGTCCTCCGGCTGGAGCATTTTCGCTC
>JBDREF010000362.1:0-3619 GCA_043820045.1 Planctomycetota bacterium | reverse complement strand
CAGTGTCCGTATCGATGCGACGCTGGAAAGCAACGCCGCTGGCTGGTGTGACGCACGCAAAGGCGTGCTTCGAGCCGGCATCGAGCGTCTCACGAATCATAACGCCCGCCTTGGCCCAGACATGGGTGTTACTTACGCTATCGACCCTGGCGACTATCGAGCCGGCGCCGGTGAGCATCTTGTAGGCAAAGTGGAACTCATCGGCCGTACCCCAGATATCTACTCCGGAGCCGGTCATAGTGTAGATGCCGGCCGGGGCCTCCGTGAAGCTGCCGACCGAAGGCGGATAGCCTCTGAACCACAGCGACAATTCGCCAAGCTCGTGTTTGGTCCAGTCGCGAGGTGCTGTCAGTATCAGCTCCGCCTCGGAGTACGTCACGCCGGCGGTGTTTTCGTAGTACAGCGGCATGGATTGGGTGCCGCTGTTGACGATCGTTTGCTCGGCGTATGGAGGAAGCAGATACCCGACCTGCGAGCCGTTGGCGGGAACGCCGAAGCCGTCAATCCAGCTCTGCCAAATAGCTTCGTTCGCCGCGTCGTCGTCGGTGTAGCTCTCGAAATCGTCCACGAGAATGAAGTCTGCGACCGTAAAGCTCCATATTCGGCCCCTGGTGACGGTGCCGTCGGTATTGTTCTCATCGACGCGCCAGTAGTAAGGTCCGCCGCCCCAGGCGATATCTTGCGGAGTATAACTGGTGCCGCTCTGGCTGCCTCGGTAAATGCCTGTCGTATCGGAGGCGTCGGCGTTAGCTACGGCGTCCTTATCTGTGTCGAGATAAACGTCATGCTGCGAGGCCATATCTCCACGCGACCAGCTAAGAGGCGTGGCGTTGTCGATATCCACGGTTGCTCCGTCAGTCGGCTTCGGAGCCCAGGCCAGCAGCGGATCAACTCTCATAACCAACTGTACTTCCTGCTGGGTCAATGCCTTGCTGTAAACTCGGAAATCATCAACCGAACCGTCGAACCAATTGTCTTCGGCCCTATTGATACCGATGGCGTATTTATTGGCTAACAGATCATCCGGCGCCGGGGTGAAGGTGGCCACGAAGTCGCCGTTATAGTAAGCGCTTGCTGCCGTACCATCGTAGGTGACGGCAAGATGGATCCAGCTCAGCGATGCCGGGCCTATGATTTGATCCACGTCTGCGTGGTACTGGTAGTTGTTCGCGGCATCGAAAGACAATTGGAAGCCGCCGTTGGTTGTGAGATAGGTAGCACAGATAGAGCTGTTGTTGGATTGCCACAGCATATCCGCTTTGACCCATAAGGCCACGGTATAGGCGGACCACGTCTCGTCGCTGAAGAGATAGGTCACGCTATCGCCGGCGCCGTTGAAGTTCAATGCGCCGCCATCATAACCATCCACCCATTGCGGGCTACCTGTAAAGGTAGCATCATTTCCATGGCCGGACCAGTCGAGAACGGTGGTACCCTGGCCTTCGTCGAGCTTCCACCAGCAGACAAGATCGGGATCGCTGATGGGAATGGAAGGTCTGACCGTAAAGCTCAACACATCTCCTCTATGTGTGGCAGCGCCGTCAAACTCATCGACTCGCCAATAGTAGGTCTTGCCTAACTCGAGCGTTCCGGGGGTATAGGTTGTATCCGCCAACGGCATTGCGCCTGCGGCGGTATTGACGTCGTCAAAGTTATCGCCAAAGTAAACGTTGTGAAGCTTTGCGCCAAATCCCGGCGTCCAGCTTAGAGTTACATTCGGGTCCACGTACTTTGCGCCGTCCGCCGGATCAGGGTTATAAGCTGTCTTGGGTGGAATGAAAAAGCTCCAGACGTCGCCCTTCCAGGGGCTGTTCGGATCGGCGTCGTTGACCTCATCGACTCGCCAGTAGTAGGTCGTCCCCGGGACAAGACCGTCCGGATAGGCAAAGCCGGGGAAGCCGACAATAAAATCAGTTGTTGACTGATTGCCTCGGAATGCAGCTTCGGCGCCGGTATTCACATCGTCGAAATTGTCGCTTAAGTACACATCGTGCGAGACGGCAAATCCTCCCGGCGTCCAGCTAAGGCTCACCCACGTGTTCTCATAGATGGTACCATCGGCCGGACTGGGGCTAAAAGCGTAGGGCCATACCTTACCCACAAAAGTACCCAAATCGATTTCCGTAAGTGCCGCGCCGAGAATCCAAACCTCGTCAATCATGCCCTCGAAGTAACTGCCGGTCGCCGAGACATTGCCGTCATGGAATTTCACTTGTGAATTATGATACCCGATGCCACAGTCGTTCGAGCGGCTCCTCAATTCAGCGCCGGGCCCCTTGGCGATCAGTCTTCCGTCCATCCACATTTCAAACTTGTCGTCCTCCTGGGCCGCGCCACCGTCTCGGACGACCATAGCAACGGCATACCATGAGTTGGAACTAATCGGCGCAGAGAGAAATGTACCTGTCCATTCCGGAGTATAATCGCTCAAGTTCCAGCCTCCGGCATAGACCAGACCTTCATGGACGTATATGGTAAGCCCGCGGGTAGTGCCGCCTTCGTCATACACGCATTGTTTCTCCGATTTAGCCACATCGGCACAGTTAAATATCGCAACCACCGTACGATTCTGCTGGGTACTAAGGTTGACCGTAGCTGCATCCGGGACGTGAACGCCATCACTGGTCCCGTTGAACTGCAATGCCTTGCCTTTGAGGCCATCAACGACCTGGGGGCTTCCAATAAGATTGGCCGTATTGTTATTAGCTGAATCATCCGGTACATCGGCACCGACATTTTCAAACAGGTACACATTACCATCGGTAACAGAAGCTGGGTCGATCTGGGCCATGGCACCGCCTGTCAGCACCAGAACAACAAAGATTGGGTAAATGAATTGCCTGCACATAACAGTCCTCCTTAAATAAAGTAGAGTTATCAGATTTCACGGATCACGTATCTATTCTCTGCCTTTTCAAACCGCCGCCAACCGGAAAAAAAGCAGGTTTTCATCCATTTCGGGAAAGCAAGAACCTCCGAAGGGACCCCTGGTTCAATAACGCTCGGGGCTGCCCCTAAGCGGCTACAAACTTCACCATCCTATATATACCAAATGACCCACCTTGCCGTCAAGGTAAATCTGCCGAGCCTGTTCTTGTGAATCGACTGAGTATCTCCAGTTCTCTTGCCTGGCATATTGAGCAATTACGCTTTCTTTGTACTGCTATCCCTGTTTTATGGGCCTAACTTGGCGATCAAGGTTTGCCAGCGCGCGCTTGCGGCGGCTGTGCCGAAACGGGTCGCAGTGTTGACTAAGGCAGGCGTTCCAACCATTCGAGCAGGCGTGGATAATACAGGTCGCAGCCCCAGATGTTGTACCATGCCGCCCAGAGGTAGAGGATAATTACGGCGGCGAAAATGTAAATTGCCTGGCGACGGAGATAGACCGTCAATGCTATGAGTGCAGTGAGCTGGCATAGCTTGCCGATAACGGGCCCGAGCACGGGGCCGAGCAGCCACGAGAGAAGCCGGATCGCCGGATGACCTTCCGCGTCCGGACCGGCCTGGAGCATGAAATACGCCGTCGAGGCCGCGTCCGCCAAAGCAGCCAACAAAGTCAGAACCAGCAAGACGCGATAATTACGGACGTAGCCATCCCAGTTGAACCGAAATCGCTCGA
>JBDREF010000361.1:0-5030 GCA_043820045.1 Planctomycetota bacterium | reverse complement strand
TGGAGTCCACAGGACCGCGTGGGCAAAAAAGACATTTGCCCACCCTACAACTACAGCTTTCTTCAATTTTACCGGGTGGCAGCCTTATCCCGATTGTCGCTAATCGGGATGGGGATGGCTTTTCCTTGGCTAAACATATACTGGCAGAAACGCCCGGGTTTTTTGTTAGGTAGATTGGATTTGATATGGGACATGCGATAAGCAAATTAACTATCAAGGGTTACAAATCCATTCGAAATCTTGAGAATTTCGAGCTTCGAAACCTAAACATCCTGATCGGCCCAAACGGCGCAGGTAAAAGCAATTTCGTTAGTTTTTTTGAGTTTATCAGTACTGTTGCCGGCTCACGAATGCAGTCTTATATTAGTGAAAATGGAGGCGCTAATTTTCTTTTACATCTTGGGGTTCAGAAAACTCAAGAATTAAAGGTGTCCTTTGAGTTTAATGAATGGATAGATTGGAATTTTATATCTTCTCTAACTAAAACCAATAATTTAATATTTCGAGAAGAAAGTATTAAATGCGGCGAATCTTCTTATTCTCGTGAAGAAGCAAAATATGCCGGTGATGGTGACAGCAATGCTACGTCTATCATTGATGGTTTTCTGTTCCCTGTGGATCAGCAAGCTGGAACTTCCCTCGGCGAGGGCATAGAAAGTATTCGAGCTGCGATTATTAACTGGGGGATATATCATTTTCATAACACAGGCGATTATGCGGAGGTCAAATACCCATGCTCTAAAAGGGACTATGAATATCTTCGACCCGATGCGAGTAATCTGGCGGCATTTCTATTGCGGCTAAAGAAAAAACACCAAAGAGAGTACTCCTTCATTCGTGAAGTAATTCAATTAGCGGCTCCATTCTTTGATGACTTCTGGTTGAGAGAAGAAGAAGATAAAGATGAGATTCTTTTAGAATGGCGGCAGAAAGGATCGGATTATCCGTTTCATCCAAGTCAGATATCGGATGGTACGCTGCGGTTTATTTGTCTGGCTACAGCATTGCTGCAACCGAATCCGCCATCAACGATTCTATTAGATGAGCCGGAATTGGGATTGCATCCTTACGCTTTAACACTATTGGCAAGCTTAATCCAGAAGGCTTCCATACAAACCCAGGTGATTGTCTCGACGCAATCAGCGCCTCTGATCGACCATTTCAAGCCGGAAGATATTATAATCGTGGAACGTCAGAACGGCGAATCGATATTCAAGCGACTCAATAAGGCTGATCTCAAGGTCTGGCTGGATGATTATTCGCTCGGCGACCTCTGGCAAATGAATGTCTTCGGCGGGAGACCTTCCTATGAATAGAATCTGTGTTCTTGTAGAGGGTGATACAGAAGCGTCATTTGTAGATTCAATATTGCGTCCTGAATTTGAACGTGCTCGCAAAACCATCTTTCTCTATCCGGTTTTATTTCGCAAGCAGGGTGGAAGTTTTGGCTATGCGAAATGTCAAAAAGTTATTCTGAACGCGCTAAAGCAGGATAGATCGACTTATATTACAACGATGGTAGATTTCTATGGCATGCCAACGGATTGGCCTGGCAGAGATCAGGCGAATCATTGCCAGAGTTACATAGAAAAAGCGAATGTAGTCGAGGGCAGCATTTTAGAGGATATTACTGGGTCTCTGGGCAGTTCTTTTAATCCTCGGCGTCTTATGCCTTATGTTCAGATGCACGAATTTGAAGCTTTGCTCTTTTCTTCTCCCGTGAAATTAGCAGAGGGTCTTGGTGACAAAAAGTTGTCTTCTGCCTTCCTGACAATACGGAATGAGTTTTCAACTCCTGAAGAGATTGATGATCATTATGACACATGCCCTTCGAGGCGAATTGAATGGGTGTTTCAAGGTTTTAAGAAAACGATAAACGGCATAATGGCTGCACGTCGAATTGGTTTGGAAAAAATGCGTCAGGAATGTCCGCATTTTAATGAATGGGTTACAAAATTGGAGGATATTGGGAATCAATAGAATTTTATGCTCAAAGCTGTGATATTTGATTTTGACGGTGTGATAACTGATTCGGAGGTTTTGCATCTTCGCGCTTTCAACGGTTCGCTGGCGCGGTACGGCGTAGAAATCGCCACGAAGGATTATTACCAGACCTATCTTGGCTTCTGCGATGTCGATTGCTACAAGATGCTCATCAGCCAGGGGCTGCTCAAGATAGACGAGCGCCAAATCGGCGATATTATCAAAGAGAAGACCCGGATATTCGAGGAACTGGCGAGAACGGAAGGCCGGACTATCGAAGGAGTGCACGATTTCCTCAAAATACTCGAGCATAACAAGATACCGATGGCGATATGCTCGGGTGCCCTGTTGGCGGAAATCGAGCTGCTGCTCGAAGAGGCCCGGCTGCGTCATTTCTTCGCCGCGATAGTCTCCGCCGAGCAGGTAAAGAAAGGCAAGCCCAACCCCGAAGGCTTTCTCTTGGCGCTGAAAAGACTTAACAAGGGCCGTAATCCCGCGATTACACCCGGCCAGTGCATCATAATAGAGGACTCCCACTGGGGCCTGCAGGCCGGCAAAGCTGCTGGAATGCACACTATAGCAGTAACGAACTCCTACGACGCCGAGCAGTTGACCATCGCCGAAAAAGTAGTCGCCAGCCTGAGCGACTTGACCATGGACGACCTGCGCCAACTCTGCCCGTGAGTGCGGCGCTCGGGTACAATTGGATGTATCGAGAATCCAATATCCGGAATCGAGCGTCGAGAATCGACTCGCCAATCTCTAATCACTTATCACATTTGGCTCGACCAGCGTTTTTTGGGGTGAAAAGTGCTAAACACGAGGGTGGAAAAGGCCGATGCTGTTGCTTGAGCCGTGTTTCTATGAGAAATAGGAAATTTTCTTTGACAACGTATTTCGTAGACCGATAATTATCGCAAATGGATTTTTTTTCGGGTGTAGAGACTGAAGCCAAAGGACTGGCTCCTCGGCGAGCACATGTCGGTTTACCTGAGTTGTATCAATGACTAACGAGACGAACTACGATACGATATTCGGCAAAATGGCAGTCGAGCACGGCCTGTGTACGGATGACGAGTTGCGTCGCTCGCTCTCGGAATTGCATTCCCGCCGTGAAATCAAGCCGGTCGTGCTGAAAGACCTCATGATCGAGCTTGGTTTTCTCACGATGGGCCAGGCGGAGCGGCTGAAGGAGGACGTAAAAGAGAGCAAGGCCGCGGTAAAGCATATTCCCGGGTATAAGATCATCGGCAAGCTCGGGGCTGGGGCGATGGCGGTGGTGTACAAGGGCAAGCAGTTAAGCCTGGATAGGATGGTTGCGATAAAAGTCCTGCCGAAGCGCTTCAGTGAGAACCCCGAATACGTCGAGCGGTTTTACAAGGAAGGGCAGGCAGCCGGCAAGCTGAACCATCCGAATATCGTGCAGGCCATCGACGTCGGCGAGGCGGGCGGATATCATTATTTCGTGATGGAGTATGTCGAGGGCAAGACGATCGCCGACGACCTGGCGGACGGAAAGGTTCTTAGCGAGACCGATGCGCTCGATATCATCATTCAGGTCGCCAACGCTCTCGCTCACGCCCACGCCTGCAACCTGATCCACCGCGATGTCAAGCCGAAGAATATAATGATAAGCACGAATGGGACGGTCAAACTCGCCGACATGGGTTTGGCCCGCGCAACGACGGACATCGAGGCCGCACAAAGCGAGGCCGGCAAAGCCTACGGGACGCCGTACTACATTGCGCCGGAACAGATTCGAGGCAAAATCGACATCGACGGTCGAGCCGACATTTACGGCCTCGGAGCCACGCTATATCACATGCTCACGGGCCGCGTTCCGTTTATGGCCGACGACTCCGCCGAGGTTATGCGGAAGCACCTGAGGGAAAAGCTGGTTCCGCCCGACCACATCAACACCTCACTGTCGGCGGGTGTCTCCGAGGTCATCGAGATCATGATGGCCAAACGCAGAGAAGACCGCTACAACAGCGTCGAGGAGCTGCTCATAGACCTGGAGGCCCTTCGCAACGGCCAGCCCCCGCTCCACGCGCACAGAAGATTCGATGTCTCCATGCTCGAAAAGCTGGAAGAAGGCGACGCCGTAGAGGTAAAAGAGAAGGTTTACGAAGAAGAGACCATAGCGAATTACCGGACGGCGATACTGATTCTGAGCACAGTTGCGGCCGTCTTCTTACTGGTCATACTCCTGCTCCTGCTCAGATAAGCAACAGTCATTCATTGGCCATTAGGCGATGGTCGATAATCCTCCAGACCGGCCCGACTATTTCGAGCGGGAAAACATCCTTCAGCTTCCCAACGGTTGCTGTTCCGTCATTTGGCTCGGTGGAAGTACGCTGGATTAGCTGCTCACTTTGATGATTGAGACGATGATCCCAGAGCTGCTCCTGACGCATGGCGTTTAGAACAGGGATACGAGCCAGCTCCAGGGGGGAATTCGCAGGCAGATCAGGATTGGCTGCAGGCAGAAACCGACGAGGGCGGAGATCCACATCTCTCTGTATTTTTGGCGTGCACCTTCGTCGCGGAACTTCAGCCACGCCGGGACCGCGCACAGCAGCGGGATTGCGAAGTACAGGCCGCACAAAAAGACTGCGATGCGCCATTCCCACGCCAGCGGTTCGCGTGCCCTCGCCTCGGCCTCTGCGGCGAGGGCCTCCTGGCGCTGCTGCAACTCTTTTTCCAGGGCCGCGAGGTGGTCGGCGGGCAGATGCCGTTCGGCCAACTCGACCCTTGCGAATTCGAGCGCTTCGAGCAAGTGCGTTTCGGTCCGCGTGTATTCAAGCAGGTCGATATCAGATAGGCTCTGTATATACTGCTCTGATTGCCTTTCCATACTTTGTCCCCTTTAGAAGACAATCCGTATGGGCAGCGCCTGTAGCGACGTCAAGGGTGCCGGTTCAGCTCATACCGATTGAATATTATAGCCGAAATTGCCCGAAAAAGCAAGAAGAAAATGTTTTTTTGGGTTGCTGGGGGCTCTGGTTCGGCGGCGATCATTCCATCTGAAGCGAGCCGGGACCGAC
>JBDREF010000360.1:0-7682 GCA_043820045.1 Planctomycetota bacterium | reverse complement strand
CATCGCCAGCAGTCGCGGTCCGCGGGCCACCAGGAAACAATCCGGCGAGAGCGGATACGGGTCGCGGAAATCGACTTCTTTTTCTTTTGTTATTATTCTTGCCGAAGCCAGCTCATCCGGACCTTTCTTCGGTGTCACGATAGCAATAGCCCCTTCGTGTTCCTTACGGCCGTGGTTCGGTGAGAACACCGCCACCACTTCGTTGTTGCTGCCGGGGATCGGCTTAGCGTCGATCATCAGCGTACCCGGGTGCAGGTTGCCGTAGTAAATCATCTGGCCCGTGCCATCGGGGTTGGCCGTCCACAGGTGGTGAAACGCGACACGGCTGCGGTCCACGTATTCCCACCTTTCATAGATTACGCGGCCGTCCGGCAGCGGCCAGGGCGTGTTGTCGTGCTCGATGTTGCCGGAGACCGGTCGAATGTTCGCTCCATCGCCGTCGCACGTATAAAGAATTGCCACGTGTGAATACCAGCAGGGAACCCAGCGATTGCCCCTACTGGAGCAGAACATGATGTGTCCATCCGGCAGGTAGGTCGGCTCCATATCGTCGTACGGGCCGGAGGTCAGCCGCTTTAGCCCCCCGCCGTCCACGTTAATCTCATACAGATGGAAATAGTCCGTCCCGCCCGGGCGATAGGAGAAGAGGATCTTCTCGGCATCGTAGTGCACCTGCGGGTCGCGAATCGCGCCGTTCGGGTCGCCGAGCAGGACGGTGACGTTACCGGTGCCGACGTTGAGCCGGCATAATCGGCCGTGGGAGCCGTAGAGCATTTTCTTTTCGTCCTGGGCGTAGTAGCCGAAATTCTCGTACCAATGGCTCCCGGCGCCGGGTTCTCGGCAGGCGAAAACGATTTCCTCAACGCCAAGCTCCGCCGGTGTGGACTTGGCCCCCAGGGCAACCTTGCAGATGGGCGAAATTGCAAGGAGCAGCAGAACAACCGTTGCTCTGAGCGGGGTACTCGCAGGGAACGTGGCGCCAGCCATCCCCAGGCGGACTTTGCGACAGGTTTCTCCAATCATACCGACATTATAATATACGGAGCCTGCAATGTTAACAAATTTTCGCAACTCGTTCGGCACAGACGGTCGGGAAGGAGTAGCCTGGCAGTTAGGTGGAGAATGTGGACCTTACAACGGGCAGGCACTACTCGTGTGTCTCCCGGTGAGCAACTTTCGGCCTGCTTCGGCCTGAGCCCTTCGGCAGCGAGCTCAGGGCCGGAACTGCTCGGGCCGAATGGAACTCAAGCCGGGGGAGCTGGCCCCTGTCATATCTGCGAGGCCTGTAAGTCGCCGGGGTCAACGGAGAATGGACGTGAAAGCCCATAGTCTTTTTGACTAATCAAAAGGACTATGGGCATCGTCGCAGTCTATCAGGACACGGGGCATGAGAAAGGGAAAAGGCAAGCGGAAAGTTGCGTGTCACCATCGGCGGAAAAAGTGTGCGAGCGGTCTTTCTCCTATTGAGTTTTTGACGCAGTTGCGCGTGTCTGGCGGCGCCGGTCGGTTTCTTTCAGCATGTGTTTGCGGATTCGAATGGAACCGGGACAAATCTCAACAAGTTCGTCCTCCTGGATGTACTCCATCGCGATCTCAAGGCTCATCTTTCTTGCCGGCCTGACTTTCGCCGCATCGTCCTTGCCCGAGGCCCGAACGTTGGTGAGCTGCTTGCTCTTCACGGCGTTGACAGGTATGTCGTTTTCCTTGCAGTGCTCGCCGACCACCTGCCCTTCATAAACGCTTTCCCCCGGCTCGACGAAAAAGAGGCCGCGGTCGTACAGAGCATCAAGCGCGTAAGCTGTCACTCGCCCCGTGGTCGTCGCAATCATCACTCCGGACTTTCGCTGCGGTATCGCTCCGCGCATCAGCTCGTATCTCTCGAACGTATGGTGCAGGATAGCCCTGCCCTGGGTTGCGTTCATCACCCTGGCGTGGAGGCCGAAAAGCCCGCGCGACGGTATCAGGAATTCCATGTGAATGAAATCGCTCGCCCCGCTCTTGGCGTCCATCTTGACTATTTCGCTTCGCCGGTCGCCCAGAAGGCTCATAACTGAACTCTGGCAATCGAGCGGGCAATCCACCGCAAGCACTTCTATCGGTTCGTGCCTTCTGCCCTCTACGATTCGCAGGATTACGTTCGGCTTGCCCACGCAAACCTCGTATCCTTCACGCCGCATATTCTCCAGCAATATCCCAAGATGCATCAGCCCCCTGCCGGAAACATTGAATTCTTCAGGAGTCTTTCCCGGCGCAACCCTCAGCGCGACGTTCTGCTGAAGCTCCTTTTCAAGTCTTTCGCCGATCTGCCTGCCGGTGACATATTTGCCATCTCTGCCTGCGAAGGGCCCGTCGTTGACCCTGAACGTCATCGTCATCGTCGGTTCATCAACGGCAATGACCGCAATCCTCGAAGGTTTGTCCGCGCAGGCGATCGTGTCGCCGATCTCGATGGGGTCCAGACCG
The DNA here is from genome assembly GCA_043820045.1 of Planctomycetota bacterium. Lineage (GTDB taxonomy): Bacteria > Planctomycetota > Phycisphaerae > Sedimentisphaerales > Anaerobacaceae > JBDREF01. The sequence continues at coordinate 5,219 of JBDREF010000360.1, read as the reverse complement.
GATATGGCGCATATGTCGCCCGCCTGAACGCTTGAGACCTTCTTTCTGCCGAGCCCGTGGAACTGATGGATCTGGGCGATTTTCTGCTGCGTGTGAAGGCCGTTCCTGTCGATGACGGTGACTTTCTGGCCTTCGCTCACTCCTCCGGCGAAGACCCTGCCGATTGCTATCCGGCCGACGTAATCCGAATACTCATGGCTCGTCACCAGAATCTGCAGCGGAGCGTCGGGGATAACCTTCGGCGGGGGAACGTGGTTGATAATGGCGTCGAATATCGCCCGCACGTTGTCGGTTTTGCTGTCGAGGTTCGTCGTAGCCCACCCTTCCTTGGCGGATGCGTATATCAGCGGAAAATCGAGCGACTCGGAACTCGCGTTGAGACTGACGAGCAGATCGAATACCTCGTTGACGACGTCGTCCGGCCGGCTGTTCAGGCGGTCCACTTTGTTCACCACGACTACCGGCCGCAGCTTGTGCTCGAGTGCCTTGCTCAGTACGAACCTCGTCTGCGGCATGGGGCCTTCGAACGCATCGACCAGCAGCAAAACGCCGTCCGCCATTTTCAGGACGCGCTCTACCTCGCCGCCGAAATCGGCGTGGCCCGGCGTGTCGATCAAATTGATTTTGTATTCCTCACCCTCGGAATCGAGGTAGTTAATGGAGCAGTTCTTGCTCAGGATTGTTATGCCGCGTTCCCGCTCCAGCGGGTTCGAGTCCATAATCAAAGCATGCTCGCTGCCGGCTAATTTGTCCAGCTCCCCTTCCCTGAACATTCCGGACTGGTACAGAAGCTGGTCCACCAGCGTCGTCTTGCCGTGGTCAACGTGGGCGATTATCGCCACATTACGAATATAATCTGCATACATAAAAAACTCGTCAAAAGGGAATCGTGAATGCTTGATGCTCGATGGATGGCAGCCTCAAGAACCGTAGGGTGTGCAACATGTCTTTTGTTGCACACGCGGTAGCTTCACATCTGTCTTTAAAAACGGCACAAAGCCATTTCAACCCGCGAATTCTACCACACCGGCCAGGGCATAGCAAGAACAATCCGGTCGACTCCACAAAAAGAAATGGCTGCCTTATTCTTGCAAATGGCCGGACCGTGCAGTACATTCGGAGTCAGTACGGCAGAAGAGCCCATGTAGGGTGCGAAATCTCGCACCATTTCGTTGCTTGTGCCCGGTAAGACGTGAACAAGGAAATAACAGTCGAATATCTCCCGGATTCGTCCGTGGATGCTCCTTTGGATGCAGAAATCAGAACGCTGCTGACAAGGTGCTTCACGAAGCCGGAAGATAGAGTTTTCCGAGAGCGGCGTTATTTTCGCGAGCCGTACCCGCACCGCTGGGTCATACGAGATGTACGGCGTTCCATCGTAGCGCACGTTGGTGTGCATGAAAAATACGTGGAAGCGGGCGGGCGCCGGTTCCGAATCGGCGGAATCGCGGAAGTGTGCGTCCATCCGGAATTTCGAGGCCGTAGATTCGTCAAGGCCATGCTCGCGTGCATTCACGATTGGCTCATAAGGCGTGAGTTTGACTTCGCCGTGCTGTTTGGCGATCCCCGGGTGTATGGGTCCAGCGGTTACGTTCAGGTCGGCAACCTTGTGTACGATGACGATACGGCTGCGCCTGGCCCCCCCGGCCCTGAGGGAAGGGGCGGCGACAAATCCCGCAGTCGCAGCGCCGCGATGGTCAGGCAACTCTCCGACATACCCTGGCCGACCGGGCAAGTGTACCTGCCCGGACCAAAGTTCTGACAACGACCCGCCAGCCAACGGACCTGTAATATCGCCGTCATCCTGTGGCAGGATGCATGCCCTTAATTCCCCGACAGTCTTCGCAAATTCTCTATAGCGGAATGGGCTTCCTCAGTGAGCGGCTTTATCCTTCTGCCATTTTCCATGCACTTGGTGCACTTTTCGAAAGCAACTGTATATAATGCTTCTTGTGAAAAATGAATGTTTCTTGTGTTTCGTAGGTTCTGTACCTCATACCTGATGAATCTGAATACGGCACTGAAATAGAAATGTCCTCTTGAGTAGTAGCGTGGCCTGTAGTGCTTGATGTTGATCCGTGCCCTTTTGAGTTCCCTTGGCTTGAAACCAACAGTTCTAATGTGACTTTCTATTTTGCGATCATCGAAGACAGGCTGCTCGTTATCTATGCAAAACCGTGAACAATTGTTGCCCATCACTGATTCCCGCGTCAGGCGGGCTTCGTTTAGCACATCAGCTAGCGTTAGCCAAGCTACGGCATCGTCATACGCGCGCAACCATCTCTCGACTCTGGACATAGGGTAACGCGCAACTCTCGATACCGACCTAATCACTTTTGCTATCCTACACTTGCAGAGCATGACGTTTTCTATACTGTGGTACCTTGTTTCGACAAGCCGGGGGTGCCTTTCGTATCGCTTTGCAATCCACCCGTAGTTGCTGTCCCTAGCCACCACGAACTCTTTATCATCATCAGGTATGTCCGGCTTCAAGAGGATTCGCACGCGTTTTTCAATTGCGGTGTCACCTCCAATCGCTCGGAAATGAACACGTTGGCCGTTACTCTTTTCTGGAAAAACTTCAGTCCAGAACGTGATGTCATCCTTACCCTCGACATAAACAAGATACTTCCCCCGATAGAAAAGTGGCGTGTTTCTTATTCCGGCTTCAGTTCTATCAAACCCCATCTTTGACAATATCCTCCATGTCAATAACATTCTTCTTAAAGTCGCTCACAATATCTGGGGAATGTGTTGCTACAATGATCTGTGAATTTGCGTTAAGTTTACGCAGGGCGGGCAGCAACATGACCTGCCACTGAACGTGCAAGGACAACTCCGGTTCGTCCGCGAAAAAAATCATGGAGTGTTGTTCTTGTAGCAGGACTTCAAGCATTTGTATGAGCAGCTGCTTCTCCCCTGAAGACAAATCAAATAACTCCAGTGGTTCTTTCTTCCTACCGACCTTAAGATTGACACTTAGTTCCCCAGTTTCCTTGTCAATCTCAAATGTCTTCTTCTTAACGAAGCCATGCAATACATCCAAGAAGGTGCCTATAGGCTTTCGTATGGCCTCCCTGTCCTCTTCGGCTGCGCGGAGCAATTCTAAAATTCTTTGCGTGCGAGTTGCAAACGGCAACGGTGATATATCAGACAGGGAAAGGGGCTTGTCTCTCTGTTCAAAGTTCTTAATATTCTCCATTGCCTTTCTGATTTCGGAATAGTGTAACTTTATTTGCTGCGTTTTACCTGTGATCCCCAATTCCTGAAAGGCCCGAATAAGATCCATCTCCTGCTCCGCGTCAAGGCTTATTTTTCTTCGAATTGTATGGAAATTGGACAGGTCATCTAGTTCCTTAGAATATAGCAAAGACTGCATCACTTCCCTTTGAAATTGTTGAGACCTTTCTCTGATCTGGCGTTCCAACTTCAACTGGAATTTCGCAAGTTCTGTTGTAAGTTGATCCAGTCGCCTGTCTACATTGAATCTATGCCTTTCTTCATCTCTCAACTCGATAGGAGAGTGTCTATATACGGATATCCACGATATCTCAACGAGTTCGTCCAGCAACTCCTTTAGTTTCTCATATCTCCTTCTCGAGCGAGGTGACTCAATAAAGACCCTCTCACGCCCAAATCTTCTCCTGCGCCGAATGTCACAAAATATTCGAAACTTTTCGTTACGGACCGTGTACTCGAAAATCGAGTATGGCACTTCCTTCTCTTCCCGAGTGACCAATATAACCGGGCCTTTCCGATTGTCCTCAGGCCTACGGAGGCTGATACGAATCGTATCGAAAGGGATCGCCTCCAAGGTTTCCACATCTACCTGGAGTGCTGCTACCAGTAGATTGATCAGTGTGGTTTTACCCGTTCCGTTGTCACCTATGAAAATAGTGACATCTGGATGAACCTTCCCCTTTACAACAGCGCGCCCCCAGAACCCTGTGATCTCGAATCCATCTATTATCATCGCTACGGCTCCTATCGTTGAGGATATCTGAATAATCAACTATTTAAATAACTGAAGATGTCCGGTTCTTCATTTTCTCGAAATCCATCTATTGACATAAGACTCAAGTCTGTGCTTCCACCTTTTATCGCTCGCTCAAGGTTGCTGTTGGATATTATACCCATTGTCTGTGCCCGGAGCAACAAGCCTGACCCTTCTATCTTATACAGCGATTCTGGAGGGGCAAATGTTGATGGTAAAAATTCAAAAAAATGCAGAAAAAGTGAAAAAAACGGGAAAAAGGCCCCTCAGCTATTCGATAATGACTTCCTGTACTCCGGCGGAGGAGTTTTTTGGGAGGGTGATTTCGATTTTGATGGCGTTGGTCTTGACCGGGTTGAAATCGACTTGGTTGAAGGTGTCTTTGGCGGTCCCGTATGGGGTTTTAGCCTGTACGGGGCGGAAGTTGCCGTATTGGTCGCGGTATAAGACGTTCCAGGATTGAGGTATTTTACATTCTCCCCTACCGGTATCGTCGAACCAATAGACTTGGGCGCTGGAGATTTCATGGTTTTCCGGCCACTCAAAGCGGATCCATTCGGTTGTGCCTTTATGAGGCCAGAAGTCCAGGTGCATGGCCGAAGGGTCGGACGAGCTTTCCGGCAGTATCTGGTCTTTGATTGCATCGAGTCCCGGCGCGCCGGGATGGACGAAAGAGGCCGTGGTTTTGCTCTTGTACGTGAGCGTATCTGCAGGCTGCGGCCGGGCGGCCTGCGGCTTTCGCGCGGGCCAGACGTTCATCTGTCCTTTGCCGCGATGGGCCCAGGCGTAGTACGGGATGGCGGTGAAATGTCTCTCGCCCCTGTCCCCAAGGGAGGCAGCGACTATGTCGCCTTCGGTGGTGCGTTTGGCGACTTGGGCCTTGCCGGTGATCACGGTTACGCCGTTTAGGAGGTCGGGTCTGAACTCTGCGGTCAGCTCAGCGTCGTCGTCGATGACGAGGTTCAGGACTTCGCCGTCATTGTCGGGCCATTCGAGGCAGAAGACAAGCGGCCCGCGCTGCAATGCCACTTTGTCCACGTCGGCTTTGACCTGCGGGTTTGCGACGATCCGCCGGACCGGCATCGGCAGGTCAAGCTCGATTGTGTCGCCTTTTTGCCATTTGCGCTCGATGCGGGCAAAGCCTTTGTCAATCTCCGGCGATATGGGTTCGCCGTTGACCTTGAGCCGGGCTTGCGAGTCCACCGTCTTTTGGAATTTATAGAGG
>JBDREF010000359.1:0-6602 GCA_043820045.1 Planctomycetota bacterium | reverse complement strand
TTTTGTTGCAGTCGAAGCCGCCTTCGGAACCTGGGATGGAGCAGTAATAAACACCGACATCTACGGCACTATCCATAATGGTGGTACACCTCCGGGAGTGAATAACAGTGTTTCCTGGGGACCTATTGACGGCCCGGGAGGCATAATAGCCCAGACCAGCTTCTCCTTCTGGCCGAATACCAAGGAACTTGTGGAGTTCGATATAGTCTTTGATGCGGACGAAGATTGGTCCACTGATGAGACAGAAGATACCTTTGACGTCCAGAGCGTGATGACCCACGAATTAGGCCACACGCTTGCCCTGGACGACCTGCGCTCGCCGCGCGATGGCGCGCTGACTATGCACGCATACACGTGGCCTGAGGACACCGGCAAGAGTACTCTGGGAACAGGCGATGTTCTCGGAATCCAGGCAATATACGGTGAGTAGCTCTCTCGAACAGATCAATCGTTCAGGATAGGCCGGAGTTCAATCCCCCGATTGTCTATTTCGGGGGATTTTGTTTTGCGCTTTTCGAACAAGCGGCTTGACTGCCGGGGCGGACGGCGGTAGATAATTCTGAACCAAAATTATGACTGCGCATTTTAGAAAATATCATGGGCTGGGAAATGACTATCTCGTCATTGACCCATGCGTTCACGATGTTGATCTGACGCCGGATGCGATTCGTTTGATTTGCGACAGGAACTTCGGGGTCGGAGCCGATGGGATTCTATACGGCCCACTCGATAGCGGGGGCGATTTGAGAGTGAGGATTTTTAATCCTGACGGCAGCGAGGCCGAGAAGAGCGGCAACGGGTTGAGAATATTCGCCAAATACCTCTTTGAAAACGGATACGTTGGTAGCAAGAGTTTCACTATCAGCACGTTAGGTGGAGACGTCGAAGTACAAATACAAGATGAAGCGGCGAATCTGATAACAATCAACATGGGCAAGGTTACCTTCCTGAGCACCGAGATACCCGTAACTGGCAGCCAGAGAGAAGTCGTGAACGAAGAGCTGGAAATAAATGGAGCAAAGTACAAAGTTACGTGTCTATCCATCGGCAATCCGCACTGCGTAATTCCTGTGGAAGATGTCAGCGAGCAAATGGCGAGGAAGTTAGGGCCTTACGTAGAGAATCATGCAAGTTTCCCGAACAGAATAAACATGCAGCTCCTGCGAGTCATAGACAGGGCAAATATTGAGATAAGAATATGGGAACGAGGCGCCGGATATACGTTGGCGTCCGGCAGCAGTTCCTGCGCAGCCGCAGCGGCGGCACATAAATTAGGGATGGTGGACGGAGAGATAGAAGTTAAAATGCCGGGCGGGAGCTTGTCGGTTGAAATTGGCGCACAAGAAGAAATTCTTATGACCGGCCCGGTCGAGGGAATCTTTGAAGGCCGTTTCCATCCTGACTTGGAGGAAAAGATTTCCGGATGCCCAGAGAAATAGAAAAAAACTCGTGGCCAAGACTGAGGGTTGCGAATAATGGAGACTGCGAGAAAGTCACGGCTCTGGTTTACGGTGTTCTGGCCGAATATGGCTTAAAGCCGGACCCTGAAGTTACGGACGCCGACATCAAGGATATCGAATCGTCTTATTTCAAAAGCGGCGGCGTGTTTTTCGTGCTGGAAGAAGATGATGGTTCGATAGTCGGAGCCTACGGCCTCTATCGGCTCGACGGGCAAATGTGCGAGCTTCGCAAAATGTATCTGCACAAGGCGTGTCGTGGCAAGGGTTTGGGCAGGTTCTTAATGGAAAGCGCCTTGTCGCAGGCACGACGATTGGGATTCACAAAAATTGTCCTGGAGACCGCCTCGGTCCTGAAAGAGGCGATTGCTTTGTACAAGAACTACGGCTTTGTGGAATACGTGCCTGACCACCTCTCAAGCAGATGCGACCAGGCTTACACGCTTGAGTTAGCGTAGCGAATTTATCTAATTCACTTCGTTTCTCACGGTTTCAACCTCTTTCTTGACGTCCTCAAACAGCTTCCACCAGTCCAGATAGTAGGTTCTGGACAGGAGTTGAGTCTTGTATTGGTAAGTGGCTATTCGCGCGTAGGCCTCCCACTCGGCCACGGCATCGCTCAGATGCTCGACGGCCCGCCGATGATGCTCACTGCGGTTGTTGTCTGCACGGTAAACGGCTAAGTCCGCGGCGCCGCGGATTTTGTCGGCATAGTAACGGCCGAGGTAAGCCATGGATTCCATGTCCTTCAATGTGGAGGCCAGCTCTTTGCCGGGATTGGACTTGTATCTGAGCATCTTTACGCCGGTGAGGCTCTCTTCTGCCAGCCGGTCAAGGTTCTCGGCTACTTCCATAGGGGTAATACCGTTGAAGGGCCGGCCCTTAATAAGTGCCTCTGCATATTCCTGCACCGAGAGAATTCCCGAACCCTGCAGCGGGGGATAGCTGAAGAAGGATTCATCGATCGTCAGGAATCCGGAATTGGACATACAGCCTTCGGGCGCGAATTGCAGGTCGTTGACCCGGAAGAAGAACCGGTCGATCCATGAAATTATTTTAGAAGATTCCGCCCATGTATCGTACAGAAGCGTCGCATCGGCATTGCGGAAATGATTTTTCAAACGCTTCTGGAAGTAGTCGCGGGTAAGCGTGACATCATAACCGAGACGGCCCCAGAGCATGAAGCGATACCAGTGCTTATCCACCTCCCACTGGCCGGCGAGGGCCGGGTCTTTAGCGATGAACTCCCTGCCCCAGACGTAGCTGTCCGGCCCCATGTAGAAACCTGCATCCCACTTCATCACATCCCGCGGGATATTCTGCAGAAATTCACGAGTGTATTCCGGATTGCCCCAGCGGTATACGAATAGATCATCATTACGGAGGTTCAGCCAGCAGGGGACCTGTGTCTCTTTCAGAAGACGGCGATACTCGAAATCCAGATACGGCGATGAGGTCGTAGAATACAGACGAGCGCGTGCATATTTATGCGACGTCTCGAACGGGACTTCGTAGCCCTCGAAGGCGGCCGCGCTCTTTGAAAGGTCGGACCACAGGTGGCGGAAAATAAAGCGCAGTTTGCGATTAGGATTCTGCCTGAGTGTGTCTAATACTGCCAGGCCGTACGTGCGGTAGAGCCAGTCTTCGATGCCGATTTTCCATTCTTTACTGCGGTCAACGTGCTCGCCTGCGCTGACGCCGATGCCGTCTATTTGCGGATAGGTCTTCAGGAATTCGCAGATGGCGTAGCGCATGTACTCGATGGTTTCGAGGTTGTCCTGGTCGTAGGTTATGCCGTACTTGCCCACGGCGTTCCACAGAAAGATGTTCCAGTGGAACATATAGATTTCAATGCCGCGGTCCTTGGCGTAATCGAAAACGCGCGTCCAGTAGTCAATCTTTTCATCGAGGGAAATCTCCTTGACGATTCTGTGATTCGCCGGGTCCATCACGTCGAAGTGCTGCCAGTGATTGTCTGTCCGGGGCGTGACCGGCTGCGTGACACGTCCCACATTGTCGAAATTGACGCCCGGATATTTGGGGAGCTTCACAATGCCTGGATATGGGTGCGTCGTCCACAGCGACAGCACGTTGTAACGATTCCGAGCCATCGTATCGATGAAGTTCCGCCAGAATTCGAAATCCCACATTACGACAATGTTCTCCTGGGCGGCGGTGCCGGTATCGTCATAGCTCGGCGTGCGCCCGTCGAAGGGGATGTTGAACTTCAGCCCGCGTCGCAGCACGTACGGCTTGCGCGTTATCTCCTGTACGGCGTCGAGTCCGCCGCCTAAGGTGATCATTTCCGCTAATTCCAGACCGCCGTACATGGCGCCGAGGGAGTCCCCGTATATGATCCGGATTCCCCGGTCGCCTTCCTTTTGTATGCGGAATGACTGCGGTCCCATGCCCGGCTCGAAGCGTTCGAATGCGATATGCAGGTCAGCATCCGTTTGGCCTGTTTCGTATCCGAACTGCTGCAGGGCCTTACTGATGTCTCCGACTGCGAAGGCCATCATGGGATTGTCTTCATCGTAGGCGATGGTTACTTTGCGGGCGGCGCTGCTTGGTACCGCCGCAATGCAGACAATCACAAAGAGGACACATATTTGTGCTGTTTGTCTGAACATAGCTATCTGGAATCCTTTAGAATTCGAATTGCTCTTTGAAGACGGTTTTGAAATCGTAAACGTCGTCGAAGTCCTCTATCGCATCGTTGGGCTGGGCGCTCATCCACTGGTGCTTTATCATTAGATAGACGATTTCCCCGAAATCACGGGTGGTCTCGACGCCCCATGTATTAAGGACCAGCGGCGCCAATCTGCCCCATTTTTCCAGGGCCAGTTTCTTCAGTCCCTCGCAGAGCGTCTGCCCGCTGACATGTTTGGGCTCCGTGGCGACGTTCTTGGCCGTATAGCCGAGCCCCTCATAAACAAACCGGATCGCCGGGGCACTAAAGCGCCCGTCTTCCCCGGCAATCTGTTCAAGATTCTTTTTCATTGCTGGGCTCAACCAATCTCTTGTTCACCTTTGACCACTACCCAAAGCAGGAAACAGCTCTTCGGATCGACGGTCACATTCTAAACCTTTCGCAAGCATAGGTCAACAATCTATCAATAAGTCCGGCTCTGCCCGACCAGCGACCGCCTCATGCAGAAGTACCGCAACGCCACGACAAATATCAGCCAGCTCACGACCAATATTGCCACAAGAAAGATTGGCCTGGTTATAGCAACAATCGCCATAAGCCAAGGCATTGCCATCAAGACCGGCATCGCGAGTAGAAGAATAGTCGATGAACCGGCGGAGAGCCGTCCTCTATGGAAACAGAACCCAAGGGCAAAGACAATGGGGACTATTGTCAAAGGAAGAAACACGTGTCGGACATTCGCCGGATGAAACGTGTAAGTACTGCCTTGCAGTCTGACGAGCGGCATGAATGGCTCTAATGTTATAGACAGGACCGACACGATGGCCATCGCCGCGACAGTCAACAGCGCAATTATGGCAGCTACGACAATTGCGGCTGCGAATCTCTCACATCTTCCCAGGGGAGCCGGGATGCTCCCATATACCGGTAATCTCACGAGTACGGCCGTCGCCGCCCCTGCGAGACAGAAGAATACGGTCGTTGCGCCAGGGCTTATATAGCTGAAGAAGAGCACTACCGACAACGCCATGAGCAAGCCTAACAGACATGCCTTCCACTGAGAGAGGGCCATCCCAAAGGTGGTGTATAGTCCGCCCCAAATGTATCGTCCCGGGCCCCCGTAGCTGCACCTGTTTATCCGGGCCAGGAAGAACTCCTCTACACATGGACTCGGATGTCCTTTAAGTTTTTTATTCACAGCCTCGGCGCGGGCTTGTGAGTACCTTTGCGCCTTTTTCCGATTCCACGCGTCGATAGCCGGCAATATTGGCACGCCGCAATGCCGCCGAGCCCGGTTTGGATCGCCCAGCAATCGCCATGCTGCCAGGCTACCAAGAACACTTGACAATATGACAGCGAACGGATGTCCGACAATGATACGCTCCATGATTATGTGCAGGTCAATGAATCCCCCGCCGAAGAAGACGAGCAACAGCAATCCTATACAGGATGCAGAACTCCTGACATTGAAGGCAAACATAACCCCGACCCAAAAGAGGAGCACACCGGCAAAAAATCCCGAACAGAACACCAGCACCTGCTGCCCGCGATGCAAATCGGGATACGCGATGAAAAGGACTGATCCCAGAAGACTGGTCACAGTTGCCAGGAAGAATATGACGTGCCTCGGCACTTTTCTGTGTCCCGGCAAACAGTACGAAAAAGGCTTGGACAACACGTCCACCTGTTGTAAAGTCGTGAAGAAGCCCATCATGGATGGTATTGCGACAAGACCAATGAATTCACCCCCTTCCATTGAATCCTTGGCCAGAGTCCCTGCTGCACTCACAAGAACCAACCATCCCAACATCGCATATATGACCCAAAAGCTTCGGTGGAGATAAAGATGCTTCAGGTTGGCAGTAAGATTGCTCATCTCTTTCCGTCCTATTTGCACGTGCACTCTCACTCGCGTCTCAGCTCACGATTAATCTGTAGATTTCTTCCAGCGGCAACGTCTGAATCTCGACCTGGCAGTTCATGTGCTCCGCTGTCTGTTCGATTTGCTCTCGCGTAGTGTTCTTCAGGGTTATTAAGGCCTGGCCGTTGCTTCGCTGGTGCGTAATTATATTTGCGTAAGGCAGACTGCTCGGCAACTCTCCACTCAGTGCGCTGATGCGAACACGGCAGAATTCTTCCTTTAGCTCGTCAAAACTGCAATCGCGCAGTATTCGCCCGGCTCTCATTATCACCACGTGGTCGATTATCTTTTCCACGTCGCTTAGAATGTGCGATGAGATGATGATCGTGCGGTTCTCGTTTTGGATGATCTGCAGCAACAGGTCCAGGAACCGGCTGCGTGCTACCGGGTCGAGCGTCGAGGCCGGCTCATCGAGTATCAGCAGCTCCGGCTCGAAGCCTATCGCCAGCAGTATCGCCAGCTTCTGCCTCTGACCGGGCGATAGAGACCCGACGCGCGCGTTCATCGATATTTCGTAATCGGCGATGTACTTCTCTTCAAGCTGATGGTTCCAGTTCGGATAGTAGGTACTGAC
>JBDREF010000358.1:0-11850 GCA_043820045.1 Planctomycetota bacterium | reverse complement strand
ACGGGTTCAAATCGAAAGGAGTTAAAAATGAAAAATTCCCATTTCGCGAGAGTATCACTGGTGTTTTCTCTGTCTCTGGCAGCGATTCTTGCCGGTTGCTGTATCAACATTGGCTGTGCCATGCGGGCAAGATATGAGACGACGGTCCAGCTCTCAGCGCCTCTGTCAGCGGGTTCGACCTTCGCCGCTCAGACCCACAACGGATCAATCACCATAGAGGGTGCAGATGTCAGCGACTGTAGCGTCACGGCGACAATAGTTGGCCAGGCCGGAACCGAAGAAGAGGCCCAGGAAATCGCCGAGAAGACAAAAGTAACCCTCGAACCATCGGGCAACACATTGACGGCCAAAATTGAAAAGCCTACTCTCAGAATGAACCAGTCTGTAAGCGTCAGCCTCGATATCACAGTCCCGAATAAGACGAATTTGAAACTCACCACGCACAATGGGGCCGTGGAAATCACAAATATAACAGGCACTATTGACGCTATCACGCACAACGGCAAAGTGACAGCCACCGCGGTTGACGGCAGCGCCACTCTTGAGACCCACAACGGCTCTATCACCTCCAGGGAAATCTCGGGCGATGCCCAGTTGAAAACACATAACGGCAGCGTCAAGGCTTTCTACTCCGAGGCCGCCCAGTCCGTCTGCAACATATCGATAGTCACCTACAATGGAAGCATCGAGTTTGCTGCCCCGCCCGACTTCTCCGGCCATGTCAGGGCCTCGACCAGCAACGGCTCAGTACATACCGACCTGCCAATAACCATTAGCGGTAAAATGAGCAAGAGTGAAATAACGGGCACGATTGGTACGGGTGAGGGCAAACTGCATCTCGAAACTCACAACGGCTCGATAAGAATAAAATAACAAACCAGCCAAGCCAAAATCGGGAGAACCGAAAATGAAGAGGAACTATTGGACAATCTTAGCTCTGGGCATTTGCCTCTGCCCGCTGTTGATCGCCGTCGGCTGTGATATCCATATAGGCGGCGACTGGGGGCAGGCAAAATGCGAGAGAACCGTCCGGCAGCAAACGCCCCTTGCGGCGGGTTCGACCGTCGTTGCCGAAACCAGCCTCGGTTCTGTCACAATTGTCGGCGCAGACGTCACTGACTGCAACGTCGTCGCGGTAATCTGCGGCAGAGCCTCCACCGAAGAGCAAGCCCGGGAATTGGCCGAACAGGTGAAGATAGAGCTTGAAAAGGTCGGCGACAGACTCACGGTCAAAGCCGAAAAGCCGCCGCGAAAACGCAACACCTCGATAGGAATCAGCTATACCATTACCGTTCCGAAGCAGACCAACATCGAATGTGCCAGCTCGTACGGTGCAATTAAGCTGAGCAATATCAACGGCAGCGTAAGCGGCAAAACCAGCAGCGGCTCAATCAGCGCCGAGAACATCGAAGGAACGGTTGACTTGGATACGTCCTACGGCTCTGTCACCTGCAAGAACGTTGCAGGCGATAATATCAAAGTCAAATCCAGCAGCGGCTCGATTACCGTCGAGCGTGCCAGGGGTTCGGTCCAGTTGAACACCTCCTACGGCGAGATCACATGCAAGGATATATCCGACGGCGATATCATACTCAAGACCAGCAGCGGCAAGATCAGGCTCTCGAACGCCTCTTTCGGCCACTGCGATGCGCAAACATCTTACGGCTCTATCGCCTCCGAGAATCTCAAGGGCAAGTCACTCAAGCTTCACTCAGACAGCGGAAGCATCAACGTCACAAACGCCACAGCCGATGCCGCGGATATATCAACCTCCTACGGGCGCATCACCGGTCGACAGATCGCAACTGCCGAACTTATCGCCAAATCCGGCAGCGGAAATATCGACATCGATTGCTCGGACTCAGCGCCGGCCGAAATCGTTGCGGATTTGATCACGTCATACGGAAGCGTGGACTTTCGGTCGCCGCGCGACTTCTCCGGCCGGGTAGATCTGTCAACCAGCTACGGCTCAATACGAACAGACCTGCCAATAACGATAAGCGGCCAGATCAGCAAGAAGAAGCTCAACGGAACGATAGGTCAGGGAAAAGGGAAGCTGAATCTTCGCACGAGCAGCGGCTCGATAAACCTTAAGTAGCAGAAGAAGACAAACATAAGTATACGGAAAATTGAAAGGATAGAGACAATGTCGCCAGAAGAAGCATTCGGAGTGTTCTTCATACTGATCGGCTGTGCAGCGCCCGTTGTCGTCATAGGCGTGATTTATTACCTCAAAAAGCGTCTCGAACATAAACAGATCATGGCAGCCATCGAAAAAGGAACGCCGCTGTCCGATCTGCGGCCTCCCAAACAAAACGGCACACTGTGGATCAAGAACCTCACCATCGGAATCGCATTGCTGGTAATCGGCCTGGGCTGGAGTTTCATGGTACCGGTCGGGCGGGAGGGCCAGTTTGTTGCCCTCATCCTTATCGGCGTCGGCCTCGCCTGGACAGTTCGCGGAGTTTTGAACCGAAAGTACTATACGAAGAGCCAGCAGGCAGGTATTAGTGGCCTTTCTTCCCCGGAAACGGCTTACAGAACGAGCAAATAGGAGACCCCGGCGAAAAGGCACACGAGTGTTCTTCACGAAGAGTGACGCATTCGCCGGCTTGTGCGTGAGCTGGACATTTTTGGAGAAGACAATTATGAAACGCTCATTGTTGCCGCTGATCTCGATTTTTCTCATCGGCGCGGTCGCGTACGCGACCGAAATATCCAACCAAGTTCTCGTGCCGCAAATCGACGGCCCATGGTGGCAAGTGGCGGGCAACCCGAAGGACCACAAATACGCTACTGAAAGGCAGGAGCCGGTTGACTTCGCCGTTTGGCAGGCGGCGGACGGCACCTGGCAACTATGGTCCTGCATTCGCAACACGACTGCCGGCGGCGAGGGCGGCAGGACTCGATTCTTCTACCGCTGGGAGGGGAAGAATCTCACGGACACCGACTTCAAGCCCATGGGCATCGCCATGGAGGCCGACCCTTCGTTAGGCGAAACGCCCGGCGGGCTGCAGGCACCGCACGTGGCCAAAGTGGGCGAGACCTACCACATGTTCTACGGCGACTGGGTGAACATTTGTCACGCAACAAGTGAGGACGGCAAGAACTTCAAACGAGTAATCCAGAAAAGCGGCAAGACGGCCATGTTCACCGAGGGTCCCGGCAACAACACGCGCGACGTGATGCTTCTGCGGCATGCCGATAAATGGTTCGCCTACTACACCGCCTACCCGAATCGACAAGGCATGGTCTATGTTCGCACCACTGAGGACTTCGAAATATGGAGCCCATCGGCGGTCGTTTCCTTCGGCGGACAGGCCGGCACCGGCGCGACCCAGTCCGAGTGCCCGCACGTCATTAAGCTCGGCTCCGGCGACTTCTACCTTTTCAAGACACAGACCTATGGCGCATCCAAAGGCGGGAACATCCGAGACAGAGGAGCCCCCCAGACCAGCATCTACTACTCAAACGACCCAACGATGTTCGGAATCAATCAGGACCAGAGGTATTTCCTCTGTACCTTGCCCGTTGCAGCGCCGGAAATCATCTATTACCAGGGAGAGTATTATATCGCCGCACTCAACCAGGGCGCCCTGGACGGAATCCGCATAGCGAAGCTCAAGTGGGTGAAAAAGTAATCCGGCATCGCTTATTTACTATTTACTATTTATTATTTATTATTTATTATTGTGCTCGATGCTCGCTTCCGGAATCAATATTCAATCCCGGCGCGCCGGGAGTAAATAAATAATAATTCCGACGTGATTAAAAGAACAAAAACAAGAACCGTTCAAGTCGGCTCCGTAAAAATCGGCTCTTCGGCCCCAATCGTCATCCAGTCAATGACGAAGGTGCCCACGACGGACATCGGCCGGTGCGTAAAGCAGGTCAGGCAGCTTGTTAAAGCCGGCTGCGGGCTGGTCAGAATCGCCGTACCCAGACGAGCCGATACCGCCGCCTTTGCACAGATTGTCCAAAAGGTTGATGTCCCTCTTATTGCAGATGTGCACTTCAGCCCCGACCGGGCTATCGAAGCAATAGAAGCCGGCGCCGCCAAGATAAGACTTAATCCCGGCAATATAAAGAATCGAAAAGACATACTGCGAATAATAGACGCAGCTAAAATGCACAAGACAGCTATCCGCATCGGGGTCAACGAGGCGAGCATCAGGGACCTGAAGGCCGAACCTGTCCCGCCCGCGAAACGTACCGCGCTGATGCTCAAGGAGATGAAAGGATATGTCCGGCTGTTCGAGAATCGCTGTTTCAGTCAATTGGTTCTCAGCGCAAAGAGCAGCGATGTTGCGAGGACTATCGATATCAACCGCAGCATCGCCGGGACCTTCGACTATCCTATCCATCTCGGCCTGACGCATGCGGGCCTGCCCGACGACGCCAGGATACCGTCGGCCGTAGCTTTAGGGACGCTTCTCGCCGAAGGCATAGGCGACACCATCAGGGTCAGCGCCACCGGCGATCCCGTGGAAGAAGCTGTGATTGCAAAAGAGATTCTGAACTCTCTCGGTCTTCATGAACGTTCGAGCCCGGAATTGATAGTGTGCCCGACCTGCGGCCGGACCGAAATCGACCTCATCAAATTGGCTCACCAGGTGGAAAGAGCCATACGCCGAATCGATAAGCCGCTACGTATCGCGGTTATGGGCTGCGTTGTCAACGGTCCCGGCGAAGCTGCCGACGCGGATCTGGCAATCTGCGCCGCAAAAGACAAGGCATATATCTACCGCGACGGCCGGAGAATCTCCATGGTTCCGGAAAGCCAGATAATTCCGGCAATGCTGGAAGAACTGCGGAGAATGTGACGGCATGTGCGTACATGACAGACTCCCGGACGCGCCGCCCGAGGCGTTCGCCGCGACACTCAAGAGACTCTGTATTGTCGTTGTCTTCGGCATCGCGTTTGGATATATCGAAGCCGCCGTCGTGGTCTATCTGAGAGAAATCTTTTATCCCGACGGATTCACATTCCCCCTCGCTGTGTTCGGCATCGGTCCGCTCTGGAGGCGATTCTTGCTGACCGAAATCGGCAGAGAGGCTGCGACCATTGTCTTGATCTTCACCGGAGCATGGCTGTTCGGCCGGGACCTTCGCCGCCGAATCGCATATTTTCTGATTATTTTCGCCGTCTGGGATATCTTCTACTATGTCTGGCTGAAAGTCCTGCTCGACTGGCCGGCCTCGATAATGGACTGGGATATACTGTTTCTAATACCCGTAACCTGGGCGTCACCCGTTCTTTATCCCGTCCTTATCTCGATCTCGTGGCTGGCTTTTGCCGTGACGATACTCTACCTGTCCTCTCGCAACATAGCCATCAAGGTCACTTCAGCAGACTGGCTCGCCTTCTTTCTCTCCGGCGTTATCATGGTCGTATCTTTCTGCATTGCAGGTCTGCATATCACCGAGCAGGATTTCGCGTCATACTTCTACGAACCGCTCTTTGCCGCCGGGTATCTGCTCGGCCTCGCGGCGTTTGTGAGATGCGGTCTAAGGTCTCGAAAAGAGACGCGGTGCTTCAAGCGCAGTGGCGAATAACTAACAAAAAAGTGGAAACTCAAAGATGACCCGCCCGGCGCCGATTCCTAACTACGTGTCGTCAATTGAGTTATGCTCGATATGGCCGGGCAGTCACGGGCTATGAGCTTCTGTCCCTGCTATCGCCTGACGAATTAGGTCTGGGCGACCTTCTGTACGGCCTTCGCCGATTCTCCGAGCCTGTCTCCTGCACAAAGCCCTCGAATTTGCCGAAAATCATCTTGCCGGCGGAGGTTTGAAGCGAACTGGTTACACTGATGAGCAGCTCCCGGCCGATCTTGTTGCGGCCGCCTTCAACAACGATCATTGTCCCGTCATCCAGATAGCCGATGCCCTGCTCGGCCTCTTCGCCCGGCTTTATGATCTTCACTTCCATCGTCTCACCGGGCAGAGCAACGACCTTGAGCGAACTGGCCAAATCGTTTATGTTCACCACGTCAACCTCGCGCACGCGCGCGACCTTGCTCAGATTGTAGTCCGTCGTCGCCAGTCGTCCATTGCAGGCCTTGGTGAACATCATCAACTTCTGATCGACCCCTTTGACCTCCTCGACTTCCGTCAGCACGGTGTCGTCGATTTCCACGTCGATAACCGGGTCCATCTGCATCTTGTTGAGTATGTCGAGTCCTCGCCTGCCGCGGTTGCGTTTGAGCTTGTCGGCTGAATCGGCAACGAGCTGAAGCTCGTTGAGCACAAAGCGAGGGACAACCAGCGGGGCATCAAACAACTTACTCTGGCACAGGTCCACTATCCGGCCGTCAATGATTGCCGAGGTATCCAGCACGAGCGGCCGCGCGCCCTTGGTCTGCTTGGCGAATTCAACATAGGGAATCACGAATCGTACATCGTCCTTGGTCCGCATAACAATACTTATCGTAAGATAGCACATACATATGGCCAGGGCCCACTTGATTGCCGCAACCGCCGCCGCATTTATAGGAATACTGAAGGTATCGGTTACCATATCCACCACAGGCCCCAGCCCCCGCGTAATAAGCAGGCCGACCAACAGGCCGAAAAACACTCCGGCCAGAGCGCTGAGCTTCTTCTTGGGTGTAAGAACATCCAGCGCCAGAACGAACCCTGCCAATCCTATACTGCTGCAGATAATCGCCAGCAAGTTCGCATCGTATGCATCCTTCGAAGGCTCGCCCTTTTCATCCTGTTGCATTTTGGGCGAGCTAATGCTGACAAACAGAACCGCCACGACGATGACAAGAAAGATGGCCCTAAAAATCCAAAGCAACTTCATATTTATGAACCTCCCAATTATGACACAAGCTTATTCATTCTTATATGGGTGATTATAAACCGCCGGCAGCCTATTATCAATCGCCATATCATTATTATTTCGGACCCATCCCGTCTGTTTTCCGAGCCAAGAGCCGAGCACGCCGCGAGAAAGGGCAGAGCCAATCGCCCCTTTTCAGCTCACTCCGGCAAGACAAATGGAAGTGTAATACCAAAAAAGCCTTTGACGGGCTGAACCTTCCTGCGATAGAATCGTATAGCAATTGAGCATTTGTGGCTGTAACATTGTCGGCCTTTGTCGCCGTCTTATTCAACGTAACAGTAAATGGGAGTTAATAATGCAGGTTCGCAATCTCAGACAGAAGACAAGTTCATCTCGTTATCCCGTAATCTCAACCCTCTTCCTACTGCTGTTTTTCGTCGTCCCGCCTTCGGCCTTTGCACAGGACCCGGGCAGCGTCGCCACCCTGAAACAGATGGGTAAGGCCTTCGCCTCAATCGCCGAAAAAACCTCGCCCGCCGTCGTCGGAGTCAAGGCCGAGAAAACCGTCACTCGGGATTACTCAATGCCGCAGGACTCGCCGTTCGGCGACGACTTCTTCTACTTCTTCAGACAACCCTCGCCTCGTCAAAACCAGCCGGAACGCCGATACAAGGAGCCGCAAATCGCCCAGGGCTCCGGATTTATTATTTCGGCCGAAGGTTATATCCTGACAAACAATCACGTCGTCGACGGTGCTGAGAAAGTCACCGTCGAGCTTGCAGACAACCGAGAGCTTAGCGCCAAGATCATCGGAACAGACCCGGAATCCGACGTGGCGGTCCTGAAAATAGATGCCGGCAAACAGCCTTATCTCGAACTGGCCAACTCCGACACCCTTGAAGTCGGCGAGTGGGTGCTCGCCATCGGCAATCCGCTCGGTCTGAGCCATACCGTAACAGCCGGCATCGTAAGCGCCACCGGCAGAAGCAGTCTCGGACTGGCGACTCTCGAGAACTTCATTCAGACCGATGCGGCCATAAACTTCGGCAATTCCGGCGGCCCTTTGATCAACCTCGACGGCAAAGTCGTCGGGATGAATACTGCAATTGTGGGCTCAATGGGCAACATCGGGATCGGCTTTGCGATTCCCATAAATATGGCCAAGCACGTCTATGACCAGCTCATCGAAGGCGGAACCGTCGAGCACGGCTTTCTCGGCGTCATGCCCGAAACCCTGACATCCGACAAGGCCCCGTTTTTTGGCCTTGAAGAGGGCGCCAAGGGCGTTCTCGTCACCGAGGTCACCGAGGATTCTCCGGCCGCCCAGGGTGGAATGAAACACAACGACGTAATTGTCGAACTAAACGGCGATTCGGTGGAATCTGCCGACGTCTTCCGCAATCGAATAGCAATGCTAAAGCCGGGCAGCAGTGTCAAATTGATCGTCTGGCGGGATGGAAAACGAAAGCCTCTGACTGTCGAACTGGGTAAACGTCCTTCGGCGGCGGAACTAAGCGGGAACCTTCAGCCGGAGACAGTCGATGAACTGGGCTTCAGCGTGCAGAACCTGACTGAGGAAGTGGCCGCGCGTTACGGCTACGAGGGTCAGAGCGGAGTCATCGTAGATGAAGTCCAACCCGGTTCCGAAGCAGCCCGCAACGGCATCGTGCCGGGGGCGTTGATCAAGGAAGTCAACCTGCAGGAAGTCAAGAATACCAGAGATTTCAACGATGCAATAAAGAATGCAAAGAAAAAGGGACGCGTTCTTCTGTTGGTAAGACGAGGCCGATACCAGTACTCCGTAATCCTGAAATTAACGGAACAAAAGTAGACAAGCCCGTCAGATTATTCCTGTGACCACCTCAGCCCCGCGACGAGCGGGGCTTTTTTTATACCGAAACTCATTACCCGGCGATTCGGAAAGGTCAGCTCTCGAAGCCCTCCGGGCCTGGAATTGACGTATTCCGTCTTGCTATATGACGGCTTTTCTGCTTTATTAGGTGGCCATGGAAAGCAGGCGTTTCAGTTTATCGGGAAAAACGGCATTGGTTACCGGCGGCGGCAGAGGCATAGGCCTTGCAATCGCGCAGGGTCTGGCCGAACATGGGGCGGCCATCGCACTTGTGGCGCGCACGAAAGAGCAGCTCGAGGCGGCGGCGGAACGGATTCAGGCCGAAACCGGCAGAAAAACATGGGGCTTTCCATTCGACATGGAAAACGCCGAAGGCATAGAGGGGCTTTTCGAGAACATCCTCGCCGAGACAAAAGGCATCGACATTCTCGTCAATTGTGCCGGGATGACGGTTCGCGGCGCGGCCGAGGACGTTGACATCGAGACATGGAATCGCGTCATCCAAGTCAACCTGACTTCCGTGCTCATGCTGTCACAAGCGTTTTGCCGTCATCGAAAACAGGCGGGCAAAGCGGGCAGGATTATTAACATCGGCTCGCTGACGTGTCACGCAGCCCGGCCCACAACCGCGGCCTACGGCAGCAGCAAAAGCGGCCTGCTCATGCTCACCAAAACGCTGGCGGTGGAATGGGCAAAGTACAACATTAACGTAAACGCAATCGGCCCCGGTTATATCGCCACCGAGCTTACCGAGCCGCTCCAGACAGACGAGGATTTTAACCGGTGGGTACTTACGAAGACCCCGCTCGCAAGATGGGGTCAACCAGAAGACCTTGCGGGCACGGCGGTCCTGCTCGCTTCGAGCGCCGGAGACTTTATCACCGGCCAGATCATATACGTTGACGGCGGCTGGCTCGCCCTGCTTTAGAGCACGCGGCACAGCCGATATCCATAACAGCTATTAGGGAGAAGAATAATGTCTGGAATTCGTAAACAACGCGTTCGTTCAACCTGTATGCCACTTCTCATCTCCGCCGTTCTTGCCGCGCAGCTCGCAGGTTGCATTTCATCCGTTAAATCGAACAAGCTGGTCGTCGCAGAAGGCAATGTGATCCTGACGCCGAAGCCCGGCCCGAAGCCGCAGATAAACGGGCCGAAGGTTTACGGCTGCCGGCCCGGCCGGCCCTTTATCTACCGCATCCCGTGCCTCGGCAACAGACCCATGACCTTCAGCGCTGAGAACCTGCCCCGAACGCTCGGACTGGACGCGGCGACCGGCATCATTACCGGCACCGCGCCGCAACGAACCGGCGAATACCCGGTCACGCTCAAAGCAAAGAACCGTCACGGCTCATCACAGCGGCCTCTTAGAATCATCGTGGGCGAAACCCTCGCCCTCACTCCGCCGATGGGCTGGAATAGCTGGTACATCCACTACTGGCGCGTCACCGAACAGCACATGCGGCGAGCAGCCGATGCCATGATCGAATCGGGAATGGCCGACTTCGGCTACGAGTACGTCAATATCGACGACTGCTGGATGGTTAAGCCGGATGACACAGACCCGATGATTGGCGGCGAGCCTCGCGACGCCGATGGCGCAATTCGCTCGAACCGGCACTTCCCCGACATGAAAGCCCTTGCCGATTACATCCACGCCAAAGGGCTTAAGGCCGGACTCTACACATCGCCCGGCCCGCTGACGTGCCAGAAGTACACGGGGACATACGAACACGAGGAAATCGACGCGAAAAAGTTCGCCGAGTGGGACTTCGATTTCCTCAAATACGACTGGTGCTCGTACACCAGCGTCGCCACGGGCGAGGGCGCAGAGAAAGTGCAGAGGCCCTATATAAAAATGGGCGATATTCTGCCGCAACTCGACCGCGATATCGTTTTCAACCTCTGTCAATATGGAATGGGCGACGTCTGGACCTGGGGCGGCGAGGTCGGCGGAAACTGCTGGCGAACGACCGGCGATCTTGGCCTGGCCAAGGACACCGCGCTGCCGGGATTCTACAACATCGGCCTGAGCAACGCCCAGCACTGGCAGTACGCCAAGCCGGGCCAGTGGAACGACCCGGACTATATCCTCATCGGCTGGGTCGGCGATGCGCACAAACAGGCCGAGGGCAAACCCACCAGCCTTACCCCCAGCGAGCAGTATTCGTATATGTCGATGTGGTGCCTGATGGCGGCCCCCTTGATCTTCTCGGGCGACATGGACAAGCTCGACGATTTCACGCTCAACATCCTGTGCAACGCCGAAGTCATCGAGGTAGATCAGGACGCCTTGGGCAAACAGGCTCCCATCATCGCCAAGACTGATGATTATTTCATCATGGCCAAGGACATGGAAGACGGCTCGAAGGCCGTGGGCCTGTTCAGTACCGCCGAGACGCCAATCGATATCGCCGTCACATGGGAGGACCTCGGAATTGAAGGCCCGCACCGAGTCCGCGACCTATGGCGGCAGAAGAACCTCGGCACATACAGGGAGAGCTTCGAAGCAAGAATACCAAGACACGGCGTAGCGTTCGTCCGCATATTTTAGGACGAGCCGCGCCAAATAAGAACCGGCACAACCGGATACAGCGCAGACCTTCGCCGAGTATCTCAAAGTGCCTGACCAGAAGGGAGAGGACTGAAATGAACAAACACACAATCATCATCGCAGTGCTGATGCTCTGCATCCTGTTACCAGCACGGTCACAATCAGAATCCAAAGCCGATTTAAGTTCGGATCAAAACAACGGACGACTAACAATCATTGTATTAGACATAGAGCTAAATGAAAAGTGTCTCAACCTGCGATATGAGATTCGAAACGATTCTGAAGATGACGCCTGGATTCTTGTTGGAGGGTACAAATTCTCTGACAGCACATTTGGTATGGGCGCCGGTGTACTAATAGCCGAAGACGGAAACACTCTTACGATAAGTGCGCGCTTCAAGAGGCCAACGACAGGGATGGGCTTTCAACCTGTCTATGGGAGATTCGTCCGTTTGCGCCCTGGAGATAGCCAAACTGAATCGATTTTCATGAGAATACCGGCCTATCTTGGATCTCAATTCGGACATGTTGAACGACAAGAACAGGTCATTAAACATGCCACGCGTTTAGCAATTGAGTTAGGTTATTATCGAGGCAACCTTCCTGAAAGGATTCTCAGTTCGCTTAAACCACTAGAAAACATTTTCCCGAAGG
>JBDREF010000357.1:0-23351 GCA_043820045.1 Planctomycetota bacterium | reverse complement strand
CTGGGCCAAGCAGACTCTCGGCCGTCACGTTGACAATCCGCCGAATATAATCCTCGGCCACGAGCTTACGGGCGTCGTCTGCGAGGTCTTCGACAAGGCCGATGCTCATCTGGTCGGCAAGCGTGTCGGTGTTAATACCTTTATCACCTGCGGCCGATGCAGTTTCTGCCTGAACGGCCGCGAGAACCTGTGCGACCGGACGAAGCATCTCGGCCACGGACAGGGCTGGGGCAAAATGGACTTCTATCCCGGCGGCATGGCCGAATATTGTCCTGCGTTCGCAAGTCAGGTCTATGGGCTGCCGGAAAACGTGACCGACGAACAGGCCACGTTCTTCGATCCGCTGATTGCAGCCATTCACGCCGTAGATGTCGGCGGGCCGAAGCCTCTCGACAAAGTCGCCGTTCTCGGCGCCGGTCCTATCGGTCTGCTGATAGCGCAGATCGTCAAGATTTATGGCGCAACTCGCACGTTCATCACCGATATTGCCGCCGAGAATATCGCCATAGCCGAAAGCATCGGCGTCGATTATCCCTTAAACCTCAGCGCAGGCTCATCATCTCTCTACGACATTGTAATGGACAAGACCGGCTCCCAGGGCGTCGATCTTGCCTTTAACACGGTCGGTACATCGGCGAGTATTCTCGAATCGCTGAAAATCCTCAAAAAAGGCGGGACGCTGGTTCTGATGGCTTCGAAAGAAGACGAGCTTAGCTTCCCGTCGCTGCTGCTCAGCGGCGAGCGGACCATAAGAACGTCCTCGAACGCCATGTACACCGATTTTCCGCGCGTCATCGAACTGGTATCAACCGGAGAGGTGAAGGTGGATCCGTTAATCACGCACCGCTCTGCCCTGTCCGACGCAGTACGGGCCTTCGAAATCGCCTGTGACAAAAGCGAAACAGGGGCCGTCAAGGTGATTATCGATTGTCAGTCATGAACGCACTGGTCAACGAAATCAACGAAACACGTGTCCAGCCCGGCGCCCTCCGAGCCTGGTGGATAGGACAGGAAGGATTCGTCTTCAAGTCGGCGGCGCACATTATCTATATCGACCCTTACCTGAGCACTTACGCCGAGAGAATAACCTGGGGCAAACCCAATGAGCACGTGCGTATCAGGCCGGCGCCGATGAAACCGCAAGACGTTGACCATGCCGACATCGTGCTGTGCACACATGACCACGCCGACCACATCGACCCCGACGGAATTCCGGTTATTGCCGCCGCCTCGCCCAGCGCTGCCTTCATCGTGCCCGAGTGCGCCCGCGATACGATGCGAGGCTTCGATATCGACGACGAGCGAATTCATACGATGAAAGGCGACGACGAATTACGGCTGGATGGAATACGAGTTTACGCCGTACCGGCAAAACATGAACAATTCGACCGGCACCCCCAAAAAGGCTATCCGTATCTGAGCTATATAATCGATATCGACGGCGTCACTTTATTCCACGGCGGCGACACGATTCCGTACGAAGGACAGGTCGAACGCATCAGCAAACACAGGATCGATCTGGCTTTTCTGCCTATCAACGGCAGGGACGAGTTCCGGCACAAACTCGACCTCGAAGGCAATTTCACCTGTGCCGAAGCGGTCCGGCTGGCTCTCGATATCGACGCCGGCCTGACTATCCCAATGCACTATGATATGTTTGCCATCAATACCGCGGATATAAACGAGTTTCGCCGGATAGCCGGGGAGCATAATCTTTGTTACCTGGTAATGGATCACGGCGGTTCCATTGATTTTCGCCGCTCTGCGCTTTAGGATATGCATAGTTCGTCGTGAACACCCGGTCATGGTACACATTGGGAGGATACCAATTGTTATGAAAAAGACACAATTGATCATCGTGCTGTGGGCCGTCCTGCTTTACTGCGGCCACGGCGCCTCCGTGAACCGTGCCCGCGGCGCAGATTCGGCCGTACAGGCTTTCGAGCAGGCCGCCAGGTCTGCCGAGATAGCCGGTTATTCCCTCAGCAAAGTCCACCGCTGGCTGCACGAGCAGGCTCTAAAGCAGATCGACCCGGCGACAAAACTCTACATAGCAGACGGCAAATGGAACTACCGCGACACCGCAGCAGACTGCTATCCCTTCCTGGTCTGGGCCGCTTATGTTGTCGATAAAGAGGTCCTCGACGGTCCCGTACGCGACGTCCTGCACGCCGAAATTAAGCTCTGCAACCACTTCGACCGCATCCCCGTACCCTACGATTTCGCGAACAACAGGAAAATCGAGACTCTTTCCTGGGACGAAATCGTCTTCCAGGCCTCCGAGTACGTCAAGGACGGACTGATCGCAATCGTCGAGGTCACCGGCAGGGATGAATGGTTCGACCGAATGAAAGGCATACAGGAAGACCTCTGGAAACATGCACGAATCGATACGCCTTATGGAAAAATCCCTTCGACGAACGTCGAAGTCAACGGCGAACAGCTCCAGGCCCTGGCCCGGCTCTACGCGATGACAGGAGAAGAGAAGTTCCTGACCTGGGCCGAGCGGCTCGGAGATTACTATCTGTCCAAAGGCGATTTCGTACCAAGCCGCCTGCGCGACCACGGGTGCGAGATCATCGGCGGACTTGGGCTGTTGCTCGGGGTCGAATCAAGCGTAAACCCTGCAAAGGCCGAAGATTATCGAAAGGCAATCAAGTACATGCTCGATCAGGTCCTCGCGCGGGGCCTCAACGCCGATGGCCTGATGCTAAACAACATCGCCGCCGAGCCCGGCACCCACGAAGGGCAGCTCAGCGACGGCTGGGGCTACAACTACGTGGGCTTCTTGTGTTACGACATGGCCGTAGGCAAACCTGTCTATCGCGCACAGGTCGAGAGAACACTCCGAAACCTGCTAAAATCGCAATACAAAGACTATCCGTGGGAAGGCAAGTCAATCGACGGCTACGCCGACTCCATAGAGGGCGGGATATACCTGATCAATCGACTGCCCATTAACGAAGCCATCGAATGGGTTGATCGCGAGGTAGCCGCCAACGTCGCCCGCTCCGGCGAGCCGTTCGAAACAGCAGAACTCTGGGGCACAATGAAGCTCGAATCGAACGGCGTGCGTACCGTCATCATGCACGCACTGATGCATACTCGCGGCCTGATCGCCAGGCCGTGGAGACGCGACCTAAAGCTCGGAGCCGCCCAGAGCGGGGATGCCCTGGCCATTGTTCTGAAAGCCGAGAAGCCCTGGAAAGGAACGCTCATTTTCGACATACCGCGCCACCGCGAATACATGGGCCTGTCCAAAGACTGGCCAAGAATGAATACGTTGCCTGAATGGTTTACGGTCGAATTGGAATCCGAGTATGCGGTCCACAACGTCACGGCCGGTTCGCAAACAATACACACAGGCAAAGAACTCCACGCCGGATTGGCCGTGGAAATCCCGACGGCCGGGGAAGTCCGCTTACTCGTCGAAGCATCTGGAGAAAAAGATGGAACTCGAAGGTAAGGCAGCGCTGGTTACGGGATCGAGCCGGGGCATAGGCAAGACCATCGCCCATGAGCTGGCCGGCGAGGGATGCCGGGTGATCGTCCACGGGCCGGAAGATTCGGATGACCTCCGCAGATCTTTCGAAGATGTCAAGAAACTCAGCCCGGATTCGGTCATGATAGCAGCGGAACTCTCGGAGCCGGCGGCGATTGACGAAATGTTCTCACAGATAAAGCAAAAATTCTCCCGGCTCGACATACTCGTCAACAACGCGGCCACCCAGAACCCCAGCTCTGTGCTGGATCTGACGCAGGAAAACTGGGATCGCGTGCTTTCCGTCAACCTCAGAGCGCCTTTCTTATGTGCCCAACATGCAAGTCGAATCATGCGAGACAACGGGGCGGGCGGAAAGATCATTAATATCAGCTCCGTTCACGCATACGACGCCAGGCGATACTACGCCCATTACAGCGCTGCAAAGGGCGCCCTGGAAACACTCACAAAGTCTCTGGCCCTGGAATTGGCACAATACAATATCCAGGCCAATTCAATTGTCGCCGGCGCGATTGCCACCGAGCTGACCCCGCTGGACCGGCAATCCAAATTCCTGACCTCCGTGCCGGCGGGCAGAATCGGCACAACAAAGGAAATAGCCAGGCTCGTCGTTTTCCTCAGCTCGAATCAGTGTGACTACATCACTGGCACAAGCATCGTCGTGGATGGCGGCCTGACCCTCGGATTCTGCGCCACTCGCCCCGATTTGTGAAAATGAACGGCCAATGACCCATAAGAGTATATGAATTAGCCGAACAAGTGCTAAAATACCGTGCCCCTGGGGCCAGGCCCCGGCGAAATGAAACTCGTGACCTGCAGTAAGGAACGGCTGAACATGGTAATAGAACGACAAAACAAAGATGACTGCGTCGAGACCGGGCAGGCGCGCGAAGCGATTGCTCAGTTCTCTACACAAAACGATTATACGGGCAAGCGGGTTCTGGTGATAATTCCCGACAACACCCGTTCCGGGCCCGTAGGCGAAATGTTCAAAATCATCTACGAATTCTTGGGACCGAAGGCAAAAGCGCTCGATTGCCTCGTCGCCTTGGGCACCCACCAGCCCATGAGCGAAAAGCAGATCTGCAAGAGGCTGAGCATGACGCCGGACGAGCGCAAAAGCAAATACGCGGCAGTAAAATTCTTCAACCACGAGTGGGAAAAGCCGCAGATGTTTACCTCCGTCGGAAAGATCTCTGCCGATGAAATCGAGCAGATAAGCGGCGGCCTCTTTCGTGAAGAAGTGGACGTGGCGATCAACAAGATTATTTTCGACTACGACGAATTCTTCATTTTAGGCCCCGTATTCCCGCACGAGGTGGTGGGCTTCTCCGGCGGACACAAGTACATCTTCCCCGGAATCGCAGGCGATGATATTATTCACTTCTTCCACTGGCTCGGCGCGGTAATAACGAACCCGCTGGTGAACGGGAACAAATGGACCGCAACAAGAAAAGTCGTCGAAAAGGCCGCATCGCTGATTACAGTCCCGCACAAGTTGTTCGCCATCGTCGCGCTGGACAACGAACTTAAGGGAATCTTCATCGGCGACACGCTCGAAGCCTGGGAAAAAGCCGCGGATCTGTCCGAGCAGGTGCATATCACCTACACAGACAGAACATACAACACGGTTCTGGGCATCGCCCCGGAGATGTACGACGACATCTGGGTAGCCGGCAAGGTTATGTACAAACTTGAGCCGGTAATCGCGGACGGCGGAACTCTGATTATCTACGCCCCCCATATTACGGAGATTTCCTACACTCACGGCAAGGTTCTCGACCGGATAGGCTACCACACCCGCGATTACTTCCTCAAGCGAATGGACCAGTTCGAAGGCGTCCCCAGGGGGATTATCGCCCACTCGACCCACGTCAAGGGCATCGGTACGTACATCGACGGCGTGGAAAAGCCGCGGGTCAACGTCGTACTCGCCACCGGAATCGGCAAGCGGCGATGCGAAAAAGTAAACCTTGACTATATGAATCCGCACGATATAAATATAGCCGACTACGAAGACAGGCAGGACGAAGGGGTTCTTCTCGTCCACCACGCAGGCGAAGTCCTGCATCGTTTGGCCGGCGGATATATTCCGGCTATTCCAAAGGAATAGGCCGATTAAGCAACAAAAATGAATTATCACGGGATAGACATTTCGCAAGACAAGCTTGCCGAGCTTTGTCGAAAATGGAAAGTCACGGAGCTGTCGCTGTTCGGCTCGATCCTGCGCGATGATTTCGGACCCGACAGCGATGTCGATGTGCTTGTGGTTTTTCATCCTGAGGCCCCCTGGAGCCTGTGGGATTTGATGGACATGAAGGAGGAGCTTGAGGTTCTCTTCGGGCGTTCGGTGGACCTGGTTGAGAAAGAGGCGCTACGGAATCCATGGCGCAAACGCCGAATTCTGAGCACTTACAAGGTGGTCTATGCAGCTTGATCCGGAAGACATGGCCCGCCTATGGGATATCCTCGATGCAGCCCGATTTTAGCCGTCTGACCCCAAACATGATTATACAGTTGTTTTTGGGATGAATATCTCAGCGACGGACCGCACCGCAAAGCTGTCAGTCATGCCAGCGATGAAGTCCAAGACTATCAGTTCGTCGGGGTCGCCAGGATCATACACATCCTTCATGTCGCCACGGACAAAGAGCTGGAGAACTCTGTATACATCCGGGATTGACTTGTCCTTTGCCGGAGCAGGATACTTGTAAGATCGAAATCTCTCTTTGTCCTTGAGTTCCTTCAGCAGGTCACTGAATAGGTATTCGAGCATTTTCTTCGCTTGTGTCTTATACCCTTCCGCCTGTTCGCTATGGTAGATGTATCTGTTATTGAACTTGATGAGTTCATGAAGCAGTTTACCTAATCCGGGTGATACAGCCACGTAGTCCTTGTCGCAGCTATTCTGAACCATGTCTTCGATAAACGTCCCGATTATCTTGCCATTTGTTTTCCCAAGCCTTCTCTTGAATTTCACAGGAATTTGACTTCTTTTTATCACCCCGGCCTCAAGGGCGTCCTCCACATCTTTCCCAGCATAAGCAATCTTGTCAATCAGGCGGACAATGCATCCTTCGAGTGTCCCAGGGGCGCCTGCTTGTTCTCGTGCTCGAATTCGCTCAAGAGGCCTTTTCTTTGTTGCAGGTTCAAGCTTGCAAGTCGTGAAGTCCTCGCCGCAGTGTGAGATAATGCCATCCCTAACCTCCCAAGTAAGATTCAAGCCCGGGCATTCTCGATCTCTTTTCGCGATATAGTCGACGACTCTGAGTCCATAGATTTCATGAGAAAAGGTAGGCATGATCTTCTTTAGGCGCGGGTGCTTTCCTATGATGCTCTGAAGAAATCCCTCTCCCTGATGGCCAAAAGGCGCATGGCCGATGTCATGGGCCAAGCCAATTGCCTCAGCCAAGTCTTCATTCAGACCTAAACAACGGGCGACAGTTCGAGCGGACGACGCAACGAATCTCACATGGTCCATCCGGGTACTGACGTGGTCATTCTGGGGAAAGTAAAAGACCTGGGCTTTGTGCCTCAGCCGACGAAACGACTGAGAATAGATGATTCTATGTACGTCTCGCTGGAATTCAGTACGAAAGTCATCGGGAGGTTGTTTAGTCTTCCTTCCTTTTGTACCTATTGTGGCGGATTTACTTGTGAATAATTCCTTCTCGTCTCTCTTGAAGCTCGACATTTCCTCTCCCCGAAAAGGTCTATGAGCAAACTTGCTATGTCAGGAACCTGTCTGCGTGCAGCCAAGAACTGACTTATCTGTCTTCCGTTCTTAGCAGTAACATCAAAATGAGGCTCACGCGATAATATGATATCTTCCGTCGCTTTGGAGATTTTGGCATTGAGAGTCTGCAGAACATCATCATGAGTCGTCACAACTGAAAAATCTGCAAGGCCCAGCGCCATAGGATTGCAATTTCCCTCGATGAGGGATCTGCTGTCGTTTCTGAAAATGACGATGACTTTTTTGCAGGCCCAAGCAATTCCAGCCTCGACCATCGCTCCCTCATCAGGAACGCGTCCGTTCATATTCAAGACCAATCCATCACTATTGGCTATCTGAAAGACGTCCAAGGAGAATATAGCCTTGTTCAGGATCTCCGTTGCCTGCTGGGGCGCTACCTTCCTTTGCAATAGCCTCGGAAAAAGCAGGGCAAACTCGAGACCATCTCTATGCGGCAAGAAAACCGAATAACCGGCCTCCTCAAGAACAGATGCAATTTCCTGCATTTCTTCCCGCTCTTTCGGATTGAAAAGAGGGCCGGCACAGTATATCTTGTATGGTTTATCTCTCATCGTATGTCCTTTATAGGCACGTACACACAAATAAGCACAGATTCAGCCAGACGCTTATCCCATAGAGAACAGTATCTTAGAGGAAGCAATATGGCAAGTCAAGCCCTGTGTTGGAGAATTTAGGTTGGCAACCCGGTACATATCAGGAGAGAACACAAGATGAAACATGTGCGCCCCAGCGAAAAACAACGCCGGAAATGGCCTCTCGTGTCGCAAGTTTGTATGTGCTCAGAGAAAAAATTGTGAAAAAGACCTCAAGCAACCAATCCATCTGCAAATTTAGTTGCAGTAGCTGTCAGAATCCCCATAATTGTAACAAGAATGCCGTTAAGTTAGATTAAGAGTAGTGGCAGACAATAACTTGGATTTGGCAAGAAACAAGGAGTAAGAAGACATGGCAAAAGCCGGCATTGGCCTGGTTGGCCTGGCAGTAATGGGTGAGAATCTCATTCTGAACATGGAAAGCAAGGGTTTTACAGTAGCCTGCTTCAACCGCACCGTATCGAAGGTGGACGACTTTATCAACGGCCGTGCAAAAGGCAAGAACATCATCGGCTGCCACACTGTTGAAGAATTTGTCGGAAATCTTGAGAAACCGCGTAAGGTGATGCTGATGGTAAAGGCCGGCGCGGCGGTTGACGCCTTCATCGACATGCTGTTGCCCCACCTTGAAGACGGCGATATCATCATCGACGGCGGCAACTCGCATTTTCCGGACACTATTCGACGCACCGCCTACGTCGAGAGCAAGGGCAAACTCTATATCGGAACCGGAGTCTCCGGTGGCGAAGAAGGCGCGCTGCGAGGCCCGTCCATTATGCCGGGCGGCTCGCCGGCGGCATGGCAGCACGTCAAGCCCATCTTCCAGAAAATAGCCGCTCAGACCGACGACGGCGAGCCCTGCTGCGACTGGGTCGGCGAAAACGGCGCCGGCCACTTCGTCAAGATGGTCCACAACGGCATCGAATACGGCGACATGCAGATGATCTGCGAGACCTACCAGATGATGAAAGAGGGTCTCGGAATGACCAACCGGGAAATGCACGATTGCTTCGCCGAGTGGAACGAAGGCGAGCTTGACTCCTACCTGATAGAAATCACCCGGGACATTCTCGGCTACAAGGACGACGACGGCAACGAGGTAATCGACCTTATCCTCGACACCGCCGGGCAGAAAGGCACGGGGAAATGGACCGCAATCGAGGCGCTGAATCTCGGCCAGCCCCTGACGCTCATCGGAGAAGCCGTCTTCGCACGCTGCCTGTCGGCCCTGAAGGAAGAACGAGTCAAGGCCGCCAAGCCGCTCAAAGGCCCGAGGGCCAAGTTCAGAGGCGATAAGCAGAAATTCATCGATGATCTGCGCCAAGCACTCTATGCTTCGAAAATCATAAGTTACGCTCAGGGCTATCAGCTTATGCGTGCCGCCGCCGCAGAGCATAACTGGAACTTAAACTACGGCGGAATCGCCCTCATGTGGCGGGGCGGCTGCATCATCCGCTCGGTCTTCCTGGGCAAGATCAAGGAAGCCTTCGACAAGAAGCCCAGGCTGACCAACCTTCTGCTCGACCCGTTCTTCAAGAAGGCGGTCAAGCAGGCCCAAATATCCTGGCGCCGCGTCGTTACCACCGCGGTCAAGATGGGTATCCCGATTCCAACTATCAGCGCCGCCTTGTCCTTCTACGACGGGTATCGCCACGAGCGTCTGCCGGCCAATCTGTTGCAGGCCCAGCGGGACTATTTCGGCGCCCACACGTACGAACGGGTTGACAAGCCGCGAGGCGAATTCTTCCATACGAACTGGACGGGACGGGGCGGAAGCACCGCAGCCTCGACCTACACGGTCTGACGCGGGGATCGGAATCGATGTACGACAGTCGCCGGATGCAATCTGTGCAATCGCCGATCATACCCGTAGTCGGCGAGTTGATTCGCAGCAACCCCGGTACGATTTCGCTTGGCCAGGGGGTTGCATACTACGGCCCGCCGCCGAAGGCAATTGAGGCTATCGGCAAGTTCGCAGCCGACCCGGAGAACCACAAATACAAGCTCGTTCAGGGTATTCCGGAACTGCTGGAAGCAATCGAGCGAAAGCTCGATAGCGAGAACAGCATCCGCCTGGACGGCAGCAAAATCGTCGTGACCGCCGGAGCCAACATGGGCTTCGTCAACGCGGTCCTCGCAATCACGGACCCGGGCGACGAGATTATTCTCCAACTGCCGTACTATTTCAACCACGAGATGGCGGTGGCGATCACCGACTGCAAGGCCGTATGCGTGCCGACCGACGACGATTATCAATTGCAGCCGGGGGCAATTGCAGCCGCCATTACCGACCGAACAAGAGCTATTGTAACCATATCGCCCAACAATCCGACCGGCGCGGTGTATCGTGAATCGGACCTGCGGCGGGTCAACGAAATCTGCCGCAGCAAAGGCATCTACCACATCAGCGACGAAGCTTACGAATACTTCACGTACGACGACGCAAAACACTTCTCGCCCGGTTCAATCGCCGGCGCCGGCGGGCACACGATTTCGCTGTTTTCCCTCTCCAAGGCCTACGGCTTTGCGAGCTGGCGGATCGGCTGGATGGTAATACCGGAGCGATTGTACATGCCGATAAAGAAGATTCAGGACACGATCCTGATCTGCCCGCCCGTAATCTCGCAATGGGCTGCTGTCGGCGCCATGGAGGCGGGCCGGGAATATTGCCGTGACAAACTGCAAATGACAGCCGAAATCCGCCGGATTCTGCTGGATGAGCTGAACGGCATCGAAGATTTGGTTGCCGTCCCTCGCGCCGACGGTGCGTTCTATTTCCTACTCCGAGTGCACAGAAACCTGGACCCGATGGAGCTTGTCAGGCAATTGATTCAAGAGCACAAAGTCGCGGTCATCCCCGGTATGACCTTCGGAATGGAAGACAAATGCTACCTGCGAGTCGCCTACGGCGCCCTGCAGAAAGCCACCGCCGCCGAAGGCATAGGCCGTCTCGTCAAAGGACTGAAACAGATTCTGGCGACCTGACTCTACCCGTCCCGGGCGCCGGGGTTTGTCGTCGAATCTCGTCCTGCATGGCTGGTGCTGCTGAATTCGTTGATATCGAAGGCCTCTTTCGTCAATTCCATGCTCAGTATTTCCGTTGGCGACAAGGCCAAGAGGTTGTTTCCGGCGCGCCTGGCCCCGTAATCCCAGAAATAGTAGCTGTCTTGGCCGTCTCCCTGGGTTCTGCCTTCGCTGTAATGTAATGGGGCGCATACCGTAAGCACGTTTTGACACAGTTTTCTGCTGAAAAAGGTCAATTTGAGCTTCTTTTTCTGCGCCAATCCTTCGGCGAACACACCATGAGCAATATGCATGGCAGACACTCCTTTAACAGGCGGCCGAAGGCGCGAAAAATTCCTTTCCTCGCGCCCTCGGCGCTCTCCGCACCTGGGACAAACAAATTGCCGTATGCCTGCGACGGCAACGACACGCGCGAACAGGTTTTGTGCTCATATCCTTCCAAGCATATTTAAAGCGATTCTCAGAGGGCAAATGTTGATGGTAAAAATGGAATTTTTTCAATTTTTTTCACTTTTTTTTGTTCGCACCGGTTTGGCCTCATCGGCCAGGTTGCATTTTTTCTGCTTCAGCATAGGCTAAAACCGACTTTTTCTGCAAAGTGTTGACCTTATCCGGCGTTTCGAGTATTATTCCACTTCAACGCCGAATCGGCTATTTACGGGATATTTCCGGCAAGAATGAAGGAAAGATACCATGTACACGATTTTTATGATAATCGCCGTACCGGTCCTGGCAATCGGATGGATCGCCTACGCAATGTGGATCCGCAAGGTCACTGAAGAAGAGAAAAAGCAGCCCAAGCAGGAATCACAGCGACTAACGAAGACCAAAAGCGAAATCAGCGACTGGGCGCAGAAAATGGCTGCATACAAGCCGCCGCCACGCAAGAAATTCAGCGATGAAGAACCCGACCAGGACGAACAGGGCGGGCCGGGCAAACCGGAGTAGCCGACCGAAAAACCACAGGTGAAAGTAGGAAATATGAGCCAATTCATTACCGATGATTTTCTGCTCCAGGGCAAAACAGCCAGGATTCTCTACCACGAACACGCAGAAAAGATGCCGATTTACGACTACCACTGCCATCTGCCTGCCGATCTTATCGCCACCGACCACTGCTTCGACAATCTGACCCAGGTCTGGCTCTACGGCGACCACTACAAATGGCGTGCAATGAGGGCAAACGGCGTAGCGGAAAAATACATCACAGGCAACGCCGGCGACTACGAAAAGTTCGAGAAATGGGCTCAAACAGTGCCCTGCTGCCTTCGAAACCCGCTCTATCACTGGACGCACCTGGAGCTGAAAAGCCCATTCGGAGTTGCTGATAAGCTCCTGGGGCCCGATACGGCCAAAAAAATCTACGATTCGTGCAGCGAAATGCTCAGGACGCCGGAATTCAGCGTCCGAAACATAATGCGCAGGATGAACGTCAAGCTGGTCTGCACCACCGAAGGGCCGCTCGATTCACTCGAACATCACAAGAAAATCCGGGCGGATGGCTTCGAAATCAAGGTCCATACGGCTTTTCGGCCGGACCAGGCCATGGCCGTCGAGGACATCGTCAGCCTGAACGCTTTCATCGACAAGCTCGAACAGGCTTGCAGCATGGAGATACCCGACTTTGATGCGTATATCGAGGCGCTGCGCAACCGACATGACTATTTCCATCAGAACGGCTGCCGGCTTTCCGACCACGGGTTGGAGACCGCATACGCCGAAGATTACACCGAAAAGGAAATCAAGAACATCTTCAACACGATCAGGTCGGGCAAAGAGCCCGATGCCTCCGAATGCCTCAAGTTCAAATCGGCGATGATGTTTGAATTAGCGCTGATGGACCACGAAGCTGGTTGGGTCCAGCAGCTTCATCTCGGCGCGCTGAGGAACAACAACACCCGCCTGTTCAAGGCCCTCGGCCGAGACATAGGCGGCGACTCGATGGGCGATATGGCGGTAGCCGCCCCGCTTTCGAGATTCCTGGACAGGCTGGATGTAAACGATAAGCTGCCGAAGACCATTCTCTACAACCTCAATCCGCGGGACAACGCCGTATGTGCGACGATGGTCGGCAACTTCCAGGACGGCTCCGTGCCCGGCAAGATGCAGTACGGCTCGGCGTGGTGGTTCCTCGACCAGAAGGACGGCATGGAAGAACAAATGAACGTGCTCTCGAACATGGGGCTGCTCAGCCGTTTCGTCGGTATGCTAACGGACTCGCGCAGCTTCCTGTCGTACCCGAGGCATGAATACTTCCGCCGGATACTCTGCAACATGTTGGGCAGCGACGTCGATGCAGGGCTTCTGCCGAATGATTCGGATCTGCTCGGAAAAATGGTAGAGGATATCTGCTTCAACAACGCCAAAAACTATTTCCCTATGCAACTGGATTAAGGTCGATAAGAAGAGCCAGAGAGAACACTACGGGATTTGAAAATCACATGGTATTAGTATCTTCGACTCGAAGGGCTGCAAAATGACACTGCCGTACATTCTCTTATTTGTATGCATCAACACCGAACTCCATCGGTGGGCTGTCGGCTTCATACGCGCCTATATCAGGCGCGGCGCCGTTGTAATTGTCATTGAAATTCGGAATTGCCTCGCCCGCGTCATACCCCGGACTGAATGGATCAAGCGCGAATTCCCCATCACCATTATTTAGGTCATATATTGGAACACCATTGATTCCGTTTCGCTCCGCGCCAGGTCTGGCATCAATGTAGCCGTTGTATAAATCATAGTCGTAGTTGCCAAGTGGGTCATAGTTGCGGTCCTTGATGCTTGGAGCCCCGGGATTATGAATGTGTAGAATGTTATTGCGGCTCATCGTATTGAGCATCGGTCCGCCGTGGCCGAATCCTCTGCCGCAGCCCAGCGGATACTGCACGCCCCGCGGCTGCTCGGGCTGCAGGAGTGTGTTGTGAAATACATATATCTTGCCGCCGCCGCCGATGTCGCTGGTTTTCAGGAACCCGCCGCGCGATACATCGTTCCAGGGCTGGATATCGTCCTTGCGCGCAACTCCCGTTACATTCCGCCAGATATACACCGGCCCCACGTTCGTGGGGGCAACCGCGATCTTCACATAGGTCCACTCAATAAAATTACCCCAGATGCGCACATTACAATCGTCACCTTCGGCTTCAATACCGTCATCCCAGCAGTTCGCAACATAATTGCCGTAAATATCCGAATCACGGTTGGGGAAATTGTTACTGCCGGAACTAATACAGTCTTCGAAGTAGTGGTCGCCGTCTGAGTAAATTTCATTGTAACGGATTACGTGGTTGCCGGCGCTGTTAACATAACCTATTGGTTTTGGGCCTCGCGGATGGTAACTGCCGTACTTATCGCGATACTCACTCCAACTGTTCGTATCAGAATACGGATGATGCATTTTGTTCCGTTGAACTATGATTCGCTCAAGCTTAGTTGAAAGGGAGAATATCGCGGCACCGCGATTACCCCAGCCGTCGTCTTCTATTCTGCTGAAGTCCGATATGTCACAGCCCTCAATGACCACGTCATGGCAGTCATAAAGCCGTATCCCATATTCTTCCGCTCCTTTCAGGTCTAATCCCCGTATGATTATGTAGGATGCGTTAACCGTGATGCAGTAATCCCGATTGTGGCGAACATCAATAGCCGCGCCACCGGCTGGAGCCGTATAGAGAATATAGCCCTCAGGTGAGCCTGATTCGGTTATCTCAAGAGGCTGATTAGTCGTTCCGGCAGGGAGATATACAGTCTTAGTTATCGGAAAATCTTCACTCCATGTTTCAGCTATGAGCTCTTCCTCAGTACCGGTCTTTGACAATTCCAATTCGATCTCGTACACCGTTCCGGGATCCAGATTAACGATACTGCCGCGATATCCCGGCGAATATCCGCCGACTCCTCTGTCATCATACCATAGCGACAGGGCCTCTTTCCAAGCGGTTGAACCATGAGAACGATAGCGCACCTGACAGACATTATTACTACCGCCATCCTGAGGGCTCCAGTAAACTCCTATACAGTGAAATGTAGATACAGTTGAAGGTCGCTCCGATGCATCCGCCGGCATGATAGTGAAACTCCAGACGTCACCTTTATGCGTCAGGGCGCCGTCGAACTCATCTACGCGCCAGTAATACGTCGTACCGGGAACGAGACCGCCCGGACAGGGATGTCCGGGCAGACCCACAAGGAAATCATTCGAGTGCTGATTGCCCCGGAACGTGTCGCCGGCGCTGCGGTAAACCTCTGCGAAGCTCTCGCCGAAGTACACATCGTGCGAGCCGGCAGAGTCTCCAGACAACCAGCTCAAATTTACCCATGTATCCCGAATCACAGCACCATCAAACGGATCAGGGTTCGCAGCGGTTAGGTATTTCCCTATCAGTTCAACTTCGGATATCTGCATACTATTCGCACTTCCGGGATTTCGAACCGCCGTGAATAGAACTTGATAGTGGTCGTATGCTACATCATTATCAAAGAAAACCGGCGTTTCGTTCTTTGTGAAGCGCGGCCACGGCGTCGCCTGGCTGAAATCGACTATATCGCCGCTTGCAATCAGCGTGTACGGGCCATTTATGCTGACATTAGAACCATAGAACTCAAATGCAACCGGATCACGCGCTACCGCGTCATTTGCCGTAGTGAAAGTCAGCCCAACCACAATGGTCTGACCGGCTGATGGCGTAACCTGGAAGCCTGTGTACTGGGTTTCTCCTTTGAAATGCAGATACTTCGTCGAGGTGTCATCATCGATAGCTAAGGCGGGATGTTCATGACCAGGCCAGCCGAAGTTTCCACTGCCGTCAGTTACTCCATCGTTCGGAACACCCTGGACGGTATCCCTCGGTGCGGTGATATCAAGCCCGGCCGCTCGTATCATTCCACTCGGTAGCAAGGTAAACACGACGACGACCGTAAGTGACAATTTTCTGTACACGATAGTCCTCCTTATGGAGAGCCAAAAGAGTCCGAGACTCTCCGGTGAGTTGTCCTCTCACAAAGCATCTGCCGGTAAAGAGAACTCTGGTTCCTGTTTCCGCCTGTTATCGCTCTCTCAAGGTTGCCACTTTATATTATACCCACTTTTCCTGCCCGGAGCGAAAATATTTGAACCTTCTACTCTATAGCGACTCTCACAGGGCGAATATTGATGCAAAAAGCCGAAATTTTTGAAAAACAGTTAAAAAAAGAATACAGGACACAGGAAACAGTGACGCAGGCCATCTCCCGCAAAGGATGGCCAGGCTCACCTTACGGGAGAGACAGGATGTGGCGGTGATAGAATATACCTCGTTGAGAGGAGATGGTTTACGGCGACGACGGTGGGACGACTTTCGTCCTGAGTTCAAGTCGAAGGAGCCGCCACCCTACCAGTTTTGCGGCAACTCTGAATCCGCGTTCATCTGCGTTAATCTGCGGTTGCTTCTCCGTGTGCTCTGTGTTCTCTGTGGCCAGAAGAATTCGTGTTCATTCGTGGCTATGTTTTCGACAGGATAACAGGATGGCCAATCACCAATTCACCGATTCACTATTCCCTCTGCGTTCTCCGTGCCCTTCGTGGTTCCGTGTTTCAAGTCCAGGCCATATCTTTCGACTCCGCTGCGCTCCGCTCAAGATGACAAAAGGGGTGGGCTGCGCTGCGTTCAAAGCTTGCCCTGAGCCTGTCGAAGGGATGACAAGAGGGCGCACAAGAAAGCCCCGCTTTGTGATTGATTATTGACTATTTCTTTGTGCCCGTTCGTGTTCATTCGTGGCTAAATTTCTGACAAGACCTTTCACTGCGACCATCCGGGGAGGGAAACTGTCGCCTGGTAATTCGAGTAGTTGTAGAGGGCGTTGCGCTCGGGTTTGTAGAGCCGGCCGCGCTTCGGATTGTCGTCTTGCGTGTAAACCCAGACCTCGTATGGGTCCCATACCACCACCTCGTCGCGGCAGTCGCCTGTGACATCAAGCACCGCGTTGCACTGATATGGATGCCCGTCCGCCGGGAATTGCACCACCCGCCGTCCACGGCCGTCGTACATGCCGCCCTCGGTAACGTCCGGCGACAACACGAAGAACTCCTCGCTCTTTCCCGTCCAGTTAATCGGCAGACACATGCTGCCGTGCTGCACCGGCTCGAAATCATAGTACAGCTCGCCGTCCGAGTCGAAGTAGTGAATTATTCCCTGGTTGCCCCAGAAATTGATACTCACGATCTCCAGTCCGGGCAGGTCGTCGCGAAAGTTAGCCACTGCCGGATTCTGAACGTGACCGAAGAAGTGATGCTTGAGCACGTTGCCTTTTAGGTCTGTGAAGAAAGCTCCCTCGTCGCTGGCCGCACAGAAAAGCGTCGGCTCGGCGTCCTGCTTGAATTTCACGATGGCGACGCCGTCCGCGTGGTCTTTCATTGTTCCGTCCAGCGACCAGAGTTTTGTCCCGTCGTCATCGAACATGGTATAGCCTATGGCGACCTCGTCCTTTCCGTCGTTGTCGATGTCGTATGCGAAAGGATAGTGCCCCGTCGTGCACTTGCCCGTCCACATCACCTCAAACTTATCGTTCATAGCCCAGATTTGACTGTAGCGGTCCTTGAAGATCATGTCGCGGTCCCGCCCGAGTCCTCGCAGGTCGCAAAAGAACAGCGAATCGCCTAAGATGCGCGGAAAAATGTTGTGCTCGCCGTGGTCGCCCGGCGGCGTTAACGGCGTCGGCTTGCGGTATTTCACCTCGCCCGTCGCGCCGTCGGCTGCGATGATTTCCTGGTTCATGCAGTACACCGCCTCGTTCCTGCCGTCGCCGTCTATGTCATGGATTTGAAAGCCTACGTCGTTCGTCAGGTGGTTCTTCCAGCCGTCCGGCTTTCCCTTCTGCCAGAGCACCTTGCCATCCAGGTTCACCGCCGTCAGGCAGCTCAGTTCGCTGTTGCGGTCCTTGGGGCCGTGATGGATCACCTGCCCGAACAGAATGTCAATCTCGCCGTCGCCGTCCAGGTCGCCGAACCGCAGGTTGCGCCCGACGCCGTACTCGCCGGTTTGGAACTTCTTCCAGACGACCGGCTTGGGATTGGCCGTCTGGAGTTTTGCTTCTTCCTTCTGCTTTGCGGCGATGCTTTCCTCCACACGTTTACTTTCTTCGGCGCTCGTCGTTACCTTTACTGAGGCGTACTTAGTTGGAACGTCGGCTGTCAACGCTACCTTTCCTTCCGCAAGAGTCGAATCTTCCGCTTCCAGGATCACACCGCCAAGCTCCGCCCGGATCCGGCCGCCCTCGACGCGGATCGTAGCCGTGAGGAATTCCCCGGGCTTCCACACGCATTCTCGCTCGGCCAATGTCTTCTCGTATGGTTTGTGATAAGCGACGGCGTGCTTTACCAGCTTCAAAACGGCTTTCGGGCCTTTGACCCCCAAAAAATAATAGCAGCGGTCGTTGCGGTAGCGAAACGCCACGCCGGCCTGCCCCTTGTCCGACTGGGGGGAAAAACGCAGCGAAACCGTATAGTCCCTCCAGAACTCGCCGCCCTGGGCCGCGGTACACGCCATGGGGTGGGAATGGTTTCGCTTGTTATAGATGGTCTGTGAGAGCATCGCGTCGCCATCTTCTTCGATCACCCACCAGGCGCGCTGCTCGGGCGTGCCGGAGGTGAAACAAGAGACCACCCAGTTGCCCTTGGGCGCCGTTTCATCAACATAATGGTATTCGGCATGAGCACCGATGACGCCCGCCGAGAACATACCCGGCCGCAGCGCGTCGAAATCATCGTCGAGCAATACGGCCGGCCCGCCGGACGCCCCACTGCAAGAAACCGTCAAAATCCACACTATTCCGAACAAAACCAAACTGCTCGCAGATTTTCGCATCT
This sequence comes from Planctomycetota bacterium, assembly GCA_043820045.1. GTDB lineage: Bacteria > Planctomycetota > Phycisphaerae > Sedimentisphaerales > Anaerobacaceae > JBDREF01. Next base: position 4,629 of record JBDREF010000357.1, on the reverse strand, counting down.
CGAAGCCCTTTCTCATACTCATTTTCCCTTGTATAACCTTCACGAAAGCCCCAATTTGCGGCCGGCTACGCAACCGGACCTCACGTCCGGTAGAATACCAAGACTGTCTCGGCAGCTCAATCTCTATGTTCTGAACAAATGAGCATCATCCGATCCTCGCCAAAACAGGAACTGGATTTGTGAGGGAATTATTGGCTTTTGCCTATTGACAACCGGCCGTTCTTAGGGTTTAATACCATCTGCTTACTACAGATTTGCAGCTTGAGAATGGGTCGGTGCCCGAGTGGCTAAAGGGAACGGGCTGTAAACCCGTTGGCGAGAGCCTACGCAGGTTCGAATCCTGCCCGGCCCATTTGCCCCTCGTCCCCAGGGGACGGGGTCCGGGATGGAGTAGAAAGGGTATCCCAAACACGACGGAACGGTCAAAAGAAAATGCTCACAAACGCTGGTTTTCCATGGCTAACTGACATCAGAACGGCCGTGAAATGCGCGTTTTTTGCCGAGACGGCAGATGGCGGCCCCGGCGGCTGCACAGTGGCTGTTCTTTTTGTCATCGAGGTCGCGCAATGAGCGAGGTAACCGTAACGGAAGTGAAAGCGCAGGTGGTCGTGGGCATCTGGAAGCGGGGAACCTACGCCGAAATCGATCCCATGATCGCAAAGGTACGCGAGTATGCCGAGTCAAGCGGCGCCCGGATATTGGGACGGCCGACGTTTATATGCCACGAGAGACCCCGGGAGGCAATGAAAGCGCACGAGGAGGCAAGCGCCGACGTGGAGGTCGTCATTGCCGTCAGCAAACCGGTGAAAGGAATGGAGGACATCACCTGCTACGAGCTGCTCGGCGGACGGATGGCAAAGATTGTGCACAAGGGACCCTACGAGAAAAGTGCGGCCGCCTACAAGAAACTGTTCAAGTGGATAGCGGATAACCACAAGAAAGTCGTCGGGCCCACCAGAGAAGTGTACCTGAATGACCCTCGAAAAGTGGCGCCTGAGGAGATTCTAACCGAGATTTACGCGCCGATAGCCTGAAGACTATGTCGCCGGTCGCGGCCTACCACCATTGCCATTGGCTGCGGTGTTTCTTCGCATACTTCACGGCCGCCGGACCGCCGTAATAGACTACGCCGGAGGAAGTATCCGCATCTCTTATCACGCAGACGGATCGCCCGTTTTTTAATGCCTCGAGAAAATGCGGAAAGTCGTACCGTTCCGCGAAATAAAGTACTCTCTGCTTCAGGAGGCGATCCTTCCACTTGGCGATGTCGCCGTGTGCGTCTCCGTCGGCCAGAGCCGGAAGCTTGCCGACCCAGCGTTCTCGATATGGAAAGTGCCGGACCCAATCCCAGGCTGGCCAGCCCAAGGCGGCGAGAAAGCCGGTAAAACCCGGCCGCCCATCCAGACCGTCGTCGTATGCCATGTACGCATTTACCATGGAGTAATCCAGCTCCGGATAGAACACGGTTCCAATCTCAAGTGCCGGCGAGATAACGCACGCTTTGAACTGGCGCCACGGCAATTCCTGTTTGCCGGCTTCGTCGGCCAGCGAAAAGGCAGTCTGCTGTTCTTTCGACATCGACGGCGGGATGAGCCAATTGGAAATATGATTAGCCGGGAAGCCGCCGATCCAAAGCATTTTGTGGGGGTAGTTCTCCGGACAGGCCAGAACCTCAAGGGCATATCCGTTTTTCTCGACATAATCGCGGGCCTCGCTCACATCAGCGGTCTTCGCGCCCACCAGATTCAGCCGTATTGCCCGGACCTCTTCGACCATTTCCGTCGGGCTCTCATTCGACACTGCCGGGGCCTTGAGATGGGCCTGGAAGATTTCGTATTTGCCTTCGGGTATAGCCGTCTCTGTGTCGGATACGGTCTTGGCGCGGATGCCTTTCCTGGCGTCGCCCGTGAGGATGTCCAAGGCATGGACGGCGTAGTACGTGCTGTAAAGTCGAGAGTTCCAACCGGGACGGTCTGCGAAACCGCCATCGGAATTCTGGAGGGAGTTGAGCCACTTCAAGCATCCTTCGGTATCCGCCGGCCGGGCGCCAAGGGCATCGAGGGCACGGACGGCCGCCCATGTGTACCAGACGTCCGGCTTGTTGCTGTAGTCGTCTCTCGTCGGGCTCCATCGAAATCCGCCGGACGGCTCCTGGCAGGAGCGAATCCACGCGATGCACGATTCGCGGTTGGGGATTTCTTTCCCTAAGGCTTTCAGCGTCATTACGGCGTGATATGTCACGGCCAGATGAGCATCTTCGGGCGCGACCGGGCCTTCGGCCGTATAGGCGTTGACGAATCCACTGCCGGCGGCCTGACGAGCCAGGATATACTCCGTCGCAAGCTCGGGATTCGTTATCGTCCCATCGAGAGACGTCAGCACATCGGTCATGTACCAAAGCGTCGGGATGTCATAGAAAACGCCGACGCCGTACGGCCCGTAGTACTGTGCCTGGCGGTCCTTGTATTGAAGCTCCCAGTTTCTCCCCGGCTTGATTCTCCGATCGTCCTCAGTAAGGAGTCCCAAGGACTTGCGTTGCCCGGGGAAAACGTCGATGTCACGGCCCTTTATCTTCGCAGCCAGAAGAAGATTCAGGTGCGTTTTCTGATAGAGGTCCCAGTGCAGATTTGTCCTGTGGGCATCCGGTTGACGGAAGGCGGCCCACTGGCCGTTGTCGAGGCAGTCGGCGGCTCGCGGAATATCGACGTTGAGCAGAGTCAACGCATGTACGGCGGGATAGTTCCAGGCTAAGTCGGAGTACTCCTGATCAATAGGACCGAAAGCCCCATTGGCTTTCTGGCAGCTAAGCAGATATTTAACGGTCGCAGCCGAGTCAACTTTCACGTCTTTGCCGTTTGCAGCTTGGCCCATCAAGACAACTGCCACGCTCATCAATGCACACACAAGTCTATACATGGCATCTCCTGAAAACAAATACGATAATATTCGCAGCCGTGACATCAGTGGATGGAGACAGATTCCCAGCCGAAACAGGTGCAGCGGCGAGAAGCCCGATTCAGTCACTTTGCATTACTAAGCACCGGCATCATGGATACGCTCTTCCATGCCTTGTCGGAATCGGCCACGTAGATATCCGCGGTTACACCCGCGTCCGAGGCGTTGATGACAGCGTAACCGGGAAAGTCGGCGAACTCGAAACTCGTTATATACGGCTTTTCGTCTTCGAGCATCTTCCGGCGTTGGGCCTCGGTCTCGGGCTGAAATTCCGGCTCCAGCTCGACGAGCGCCCCGCCGTAATGTTCCACGCCTTCGCGATAGTCTTTCACTGAAGAGTTGGGCGAGCTTATGACGCTGTTCATACTGAACTGCACGAAGGCGCCGCTCGAAGTCTTCCTTGTAACAACGCTGTACTTGTGCAGGTGAGCGGTCAGCAGTATCGCCCTGTTCACACCTAATATACTAAGGAACCGTTCGCGAACTTCTCTTTCTCGCTCCCGCCAGAAGAGGTGCCACGTGGACCTGGCATTGTACGGAACCGCAGGAGGATGCATCACGATGAACACGTGGCGATGCTTGTTCTCGCGCAAAGTCTTATCGAGCCAGTCAAGACTGTTGTTGTGATAGGCGTCGAAGAATACGAACAGGTCCAGACCCTGCATTAGAAAGAAAGACGCTGAGTCTATCTGCTTTCCGCATTCGGTTGACAGCCACGGCAGCATGATGTTGTCGAAGGCTTCTCTCGCCCCGGGGCCGGTTATATCGTGGTTGCCCTTTGTCGCAACGAACATCGTGTCGGGAATGCAACTGCGGATAAACGCCCTGACATCTCGAAACTGAGTCTCTTGCAATTCCCTGCTGCCGCACAGTCCCTCGGTAAGATCTCCGCCCTGGACGACCATCTTTATCCGGCCTTCGCTGGATTCGATGGAACTGTGAATCCGCTTGAGAAGACCGGGGGCGTATTTTTCCGTGCTCGCGACATACTCGTCAATCTGCCTGATGTCGTTTGGCTTATCGGCTTTCACCCACTCGAAATCGTGGTGAGACATCTTGTCGAAATGCAAATCGCCAAGATACACGAACGAATATGCCGGGCCGCGTTCGCCGCCCCGCACGCCGGCGGCGAAAAGGGTTAATATGACAACTTGCGCGCAAAGCGCAACAGCCGTCAGTGTGGTCTTTTTGCGCATAGACTCCATTCGCTCACCCCAAAAATGGCAATTCTTATTCTATAACTTCGATACGAACGTATCGGCCTTAAAGCCCGAACCAATCGTCCGTAAGTGAATTATCCTTCAACCAGTTCTCCTGCAGCAATGCCATATCGGCATCATCGACCTTGCAGTCCCCGTTGAGGTCCCCTACCAGGGGCTGATAGTTCGGCAGCGACTGGGCGGCCTGGCAACTGTCGTTATAGACGTTGATCGTGACTGTATCCGAACTGCTGTATTCGCCGTCGGAGGCCTCCAACTGCAAAACATACTGACCCACGGCCGAGACGGTAACACTTGTGTCCTCGGCATTGGCCGTCTGTATTACGGCATCGCCTGCATTGGGCTCACTAACCACCGTCCACTGCACGGTATAAGCATCGTCGTCTATGATGGTCGCATCCAGGCTCCCGGTTCTCGGGCCGTCCTGCAACCAGGTAACTATATTTGCACCGGC
>JBDREF010000356.1:0-4605 GCA_043820045.1 Planctomycetota bacterium | reverse complement strand
GTCGCACTGCATCCGCGTCGCAGACGTCGGAAACGATGGTGATATGGATATCATAGGCGCCAACTGGAGCGGCGGTTATCAGCCTGTTGAGATGTGGGAAAACAAATCGGCGAGACCGGCCCATCGTGTCCCTATTACGGTAAATACGGCAGGATACGAGCGTTTGAATAAGCCCGTTGAGCGGTAAACTCGATGAAGATTCCGATTATTGCATTCGCCCCGGCGCACCGAACGGCGGAACCGGACGACCACAGCCTCATTTTGTCTTACTGCCAACTGGAGTCGAGTTCGTAAACTTCCAGAGATTTGACCTCGGTATTTCCGCCCTTTGTGAAGATTTCGAACGATTTTGGGTTATCGGCGAGGAGCACGCCAATCGGCATATAGACTCCGCCGTTGTTGCCGAAAATCTCAATCGATGTTCGATCCACCAACAATTCCAGGCGAATCTTATCGTTCACGGGCTTCAAAAGAGCAGTCTTTTTCTGACACGACAGTTCCTGCTTTTGGACATCATAGACCACGGGAATATCCCGGACAACGAAACCGGCCTCCTGGACGTCATTGACCTTGAGTTCCGCTCGAATGTGAAACAGTTCACCCGAGAGATCCGAAAGCAGATTGTCCCCCGGCTTGAGAACTTTGTTCTTCCATTGCCATTTGCGCTTGTGGAGTTTTTCAATTTCGCGAACAGGTTCGGCGAACATTCGAGGCCCTTCTTCGGTTCCGCGAAGGGTAAGCGTCACCGGGAACAGCATCATCTGGTTGAACGGCATTCCGGTCATTGCGACCCGGCCCCAGGCTATCTGAATCCGCCGGCCGTCCTCCTTGGGGATATTGCTGAATGTTTGAGAGGCATAGAAGCAGTTGCCGTAGTGGAAAAGAATCGGATCCGTTTCACTCTTGAACTGCCTGCCGTCGAAGCTTCCAATAAGATACTCCCCGCTGCCGCCGTACAATATCCATTTCTGATTATCTTCATTCCCATCCACCGGCAGCGCGAACAGTTCGGGACATTCGTGGAAACACTTCAGCTTGCTCTGGAATTCCCACGATTTCAAATCTTTCGACGTGAAAAATCCCATCGTTCGGTCATCAAGATATAGCGCCATTACCCACTGGTTGGTCGGTTCGTGCCGGATTACTTTCGGGTCGCGATTTCCGCCGTTGATATGTCCCAGAACCGGATTGCCCTGATAGACTTTCCATGTCCTGCCGCGATCGTTGCTGTAGGCTATAGATTGTGTGAAGGGCTGGCCCTTCGACATTGGATTTCTTCCGCCCGCGGAGGTGTAGATACAAACAATCACCTTTTCGTTGCCGGTCTGGAAACCCGCCGTATTGTTTATGTCAACTACAGCAGAGCCGGAAAAGATTGTCCCCAACCGGTCTGGATGGATCGCATCGCCAAGTTCGGTCCAACGGACCATGTCTTTGCTGACGGCATGGCCCCAGGTCATGTTGCCCCACTTCCAGCCGTACGGGTTGTGCTGATAGAACAGGTGGTATTCCCCATCGTAATAGACCATCCCGTTGGAATCGTTGTTCCAGCCTCGCCGGGACGTGAAATGAAGCTGCGGACGCAGCTTTTCCCGGTAGAGATTTTCCTCGCCGGGAAAAGAGTCAGCCTGGTAGATAGAGTCAAATCCTTTGCTCTTGCCTATCTCATATTTGTCCACGCGGAGGATGGCGTTTTTCCCTGCAAAGCCGCGGACATCCAGAAACACCCAGAAGTCGGGTTCGTCAGGAGCCAGTTCGATGTCAAATTCCCGGACTATCTTGTCATCTACGATCAGGTGAATCAGACGTTTCTCGGCTCCGTTTTTGACCGGGAAGTTCAAATACTTCTTTTGCAGAACAAATTCCCGGGTCTTGTTTGTTGACACATCACCTCCCTGGGCGACAGCGGCCGCCGGAGAACCAAGCATCACTATGAGAACGCCCAGCCACAGTATTTTCATCGTTTCGCCTTTCGCAAACCGGTGTTTCTATTTGGAGGGTTCGTCGATATTGAGCTTATCGCCTACTTCTTTCTGCAGCTCTTTGAGCCGGGCCCTCAGCTTGCCTATCACGCGGGCATTGGCCGGATCGCCGGCAAGGTCCTCCATTTCCAGCGGGTCGGCTTTGAGGTTGTAGAGCAGCGTCTTGTCGATTTTCGGATAGTAAATCATTTTGTAGCCGTCGGCGCTGACCATTCTCTGCAAATCGATATAGCCGCCGTATATGGCGTCATAGCTGCTGGTGGCCCGGCCTTCGATAAGCGGCATCAAGCTCTTGAATTGAACTTGGCGCGGCTTCTCAACCCCGGCGAGTTCCAGCGACGACGGCATGATGTCCTGGAGATAAACCGGCTCGTCGATTCTCTTATTCTTCGGTACACCGGGGCCGTTGACCATCAGCGGGACTCTGACGCTGTGGTCGTACATGTTCTGCTTTCCTATCAGCCCGTGATGACCGACCGCCAATCCGTGGTCCGCGGAAAAGAAGATATACGTGTTGTCGGCCTTTCCGCTTCTTTCCAGGGTGTCCAGAATGCGCCCGACCTGGGCGTCCATGTGCGTTATTATCGCATAGTATTCCTGGCGATTTACTTTGACCGCGTACTTCGTCCGGGGGAAGGGAGCGAGTTTTTCGTCTCTGAGCTGGGCGCTGCAGCCGATGGAATCCTTGTACGGGTATTCCGGCAGGAAGTTTTCGGGCACTTTCACGTTTTCCAGTGGGTACTTGTCCACGTATTCCTTTGGTGATTGCCTCGGGTCGTGCGGGGCGTTAAAAGCCAGATACATAAAGAACGGCTTTTCGCTCTTCGATGCGTTTTCGAGAAATTCCTCCGCGTGGTCGCCGAGCACCTCGCTCCAGTGTTTGCCGCCTTTCCAGTAGCCGCCGTTTTTAGTGTCCCACGGTTTCCACTGGTCGGGCTGTCCCTCGATAGGGCGGTTATAACCCTCGGGCGTCTGGTTGGGCATACCGGGCCGAACGTCTTTTACGTGATCGAATATGTCTTCCGGCTTTATGCTGTTGATGTGCCATTTGCCGCTCATATAGGTTTCGTAGCCCGCCCGCTTCATATACTGCGACCAGAACCTGCCGGCGGCGGCTTCTTCCTTCAGCTTCGGCTCGGTGTCTTTGGCAATCCATAAGAAACGGCCGGTATTCAGCATAGTCCGGCTGGCTACACAGATAGCGCCATGCCAACCGCCCTGGTTGTATGTGTGCGTAAAGGTTACGCCGTTCCTGACGAGCCTGTCGAGGTTCGGCGTATATATCTCGTCACAACCCATCGAGCGCAGCGTCTCAAAGCACTGGTCGTCGGCGAAGATGAACAGAACGTTCGGCTTGTTCTGTTTTCCGGCGAAGGCCCGGAGGCCCGGCATCGACAGGGCGGCGAGCCCCATTCCCGCAGCTTTTAAGAAACCGCGTCTTGTGCAACCATTTTCACTCATCATACTTTTCCCTTAATCGGTGTTGGTTCAGTTTCGTTACTTGTTCCAATATTCGTCAATTACCTTTTGAATGTGAGGGTACTTTTCATCAGTCTCGTTGTACTTCTCTCGCAGCCGCAGCAGTTCGGTCTTCAGCTTCCCGACCATGTCGGCGTATTTTGGATCGCCGTAAAGGTTGTTCATCTCATACTGATCGTTCTTCATGTCGTACAGTTCCCAGCCCGGCTGGGTCGGTTCGGGGCCGCCTTTCTTGTAGTTTTGGCCGTAGAAGAATATCAGTTTGTACTCCTTTGTCCGGACGCCGAAATGGGCCGGGTTGTCGTGGTGGGCCATGTGCATCCAATATCGGTAGTAGGTGGATTTGGGCCAGTCGGCAGGCGTTTTGCCCTTGAGCAGGGCAGCGAAACTCCGACCCTGCATATAGTCGGGAGCCTTGAGGCCGGCCAGCTCCAGTATCGTCGGGGCAAAGTCGGTGTTGTTGATTATCTCGTCTGCGCGGGTTCCCGGCTTGATCATCTTTGGATACCTCACGAGAAACGGCATTCGCATCGACTCCTCGTACATCCATCGCTTGTCGATAAAATCGTGCTCACCGAGCATCATGCCCTGGTCGGATGTGTACATGATTACCGTGTTGTCCATCTGCCCGCTTTTTTCCAGGTATTCGAATAGCCGGCCGATGTTGTCATCGACCCCGCGAACGCACCGCAGATATTTCTTGAGATAGCGCTGGTAGGCGGTGTGCTTATACTGTTCGTCCGGCAGAGACTGATCGACAAACATGTGCATTCCCATGTTCCGGCGTTTGTTGCGCTTGCCGATGGACGTCCCCATCCCTTTTGTTGCCTCCGAGCCGTGATTGCCGCTCTTCCACAAGCTCTCGGGTTCGGGAATATCGACGTCGTTGAAAAGCCAGTCGTAGCGCTCGGCGTTCTCGAAATTATCGTGCGGCGCTTTGAAATGGTGCATCAGGAAGAACGGTTTGGAGCTTTTCCTGTTCTTGAGCCACTTGAGCGATATATCGGCAATAACGTCCGATGAGTGACGCGAATCATACGATGCAAATCGTTTTTCGTTATCAGGCCACTTTCCGCCCGATTCCCGGAGGATCGGATTGAAATATGAGCCCTGGCCCGGGAGCACGCAGTAGTAATCGAACGCC
>JBDREF010000355.1:0-9048 GCA_043820045.1 Planctomycetota bacterium | reverse complement strand
ATATCGCATGCGATAGAAAAAACCTGTAAGCAGGAACGGCAGAAAAAACCACATCGTATTCTCGCCGGTCGTCTTAAAGACTTCGCCCAGAGCTTCCTGAACACTCCGCCAGACAAGTCCTGCCGTATAATGATTCGTTGCCCCGGTTTCATCGCCTGAGAGGTCGGCATTGTCGGTCGCTGCGCCGTGAGAAAGTAACCTAATGACGCGTTCTGCGTTGGGTGAGATAAGGTTCCCTGTGTATTTGGTATACGGCAATGCCGGAAAGGCAAAGCCAATAAGCAGCAGCGACAAAGCTGCAAACGACTTCCACCTGGTTATCTTCCCCACGGCCGGCTGTAATATGCTCAACATCAGCCACGCAAGACCAAATACGACGATCTGTCCGCACTCCGGCCTGACCCAATAACCAAGACCGGAACTCAATCCTGCCAGACCGAAGGGCCACGGTGCGCATCGCCTTGCCCCCCAGAGCAGAAACAGGAATCCCGCAGCTAAGAAGAACATGTACGGCCACTCCCTTGTCACCTCACAGCCCATCTTGGCCGGATTAGGCAATGCGACCAATATCAGAATTGCATAGAAACTCTCTCTGCTCCCGACCAGCAATTTGCCCGTGAAGTATAAGGGTATGAGTGCAAGCAACTGGAAGAATAAACTTACGCCCTGTGCCGAGTATGTCCACGTAAAAACTGAGGAGTCATTCGTAAACAAGCGCGACAATTTATGAGCTGTAAAAATAAGCAGTGGATATCCCGGATGGTGTGTCTTTAGGTTGCCGGATGGATCGGTTTGGAATTGCCGGGCACGCTCGATATAGCCGACCCCGTCTTTCGAAATAACCACGGTTGTGGCGACCAGATAGACCCCCAGCCCAAGCGCGACACCAATAAGAATAAGCATGTTGATGATATCGTGTTTGCGTTCCGTGTTCTTGGTTTCCAATTCAGCCGGCATCGTACTCATTTGTGCCTATGTTATGCATTCGTCTCCAGTCCACGTCAAATACAAATTCTCGCTGGCGAATTTATTTTGCGCACCGTTGATCGATAACAATTTAGAACCCACCTTAAGGCCGGGGAAGGAACGGCATAACCTGACTATAGTTGATCTTTACGATTTAGCCAGAGAGGGTTAGGACTACCGACTTAACAGTTCGGAAACGGACTGAATGACGCTGCGGTCTATAATGTCGTACCGGTCTTCCGGCGGTCGCAGAGCGCCGCCGAAGGTGATATAAGGTCGGTTCTGCGCTGACCGGTCGATCCTTGACTCAAACGCCGAGAGATGAATCTGCTTTGCCGCCGTCCGTTCCACGACAGCCCTGACATTATGGGGCCGAATCCCTCCGCCGGGCAGAATCTCAATTCTGTCACGGGCGTAAATAATCAGCTTCTTGATCAGTTCAATCCCTTCCGGCGCAGTTCTTTCCTGGCCGCTGGTAAGAACACGCTTGAAGCCAAGCTCGACTAACTGATCAATTGCTTTCAGCGGGTCAGGGGTTACATCGAAAGCCCTGTGAAATACCGTTTCCCGGCCCTCGGCGAGTTCAATGATCTGCCGGCAACGATCCGTGTCGATGTAGCCGTCCTGCGTGAGTATCCCGAAAACCAGACCGTCCGCACCGTGCTCGATGGCCAGTTTCGCATCGTGCAGCATTACAGCGGTTTCGGCTTGCGTGTAGCAGAACCCGCCTGCTCTCGGGCGAATCATGACCATAACGGGAATGTTCAACCTCGTCTTGGCTTCGATTATCGACCCCAGTGACGGTGTAAGACCTCCGAAGAACAGCGAGGAATTCAGCTCGATCCGATCTGCACCGCCTCTCTCGGCCTCGATAGCGTCATCGACCGAACCGCAACAAACTTCGATCTGTATCTTAGACGACACGCCGGGCATCTCCTGATAAATCAGAGACATACAACACAGAAACCGCCTCTCTGCTCGGCAAATACGATGACTTTGCCGGCCGTTTTGTTTTCTGCGTCTAATCGCCGTCTTTTTGCTTTGCGTACTGTGCGATTATTTGCTGCTGGACGTTGGGAGGTACCAGCTCGTAATGGCTGAGCGTCATTGAGTAGCTGCCTCGTCCGCCTGTCACGCTCTTCAACTGGCTGTTGTACTGCGTGACTTCAGACAGCGGTACCTGCGCCTTGATAACGATAAAATTGCCGGCCAACACATCCTGGCCATGGACTCTGCCGCGTTTAGAGGCCAGATCGCCGGTGATATCACCCACGTTCTCTGCGGGGATTGTTACTTCCATATCGACGATAGGTTCGAGCAAAACGGGCTTTGCCTTTTGAAGGGCGTCAAGGAAGGCGCCCTTGCCCGCTGCACGGAACGCGACTTCCTTTGAATCTACGGGATGGTGCTTGCCGTCATAGACCGAGACGGCTACATCCTGCATCGGAAAGCCTGCGATGAAACCGGTTTGCATTACCTCATTGACGCCCTTTAAGACGGCCGGCTCATATTGGCCTGGGATTGAGCCGCCGAAGATATCCCAGCCAAATTGCAGCGGGGGGTCGGAGTTACGCTCGGCCGGCTCGACGCGAAGATAGACTTCGCCGAACTGTCCTGCGCCGCCGGTCTGCTTTTTGTGGCGGTAGTGGCCCTCGGCTTTGCCGGTAATTGTCTCGCGGTAAGGAATCTTGGGCTCTTTGGTGATAATCGACAGTTTAAAGCGATTGTGCAGCTTCTCGAGCGTCACCCGCAAATGCAAATCGCCGAGGCCGCTGGCGACCAATTCCTTTGTCTGCTGGTCCCGCGTGACCTTAAAGCATGGGTCTTCCTCACAAAGTCTCTCGATCGCCGAGCTGATTTTTTGCTCGTCGCCTCTTGCGGCCGGCTCGAGTGCCAAAGAAAACATCGGTTCGGGCACGGCAGGCAGGTCGATTTTGCCGGCTACCTTGCCGTCGTGTACAAAGTCACCGACTCTCAACTCGTCAACCTTGGCCAAAGTTATGATGTCGCCTGCTACGCCGAAATCGATAGGGTTAGTTTCGCCGCCCTGTGATTTCAGGATGTGGCCCGGACGAATTGACTTACGTTCGTCGTTGCGCAGCAGATTCGTGTCCGGCTTGATCGTGCCGCTGAAAACACGGATGGTGGAGTACTTCAGGTTTGACCTCGGGTCGAAGGCTATGCGAAAGACTACACCTGCCAGCGGGCCGGAAGAATCAGCCGAAAGTTCCGTTACCTTGTCGCCGTCCTTGAGTTTTGCGGGCTTTGCCTGGAGCGGCGAAGGTGTGCATTTTGCGACGATATCCAGAAGCTCCTGAATGCCGATTTCCTTGCGTGAGTTTGTAAAGACCACAGGGATAATTGTGCCTGCTCTTAGCGCTTCGACGAATACCGAAGCTATTTTTTCTGCGGATATTTCTTCGCCGCCGAGGTAGCTTTCCATGAGCTTATCGTCAGCTTCGATTACGCTTTCGATCAGCTCCGTGTGGGCTTGGGCCACATCCATCACGGGCGAATCGCCGGTCTCGTTTTCAATGCAATCGATAACGGATGCTCTGTCCGCGGCGGGCAGATTGGCACAGCGGCACTGGGAGCCGAAGGTCTCCTGGATATTCTTTATAAGTTCAGGGAAAACCACGTTTTCCGCATCCATCTTGTTTATGACGATAATCCGGGGCATATCGGCCTTGGCGGTCAGTTCAAACATTTTACGTGTGTTGGTTTCTATGCCGGCCGGCGCACTGATAACAAGCACGGCTGTTTCCGCCGCCGGTATCGCTTTGATGGCCGGGCCGGCAAAATCGGGGTAGCCAGGCGTATCGATGATATTGATCAGTTTTCCGGCATGTTCGGCGTGGAGTGCCGCCGATTGTATCGAATGCTGATGCTCTTTCTCCTCGTCATAGTAGTCGGATATGCTCGTCTTGTCGTCAACGCTTCCGAGTCGATTTGTCGCGCCGGTTTTGTGCAGAATTGCCTCTGCCAAGGAAGTCTTGCCGCTGCCACCGTGCCCCAGAAGAATGATGTTGCGAATATCGCCAGTATCAGCCACTTTTGAAGCCTCCAAAAAGCTTATTCCTAATAAACCGATCTTCCTGCAAAGCGGGGAAAAGACACGCTTTGAAAAGAGAAATACCCTTTCTTGATATCAAAAAAGGGTATGATACCGCACCTTAGCCGTGGAGAGCAAGGATTATTTTTGTATTTCTGGGTACTGAGTCCTCCGGCAAGCGCAAAGACTATCCACCAGGCGGAACATAGGTTGCAAGAACGCTTGTTTCGGGGCCTATTCAAGAATTGTGCCGTTCCTGGCGCCACCTTCGCAGGTGAGCGTGCGGTCGGTTGCTGTACTTCCCCGCGCTTGTATGGATAACCTTCTTAGGACCTGAGAATTTGCCCCAGATCCTCCATTTCCTGCTGCGCCGCTTTCTTCTTGTGCTTGTGTTTGCCCCCTCTCATAGCCTCGATTTTTGCCATGGCCTTATCCTGCAGGGCGCCCGGCTGGCGGCTCTTGTCCAACATCTCTTCAAGGGTTATCCTGCCTACGTCGTAGAGCTGCCAGAGATGCTCGTCGAGGAGCTGCATTCCAAGCTTCTTGCCTGTTTGAATGCTGGAATCGATGCGGTAGGTCTTGTTCTCACGGATTAGGTTGGCAATGGCGGGCGTTACGACCATAAACTCGTAAGCCGCCACTCTTCCTTTGCCCGTGGCCAAAGGACAAAGGGCCTGACTGAGCACGGCTATCAAATTGGAACTCAATTGGATGCGAATTTGTTCCTGCTGGCTCACCGGGAAGACGTCGATCAATCTGGTAATAGTCCCTGCGGCGCTTGTCGTATGCACCGTACTGAACACGAGGTGACCTGTTTCGGCAGCCCTTACGGCAGCCTCGATTGTCTCAAGGTCACGCAATTCACCCACCAGAATCACGTCGGGGTCCTGCCTTAAGACGCGCTTCAACGCCTCGGAGAAGCTCGAGACATCTTGACCGACCGACCGCTGGTTGATAATTGATTTCTTATGGTTATGGTAGTACTCTATCGGTTCTTCGACGGTGATGATATGGCGGTCGAAATTGTCGTTAATATAGTTTATCATGGTAGCGAGGGTGGTCGTTTTGCCACATCCGGTTGGGCCTGTAACCAGGAACATGCCTCTGGGCCTGCGGCACAACGCCTGGCAGATTTTTGGCAAGCCGATTTCATCGAAGGTCAGCATTTTCGATGGAATAAGGCGCAGGACCATCGCAAGATTACCTTTCTGCCGAAAAACAGCGACGCGAAATCTCCCTTGGTCGCCAAAGGCGAAGCCGAAGTCTGTTCCACCCTCTTCCTGAAGTTCCTGCTGGTTCCGGTCCGGCGTGATGCTTCGCACCAAAGCGTCGGTATCATCAGGCTCGAGAACCTTGGTCTCCAAAGATCTCAGGTGGCCGTCTATCCTCAATACCGGCGGACGCCCCGTCGTAAGGTGTATGTCTGAGGCCCCTTGTGCAACGCAGGCCTGCAGTAGCCTGTCCATATTTACAGTCGCCATTCAAAAATCTCCAACAACTATACCTATCTTCTTAATCTACCACGGCACCTTCTGTCTGGGTTATTCTCACCACCTCAGCCGGTGTCGTCGTTCCTTTGAATATTTTGAGCTTGCCGTCTTCCATCAGCGTCTTCATACCACCCGCCTTCGCTGCTTTTCTCAGCTCGGTGGTTGGCGCCTTCGTAAATGCCAGCTCTCTTATTTCATTGTTCATTTCAAACATCTCAAATATGGCAATTCGCCCTTTGTAGCCGGTATTCTGACACTGACTGCATCCGGCTCCTTTGTATACGGGATGTTTCTCGAGTTCCTTCGGATTGATTCTGAGAGCCTGCAAGTGCTGCAGATCCGGCTCATTGTTGACCGTTTTACATTTCTTGCATATGACCCTGACAAGTCTCTGCGCCATGATGGCCTGTATAGAGCTGGCCACGAGAAACGGCTTGACGCCCATATCAATCAGACGCGTAATAGCGCTCGGGGCATCATTAGTGTGCAGCGTGCTGAAGACCAAGTGTCCCGTAAGCGCCGCCTGAATTGCCACGTCGGCCACGACGCCGTCTCGGATTTCACCGACCAATATGATATTGGGAGCCTGTCGGAGCATTGCCCTTAGAATCTTGTCAAACGACAAATCGATCTCGTCTCTGACCTGACACTGATTCATGCCGGCGAAGTTGTATTCCACCGGGTCTTCAGCCGTGATGATTTTTTTATCAGGTTTGTTGAGTTCCTGCAATGCTGCGTACAGAGTCGTAGTCTTTCCACTACCCGTCGGCCCCGTAACCAAAAAGATGCCATTCGGTCTCTTGATTATACGTTGGAACTGTGCGTAATTGTCCTGTTCAAAGCCTAACGATTCGATGCCGATATTCACAGCATCCGGGCGCAGGATTCGCAGCACTACACTTGGCCCATGCACGCCTGGCAAAGACGAAACACGAAAGTCAATGTCCTGGCCTCCGATCTCACGTTTGATACGGCCGTCCTGCGGCAATCTTTTTTCGGCTATGTCCATGCCGGAGAGGATCTTGAAACGCGTAACAAGCGGAGCCTGCATGCTCTTGGGGATATTGTCCCGCTCCAGACAAACGCCATCGACGCGGTATCTTACTCGCACCCTATCGGCCATCGGCTCAAGATGTATATCGCTGGCTCGCATGTAGTAGGCGTTGTCTATTATCAGGTTCACCAATCTGATAATGGGGGCATCGTCGTCGCCCCCACCTGCCTCGGTGCGAAGCATTTCGGCCTCCAGCTCGTGACCAACTTCCGCCAGTTCGGCGGCGGTCGCATCGATGCTGTGTCTGAGTCTGTCGTCATCTTCTTTCCTTGTCTGATCGAATGAATTCTCGATGAAAGAGCGGATCTTTGTAGGGCTCGCAAGACAGAACTGCGGTTCGGTATTCAGACGGAAGCGGATTGCGTCTATCATCTCCAGATCTGACGGATCGCTGACGATTACCCTAAGTCTTCCGTTGTTCATTTCCAGAGGGATGATATTGTGCTTTTTTATGATTTCTTCCGGAATCAGCTTGGCCGCATCGGGTGAAATAGAAGCAGTGTCCGGGTTCACATAGTCCAAACCGAGCTGTGTGGCGAGGCATTTGGCCAGGTTTTCTTCGTCTAATAGGCCCTGTTCGAGCAATATCTCGCCGAGCCTCTTCCTGTTGCTCTTTGAGGCCTTAATGGCCTTTATAAGAGCCTCCTTTTTTACCAGCCCGGCCTTGTAAAGTATTTCACCCAAATGCCTGCGTTTTTGCGCCATATTCTCCTCAAAATTCTGCGTGCCCCAGTCATGGCCATTATAACATTTCCTGCGCGGTGAGTCAATTATTCAATTTTAGTCGGAGCATATTCAGGGCAGTTTGCGCGGATCGAAGGCGCACGAACCGTCTGTCGTACGAGAAAAGGCAGCGTTCAGTATAGCAGCCTTGATCCGAATCAACACTGATATATACCAATCCTGCCGGCTTTTGTTCGGTTGCGCCGCCCGGACCGGCTATACCGGTTATGCCAATTGCAAAATCTGTACCGGCCTTTCTTCTGGCGCCCCGAGCCATGGACTCGGCCACCTGCTCGCTGACAGCTCCGTGTTTTTCGATCAAATCGTCCGGTACGTCGAGTTCGGCGGTCTTTGCCTCGTTGCTGTAAGTGATCCAGCCGTGCGTGAAGTACCTGCTCGCTCCGGGGATGTCCGTCAGCAGCTTTGCCAGGTAACCCCCTGTGCAGGATTCGGCCACGGCGACCGTCTTTCCCTCTTGGGCCAATGCTTCGCCCACCACCTCGGCCAGGCTCTGATCGGCCGTACCGTAAACCAGCTCTCCGAGCGTGCTTCGCAGCGACTGTTCGTCCTTGTCGGCCATCGCTTCGGCTTCGGCTTCGTTTTCCGCCGCGGCGATGATGTGCAGGGTGATAATGCCGGAGGTAACGGTGCAGTTGACCAGAGGATTTCGGCCTCGCTCCATCGTGTTGCCGAGCAATTCTGCGATCGTCGATTCGCCTGCCCCGAAGCACTTGAGTTTCCGCACGGCCACGGCCTGTCCGCCGGCGAACCCCTTCAGCTCGGGAAGAAGCGATTCTTCAAACATCCGCTTCATTTCCAGCGGCACACCCGGTAGGGCAAAGAACAATTTGCCCCTCGATTCAGCCCGGATTCCCGGCGCCGTACCAATGTTCGGCAAAGCTCCTGCTCCCGCTGGAATATACGCCTGAATCTTGTTTCTCTCGGGCATTCGCCGATTCAGGCGATTGAAGAAATTCTGTATTTTATCCAGAAGGTCGTTGTGCAGCTCCAACTCGACGCCGAGGAACTTCGCCATCGCCTGCCTCGTCAAATCGTCATCGGTCGGCCCCAATCCCCCGGTCGCCAAAACCACATCGGCATCGTAACAGGCCAGATCGAACGCTCGAACAATCGCGTCCACCTCATCCGCCACGGCGTAAGAGCTGGCCACCGGTATTCCGATTCTCAGCAATTCTTCGCCCAGATATGCGGCGTTGCTATTAACCGTTTGCCCGTTAAGAAGCTCGTTGCCAATACTGACGATACTTGCCCTTTTCATAAGAGGCGGATTCTAATCTCGCCCTCAAACCAAGACAAGGAAAAAGCTCTTTTCTCCGGGGGGGCTTGATAAGACATCGGAATATCTGGAGACCCGGCTACACAATATCGGCGGATGGGTGGCTCGTTGCCAATGCAGTGTCTTGATTCGCTTCATGAAATTCGTAGATTCTTCGCGTTTACTCAAGCACGCCCAATTTTACGCCGGGGATATGGCCTTGTGGGTAGCATCGCATTGTGATTGCCGGGCTGTCGGCGGGCACGCGGAGATCCAGACCCGAGAAGTCCTTGAAGACCAACTCGGCCGACTTGCTGCCCCGTTCGAGGTTGAGGGCATCCCGCACTTCATCCAGTTGCCCATACCTTTTATGCTCTTTCCATGTGACGCCCCAGTTGAACAGGTCCTGCCCGGGGCCCGAGAAATACAGGTTGTCTCTGAAATCAAGCGCGAGCTTTTCCAAAGTCAATCCGCCCGGCTCGGCCTT
>JBDREF010000354.1:0-5855 GCA_043820045.1 Planctomycetota bacterium | reverse complement strand
CAGAGCACAGAAAATCATGATAAACACCGGCAGACCTGCGTATCCAACGCTCCGTCCGAAAGCCCCTTCCGTATGAAACCAGATTATGCCGAAGATCGCCAGGATACGCAGTCGCTCTACGTTTGCAATCCTGAACTTCTGTGACGCAACCGCCGATTCGGCTTCAAATATGGAGCACAACAGAGTTTTTTTCGTTTTGTTGCTGACAAGTGTGTTCAATTTGCCGCTTTCATCACAAACGCAAAGAAAATATTCTCAATGTACGCTTAGGAGTTTCCAGCCATCTCGGCAAGGATTACGAGCAGTTGCTCAGCCACTTTTCTCCTGCCATCGGAATTAAGGTGTCCACCATCATCAGTGTACTCGGATATCATGACATAGACCTTTTCCCCTTTGGTCGCATAACATCTAAGACCGCTCGGATCGATCGACTCGGCAAGAGCGAGATCGAAGACAGGCTCTGTTCCGGAGTAAGTGTCACATAACAGCTTGTTATAACGCTGCCGAATAATGTTGTCATCCAACACACCAGACTTGCCTATCAATGACTTGATGGAATGTTTCAAGTTCCTCCCGATACCTTTCGGTGTCGAGCGTATCGGAACGGTTATATGCAGGAACTTTGCCCGGGGATAACGGCCCTGTAATTGTTCAATCGCCGTTTTGTAACTGCCGAATATCTGTTGGACGTCCGAATCCCGCATTACATCAACGTAACAGAGCTTGAAGAACACGATGTCGGCTTTCTCCCCAACGCCGGAATCCATGATCTCCCTGAAGCTGTTGATCTTCGATAGAGGATCAGTGTTCCTTCCGACCGGTAGATGGGCAAATACTGGTTGATCGAAGTCGGCGGGATCGAATGTTTCAACAATATTGAGCTTCACGCAGTCACGTTCCCTCATGATATCACCAATTCCATCAATGATGTTGTACCCGACAGAGTGGTGGCCGAAAAAAACTTTCTTCTCTGCAAGTATGGCCCAGCACTCCGCCGGCACATCATCAAGGGAGGGCAGCGTTACCTTGTGCACATCGCTCGTTATCTTTATTCTCGCACCAACCATTCCTACGCCACCTGCAATAAGGACAATTGCCATAGCTACTAAGACACGGCGTGTTCCGGTTTTCATAAAACAGTACTTGATGAACAGATTATTTCAGCAATCGCAGTTCGGAGTCAGTATTATATTTCTTCCACCTTCTCGACCAATACAGGCGGAGTGTGAAGATAGCGTGTGGCGTTTCGCTTGGCATCTATGTCGCGGTAAACGCGATCCACCTGTTCGGCAGTCAGGCCTGCTGCATCGGCAGCGTCTTCGACAGAAACCGAATGGTTCTTCCCGTATAAACACAAATCCATCTTGTCATAGGGGACGGAAAAATAGAATTCCTCTTGACTTTGCTGCATGGAATACGTGTCCGTAGTTGGCGGCCGCTCACAAATCTCTCTGGGGACGCCGAGAAACTCGGCCATCTGATAGACCTGTGTCTTGTAAAGGTGCGCAATCGGTTTTATGTCTGCGGCGCCATCGCCGAGCTTGACGAAGAAGCCCTGGTCGTATTCCTGGCGGTTGGGGGTCCCTGTAGCAGCATAATTGAGCCGGTCGGCGTGATAATATTCCAGCATCTTTCGTGTCCGCTGTTTGAAGTTTGTTGCAGCCACGATCTGCAGGTATGCGGAGTGTGTTAGCCTGACTTTCGTCTGCTCGCCCTCGGGAGACTGAACGACTACCGAGAATATTCTGTATCTCTCATCCTCCAGAACGCTGGGAAGTACGATCTTGCACTTAAAACCGGGGCCGTATTCCGGAACTACGCTCTTTATCGCCTCGTCCCTGCGCCGATAGCACCCGACGGACTCCAGAATACCGGTAATATCTTCGCAGGCCGTCGCTATTTCCAGATGATCGCTGATCAGCCTGCTCAGCTCCAATGTCTCCCGGGCCGAGTCCTTTTCCGGCATCAGAAGTCCGAACACTCGCTCTTTGCCGAAGGCACGAACGCAAAGGGCTCCAACCACACTGCTGTCAATACCGCCTGACAGAGCGACTACTACGCCGCGTTTTTTGAAGCGTTTGAGAACAACTTCGCGCAAGACATTGGCTATCTTTTCCGCCTCTCTGTGGCAATCGAGCCTCAGTGTATCAATAGAGAACTTTCCACTACCCATTGACAAGTACTCCACAAAACCGTTTTCTTGAGCGGATATGTCAGGCCTGTGCTGTCATTACCGTCCTTCGTCGGCTCATTCTTCGCTTGATAATCTTGTCTCTATGTCAGCCGGAGATGCCTGACTCTTCATTTGCCTTGAGTTGCTTCTTGTCGATCTTCCCGTTCGGTGTTTTCGGCAGGCTATCCATAAACTCAACGTATTTCGGAACCATGAAGGTCTCCATGTTTTCGGAACAGTATTTCAAGACCTGTTTCTCGCTCAGTTCAACACCGGGAGCAGGCACAATATAGGCTTTGATTACCTGGCCGAATATCTCGTCCGGCAGCCCAATGACCGCAACTTCTGCCACGCCTTCCATGCCGCAGATGTTGTTCTCCACCTCCTTGGCGCTGATTCGCTCCCCCTTGCTCTTGATCATGTCGTCTTTCCTGCCCAGGAAATAGAGAAATCCATCATCGTCTCTGCGGAAGTAGTCGCCCGAATAGAGTATTCTGCCGCTGGGATATTGGCCGTCTCTGTAGGTCCGGGCGGTAAGCTTCGGGTCCGCCCAATAGCCCTGCATAACGTTCGAGCCTCTAATAATAAGCTCCCCCGTCTGGCCCGGAGCTACTTCATTGCCGCCTTCGTCAACTACGAAGACCTCGCAATTCGGCATGGCTTTGCCCACCGATGAAGGCCTTCGGTCGAGTTCTTCGGGCGGCAGGTAGCAGACCCGCTTGCACTCGGTCAGTCCGAACATGGAAATCATGGTTACCTGAGGGAACATACTTCGGAGCCTGCGAATGTGCTCGACCGGCAGTGCCGCTCCTGTGTTGGTCATGTACCGGAGAGTTGCCAGGTCATATTTCGTCAGATCCTGCAGCTTCAGTAACATTGCCACAATAGTTGGTACAATGGGGAATCCGGTTACCTTTTCCTGCGCAATGCGTTCCAGAATACTGTGAAGGTAGAGAAAAGATTTTTCCAGGACTACGGTGCCGCCGAACATGAACGCCATAATGACCTGATACAGGCCGTAGTCGAACGACAGGGGCAGAACATCGAGAATAACATCATCTTCCGCATTTCCTATATACTGAATGATGCTTCTGGCGGCGGAGATCATGTTATGGTGGGTTGACATCACCCCTTTAGGCTCGCCCGTAGAGCCGGATGTATAAATGAGGGTGGCTAAATCCACATCCACACAGCGCGGCAGCTTCGAGTTTATTTTTTCATCCGGCGCTGTTTTTTCAAAATCAGAGAATATCTCATCCCAGATGAGGCCCGATTCGGAGAATTCCTGCGGAATTCGTACAGTCGGCCCCACCCAGATTACCTTGCATCCTTCCGGTCGGTCCCCTAAGGCATCGTTGACGACCTTAGCCTTGCTCACATGTGTTATCAATACGGCGGCGCCGGAGTTTTCCAGGATGTACCTGAGCTTCGGCCCTTTAATCGAACCGGCCAATATTACAAATACCCCGCCGGCTTTTAGAATGCCATACAGCGAGATTACGGTTTCAGCCGAATTGTCAAGGAGCACAATCACCCGGTCCTGTCGCCGCACGCCTGCATCCAACAGAGCGCATGCCAGATAGTCGCTGCGTTCATCAAGAGCCTTGTATGTCCAGCGTTGCTGACCGCATACGAGGGCGGCCTTGTCCGGAAACCGCCGAGCCGAACGCCTCAGCCAATCGTGTACTAAAGTAGGATCGAATTCAACCATCTGTACACATCCTCAACAATTCCATGACTCCATTATCTTTACGCCCGGGCCGACCCCGAACCGTCATACCTGTGATTTCAACACATCAGGCCTTTGATCCACAACGAGGCTCGGTACGGCCCCATTGGCGACCTTGCCGGGGAAGTTCTCCACAAATTTATGATAGACAAGCTGTGAGGACAAAATGCCCACGAGGGCCATGTTATCAATCTCGCTCGGATTATCGAGCGATTCGAGCTTTCGCAACAGCCGTGTAACCTTGCCGGCGTCGAACAGGCCTGACGTTTCGAGCGATTTCTCCGATAAAGCTTCTCTTACATATTCGGCGCTCTTTCCGTTAAGCAAGCTTTGCTTGATTGGTGCACGGTAAGGATGTTTCGGCCGTGAGGCGATTTCGTCAGGCAAGATCCCCTGAAAAGACTTCTTCAGGATATGCTTTTCATTTAAGCCCATGATCTTCAACCTGGCGGGTACTCGCGCCATGAAATCGATCACGCGGAAGTCCAGATAAGGGAGCCTGATTTCTACCGAATGAGCCATTGCCATCCGGTCCCCCTGTGAAGAAAGAAGATAATTGCTCAGAAAAATAGCCATCTCCAGGTACTGAGCTTTCGAGAAGCTATCGGCATGCTCGTAAGCTTTCGGCAAACTCTCTCTGACCTGATCGTATCCGGAATAAGAGCCAACGGCACTGCTGAGATCGGCGGAAAAGAACGTCTTGAGCCTGCTCGTATTCTCCCATCGTATGAAATGAGAAAAAATCGGATCGTCCGTTTTGTCCAGACCCTTGGCAAAGAACGACTGCAATGTACTTTTGAGCCTGGGATTGTTGAATATATAAGGGTACAATCTGCCAATCATTTCCGCCCGGCTCTGCGAATCGGGATATCTCGCCCAGAACCGCCTGACCTTGGCTTCCCGAAAGATATTGTAGCCGCCGAAGACTTCGTCGGCCCCCTCACCTGTCAGCACCACTTTATAACCGCTCTGATGCACAGCATCCGAGAGCAGGAACAACGGTATCGGAGCAGTTCTCAACAGAGGTTTTTCGCAATGCCACAAACACTCAGGAAGCGAAGAGCCGATCTTATCGTTCGTCGCTTGAATCTCAGTGTGTTTGGTATTCAGAAACGAGACCATTCGGTTTTGATGTTCGCCTTCGTCAAAACCGTCCTGTTCGAAACGTATTCCGAAGGTCCTCACGTCGCTATTGAAGTTTCTCACAACCAGCGTTGTAACTCCGGAGGAATCGAGCCCGCCGCTGAGATAGCAGCCCACCGGAACATCGGCCCGCAGGCGAATCCGAACCGCATCCAGCAACAGTTCCCGGACTTGCCGGCAGATTTCCCGGGGCTCCAAATCCACCTGCTCGGCGCGAGGACACAAAGGGATGTCCCAGTACTTCTTGAAAGTAACCTTGCCATTGGATGTCTTAAGGTAATGACCCGGCGGCAGTTCGTATATGTCCTTGAACGCCGTCCTCGGAGTCAGGGTCGTCCAGAACGTGAAGATTTGATCCATCGCAACCGGATCAATCCGGCGAGGGACGTTGGCGTTCATGAAAATCGATTTGATCTCAGAGCCGAAAATCATGGTATTTCCAAGCATCGTGTAATACAATGGTCGAATGCCGACCCTGTCTCGCGCCAGGAACAATTCCTTCTTCTTCGCATCCCAGATCGCCAAGGCAAACTGACCGTTCAACTTAGCCAGGCAATCCGGGCCTTCTTCTTCATACAGATGGAGTAATACCTCGGTGTCGGACGTTGTGTAAAAACGGTGACCTTTTTGCAGCAGGTTCTGTTTCAACTCCAGGTAGTTGAATATCTCTCCGTTGTAAACGATCCACATACTCTTGTCTTCGTTGTGGATCGGCTGCACGCCGGACGACAGGTCGATAATGCTCAACCGGGCGTGACCCAGTCCGACCCGGTCGTCAAGGTAGATGCCGGACTCATCCGGACCGCGGTG
>JBDREF010000353.1:0-2255 GCA_043820045.1 Planctomycetota bacterium | reverse complement strand
GGTCAAGCCTGCGCTTCCACCCAGGCCGACGCACACAGGTTACAAGAATAAGCTGGCGGAGCAACTTACTATGACAAAGGCGTTAGCGGAAACTCTAACCGAGCAGCTTCGTTTAGCCGGTCTTGTTCAGCAGGATTTTCTGCCGGGCAAGCTGCCCAATACCGACCAGTTGAAGTGGGCAACGGTCTTCCTGCCCGCCGAATGGGTCTCCGGTGACATTTACGATGTCGTTCGCGTCGATGAAAAGCATATAGGTTTCTACGTAGCTGATGTAGTCGGTCACGGGCTGCCGGCGGCGCTGCTTACGATCTTCCTGAAGCAGGCCCTTGTTATGCGGGAGACAGTCGGCAACGAGTACCGCCTCTTTTCTCCCGCCGAAGCAGTTACGAATCTCAACGTGCGGATGGCCGCCCAGAAACTGTCCGGCTATCAGTTCGCCACCTGCTGTTATTGTCTGCTGAACATCGAGACCCTTCAATTGACATTCGCTCGCGCGGGCCACCCGTATCCGATCCTGATCAGGCCCGGAGAGCAGCCTAAGCAACTGGAAGTACGCGGTTCGCTGCTGGGAATATTCGAGCAGGCCGAATACATGGACAGTACCGTGCAGCTCCAGCCCGGTGACAAGCTGCTGCTCTATTCCGACGGGATCGAACCGTTCGTAGGCAACTTCATGGACAAGGGCGGCTTCCTCTTCACCGAGGAATTCTGTAAGATCACGGATCTCCCCATCGCCGAGATCGCGGCCTCATGCAACGCCTACATGCAGAATCAGCAACTTCAGTCGTCGGAAGTTGACGATGTCACTGTAGTCGGCCTCGAAATACTCCCGGACATCCTCTCACGCTGAGCGGGAACCTGCTTCGCAATTACCTCGCACGGCCGCAAGCACACAGTCCCAAAGGTTGCGCGGAGTCCGGCTTTCTATTTTCTGTTGGTGCGTTTGGCTTCGGCCGGTATCAACGGCTCGCCGGTTTTCCATTTATTGAACAGGTCTTCTTCGCTGCTGACGTGGAATGCATACCCGGTAAAATGATCATATACGGCGATTGCGTCCATCGTCAGCGCACTTACGGTCGTGCCGAAGAGGTCCTTTCCGATAGACGGCCGGTGCATATAGCCCAGCACCTTGACCTGGTGACCCTCGGCGACAGTAGTCTTTTCGCCGGAGTACACCACCGACAGCGGTCCTTCGCCGGCAACATCATCGCCGGGGGCTGCGATGCGATTCTGCACGAGAATCTGAAATACAATCTGTCCCTGCGTTTCCTCTGCGTTGATTACGCGCCCACCGAAGGCGCAGAGCCTGCCGGCGTGGCGCTTGGGATTGCTCTTAATCTGCCGGAACTGTTCTATGCTGAGGATCTGGTATCTTGTCGGTGCGGGGTGCGTACAGCCGCCCAACACGCAAAGGGCAAACAGGAGCAATGCCTTTTTCATATTGCGGTTCCTTTGAGGAAATACTTTCTTAATAACCGCCGTCAAACAATGATATCATTTTAATCATTCCCGAACCCGTTACAAGGGCAAGCTCACCCGGCACTTAGTATACGGGTCGGCACGCCAGATTTTGGCAGTCGGCCCGCCGGGCGGCGGAGCAATGGAAAGCCCCTGCTTGGAGGGGTTGTTGAGGAATGTGAGAGCAGGGGCTTAACCGAAAAGGTATCATTTCATTCTAACATTTTTCGCCTCCGAAGTCAAGCAGATTGGCCCTAAAACGTGGTTTTCTGGCAGGCAGAACGGGTTAGGCACGTAAATGCGGGATTACTCGGAGGGAAAATCCGAATTTTTGTCACCTCCTCCTGCTCCCCAAACGTATTACAGGAAGAAAACTTGAATTATGGGGGAAAACTTGATAGTATAGCTGAAATTGAAGCTCGGCGGCGTAGCCGGGCAAGTATTTGACATATATGGCAAGCCCGGACCAGCCAGATTCGAGGGAGATGAGGAGAAAAGACATGTTGCATCGTATTATCCATTTGAGTGTACTGGTAGTGGTGGGTTCGTGGGCCGTAGCGCCGGCGAGGTCAGCGTCGATACCGATAGAAAACGCCTCTTTCGAGGCCCCGGTAGTTGACCCGAACGGCTTTCCTGCGGTGCCTTTTGTGGATTCATGGACGGAGATCGATGTGGATACCTTGATGAGCACTAATACCGGCGTATTCGCCAATACTGCTGAGGACAGCCCCGACCATGTTATCAACGCCGACGGCAGTCAATTGGCGTTTCTTGGCTCTGCGGCGGGCAATGCCCTC
>JBDREF010000352.1:0-7403 GCA_043820045.1 Planctomycetota bacterium | reverse complement strand
GCGTACCCCTGGCCGCACTTGTTGGATTTGAGCAGGCAGATCGGCCTCTGTTGGTTCCGTGACTGGTCGCTCAAATGGCACGATGTCGAGCCGGAGGAGGGCAAGTTCGACTTTGAACAGTGTGACCAGCAAATCGACCGCGTTTTGGAACGGGGTCTCAAGGTCCTGCCCCTGCTGCCTTTTCCTTCCAGCAACTGGGCATCCAGCGCCGGTCCCGAGGCAGGAGCAACCGAGCAATACCCCGCGAGCAGGGAGCGCGTCGCCTATATGCCACAGGACACGGATAAATTTGCGAACTATGTGCGCAAGACGGTCACGCACTATCGAAAGCTACTGGGCGTATGGGAGATTCTGAACGAACCTATCTATACATCTTACGCACTGCCCCGGGAAAAAGGTTACGAGGTTAAGGACTACGTGCGGCTGCTGCGGGTCGCCTATGAGGCAATCAAAGAAGTTGAGCCCGGCGCTCGGGTGATTGGAGGTATCGCCGGCGGTCCTGCCACCTATACGCGAGAGTTCATAGAGGCGGACGGCTTGCGCTGGGTGGACGCTTTGAACCTGCACATTTACCCGGGCCTGACGGCCTCTGATGCGTACGAGCAGCCACTGCGTCAGTTGCGTGAGAAAATGAAGCTTGCCGGAGCGGATAAACCCATCTGGTTTACGGAAGGTGCATACTACGCAGACGATGACATGCCTTCCGAGCCCTACGACAGCACCTGGCTTAAATCCGTTGATTCTGAAATAGAAGCATCCGAATGGCAGGTCAAGTTCAACACGCTGTTGTTGGCTTATGGCGCCGAGAGGATCATCTATCATTCCGGCACTCCCGGGAGCCTCAACAATGAAAGCCTTTCCGGCATTTTCTTTGAGTGGGCGGGAGCGCCTCGGAAGATGCTAACAGCTCAGTCGGCAATGGCAAATTTGCTTTCGCCGCCGGTGAAATCCCTTGGCCGCATCGATGGCCCCGAGACGATAAGAGCCTACGGATTTGAAACCGGCGGAAGGACGGTAATCGTCGCCTGGACACAAGAAGATGCAGCGACAAGGAGGATATCCCTGACCGAAAAACCATGGCGGGCGGTGGACTTCCAGGGCAATGAATTGAAATCAGATAGTGTGCCGCTGACAAAACGGCCCATCTATTTCGTGGCGAAAGGAACGAAACCTGGGCAGTTGCCGTGGTAGGTGGGGACTTCCGGAGCCTGGACGGCAAAAACTTTTTCTTGCAGGCGGCGGCTCCTTTCAGGTATGATTCGGCGCATGAACAATCAAATATCAGATACATCAATTTGAAATTTCGATTATCTTGCGTCGAATCTCAACTCATTGAAAGGACTCAACAATGTCTCAAACCAGCGAACCGGTGTGCCTCACCGAGCGCATTGTCTCGATCGATGCGCTGCGGGGGTTCGATATGTTCTGGATCATCGGCGGCGGTGCGGTTCTCGAAAAGCTGGTCGAAGTATGGCCGCACCCTGTGACCGAGACTATTCAAACGCAGCTCGAACACGTAGAGTGGCGGGGATTTCATTTTGAAGATTTGATATTTCCACTGTTTCTGTTCATCATGGGGGTGGTGATGCCGTTTTCGATGTCTCGCCGTCGCGAGCGCGGGCAGGGCCCGGTAGGAATCTACCTGCACATCCTGAAGCGAAGTGCAGTGCTCATCCTGCTTGGCTTGATATTCAACAATTTACTGAGTTTCGAGTGGTCCGAGATGCGCTGGCCGGGAGTCTTGCAGCGAATCGGGCTGTGTTATTTCTTCGCCGCGATATTAGTGGTGCATACAAAATGGCGAGCGCAGGCAATAGTTGTCGCGGCGGTTCTGCTTCTCTATTGGCTCGCCGCGACGCTGATTCCCGTGCCGAATTTCGGCGCAAGCGTCATGACGGCTGAGGGATGCCTTTCCTCTTATATCGACCAGCAGTTGATTCCGGGAGAGCTTTACTACGGCTATGGCGACAACGAGGGACTGATTTCCACCTTCCCGGCGGTCTGTACCGTGCTCATGGGCGCGCTGGCCGGGCACTGGCTTCGTTCAGGCCGCAGCGGCAGCCGAAAAGCAGCCGGCCTGGCGCTGGCCGGTATAGTATGCACAGCGGTCGGCTGTTTGTGGGGATTGGCATTCCCCATCATAAAGATTATATGGACAAGCTCCTACACTCTCGTATCCGGCGGCTTGTGCCTTGTGCTGCTGGCTGTGTTCTATTGGATCATCGACGTGAAGGGATACCGGAAGTGGACGTTCTTCTTCCTTGTGATCGGGGTCAATCCAATAACGATTTACTTCCTGCAAAGGTTCGTCGACTTCGGCGGGATAGCCGCATTCTTCTTCTGGGGTCTGGCCAACAACGCAGGACTGGTCGCGCCGCTGGTACTGCCACTTGGCGCCCTTGCCATCAAGTGGCTTCTCCTATGGTTCCTTTACCGGCACAAGATATTCTTCAAGGTCTGAGCTATTCGTCCGGGACATTGACTACCTTGGCCGACCCTGGTGCGATCTGAAGCCGGCCGGAAAAGAGATTGTTGGATATTAAGTTGTTCCTGCTCTCTTTGACCCGCAGAGCTGTGGCTCCACGGGGGTCCACGCGGGTATCATGAACCGCACAACTTGAAACGATTGTGTCCTGAACATCATCGAAGGAGATGCCGCAGCCGTCGCAGTCGAAGAAGGTGCAGGCGGAGATATTGAAATGCCGGCATTTTTCCAGGATAAGTCCGGCTTCTTTTCGCCATACGTTGTTGACTTGCACTCCTGTAAGTGTGACCTGGTCGCAATCGCGGAAAACGAGCCCTCGATTGGCGCTGGCGCCGTCTCCGTAATGGTAGCGCGGGTTGCGGTCGAACACATTCGGCCCGATTACAACACTTGAACTACCTTCGACCAGAAGGTCATGCTCATAGCCTTTCCAGATGGTGTTGCCAACGACCGTGACGCCACGAACCTTATAAAGGTGAATGTTAATCTGCACGTCACTGAGTATGTTTCCTGTGATGGCAATGTTGCCGCCCCGCAGTTCACCCGGTGCGTAAGCTCGGGGCAGTCCCTCGCCGATGATGCGGATATTGGCCGAGCCGGGCGCGGTGTGAGTGTGCTGAAGCGTGCAGCCGGTTATGGCGATTTCACCGATAGAACCGCCTGTTGCATCGATTAACACATTCGCTGTCGCCGGGGCCTTTTCGCTCATGTTGGCTTCGATATCACAGTTGCCGACCTGTAGATTCCTTACGTCTCCCCCGCGTTGGACAATTCCTCCGCCGCCGTTATAGCTTATGTGCGAGTCGCCGACATTTATCTGGTGCAGGCTGACATTGTCGAGATACACTCCGATTCCGCGGTTTTCGTAAATGTGGCAATCGGAGATTATGACGTTGCGGTTTCGGCCGGTAAGGTGGATTCCGTGCAGCGCTTTGCGAATCGACAGACGTGAAAAAATCGCCTTCATTGTACCCGCGGCTTCCACGCCGCACGCCTCTGGATTGTCACCGACGATCTCCAGCCCGCTTACTGTGGGCATTCGCTGGTTACGCCAGACATTTTCCTTCACCGTCTCCGGATCCGCCGTCCCCTCGTGCGTGCCGACGAGCTTGAACGCAGGTCCGGGCCCCGCCATGATGATTTTCGCCGTGCCTGAGCCGGTGATCGACACAGGCCCTGCTTTATCCAAATCGACCACCACAGACTTCGTAAGTCGATAGACACCCCGCGGGACGAAGATATCCCCCCTGCCGGAATCCAGCGCACGTTGGAATGCCCCGGCATCGTCCGCCTTGCCGTCTCCCACGGCCCCAAAATCCCGCACGCTGAAGTAAAAACGTCCGGCATCGGTTCGCTCCTGAGCATCTCCGGCATTGGCCGATGCCGCGGGCATCAGCGTTAGAGCCACTCCAACCAGTACTAATAAATCGATTCGTTTCATATTTTGCCTCCTGTTTCTCACTGAAGATGTCATTTCCTCATCCAAACTTAACCATTTAGCCTCGTTCAGCCACTATTACCTCGCAAGTCTTCGACATGCACCGGACAATTCTCAAAGGTATTGTCTTGCAGAACTATCCGCTCGGCCTCCTGGCCGATGCGAATGCCCGTTCTCTGGTTATTGCCCGGCGTGTTTTCCAACTTGGTGTTGCGAACGGTGATGTCCTGCGTCTTTCCCTGTATGTCGATGCCAAATCCGGGATTGCTCGTGCCATTGTCGCGAATAACACAGCCCTCTATTCGGTTGCGATTGCCGCAACGAAACTCGCTGGCTTCCCTGCGGAAAAGTATCCCCACCTCGCCGTTACGTTCGATTGTGGAGTTTCTTATGATGTTGTCCGTATCACGATGGCCTATACTGATTCCATATCTCTTGTTTTCCAACAGCACACAGTTTTCCACAAGCCCATCGGATACACTCCAGCAAAAGTATATCCCCAGACTATTGCCCCGGCTCACACAACTGTGGAATACAGGCCGTTGCGAACCACTTCCGGGATGAAATCCAAGATCGGCGTTATTTATGGCCCTGCAATTCTGAAATTGAATGTCATCGCAGACCTGGAAACTGTATCCGTCTCCATTGTAGTTCCTGGAGATAACGTTCCTGAAACGCCACCGGTTGCAATGCTGGATGAAGACGCCGCCGGAAAAGTTGCCGTTAATGTGTTCGTTCTCATCGCGGTTGCCGTCGAGCACTATATCTTCCACGACAACATCGTCCACGTTTTCGGCAGTAAGAAGCGGGAAAATCGTCGCCGCCGTGGCGTCTTGCTCTATCCAGAAGTTCTCCTCGGTCAGTCTGTCCATGAAGATAATATCTCCGCGGACGGCGGTGACGGTCGCACGCAGCACATCGTATTGCCAGTCCCCCGTACCTTTTTTAGACCGCAGCATAATCCCTCCGCCAGGAGTAAACCCTCCCGCATCATCCACCCGGACCCCGTACTCGAACCAATCCGAATCTCTCACCAGAGCCGTCACTACGCTTTCGTCTTTCTTGAGAACCGTGGTCTCCCCTGAGCCTTTCAGTGTGATGTTGGGGCGCAGATAGACGGCGTTTTGCAGGTTATAGACACCCGGCAGAATGTGAAGCGTGCCTCCGCCCAGCCGGTGCAGGTAATCTATGCCGGCCTGGATGACCTTGTCGTCTTTGCCCTGCAGGTCGCCTTTGGTCTGACCGACAGTCAGAGCCAAATGCTGTCTGTTTCGCATCGGTCGGTTGGTTGATATTACAAGTTTGTCGGCCGCCGCCTGGTCATGTACTTCCTGACCAGCATCCGCAGCGACTGTTGTGCAAATGACCGTGACAAGGACACACAATCGAATAACAAGCCATCCCAAAGGTTTCACATCGCATTTGTACATCTCTATGCCTTTCACAAATTGTAGTTATAGAAACAAGGTCAGGTCCATCGCTAATATTTAAGGCAGAATAAGCTAAAATTTCAAATTTGAAATGTCAAATTGACGGTTCCGATATTTTATTTTTCCGCCTTACCGGCAGTTGTGCTAAGATGCTCTCTTGAGCAGAAGTGAGTTCCTGATGGACAGAAGGTGGAAAACAGAGCACTGTCCTGAACCGCGTCGAGGGGTTGCAAAAGGAGGTAATTTGTTTATGTCTCATCGTTTGAGTAGACGCAATTTCATGAAATCGGTCTTTGGTGGTTTGGCGGCTATGTCCGTTTCAGGATGTTCGGATGCGCTGTCGCAAAATGTTCCCACCAAGGCAAAAGACAAACCCAACATAGTGCTCATGCTTGTCGATAACATCGGTTACGGCGATCTGGGCTGCTATGGCAATAAGACGATGAAAACCCCACGAATCGACCGGCTCGCTACTGAGGGAGTCAGGTGCACCGACTTTTACATTGCATCGCCGTCCTGTATGCCTTCCCGCGGGGCCCTGCTCACCGGTCGGCATCCGCTTCGCAACGGTTTGAACGAACAGCTCTGGAAGATAGACGAATGTGAGCAAATAGCACTGTCGCAGACTGAGGTAATCCTGCCTCGTTATCTCAAGAAGGCCGGATATGCCTGCGGCTGCTTCGGCAAGTGGAACCTCGGCTTTGCCCCCGGCAGCCGCCCTACGGATCGCGGTTTCGACGAATACTTCGGCAATATCTCCGGAAACTGCGATTACTACACGTATATCTACAACGGTCGCAATGACCTCTACCGCGACACTGAGCCCACAAAGGCCGAAGGCTATAGCACCTTCGTCTTTGCCGATGCAGCGCGCGAGTTTATCGAGCGAAACAAAGATCGGCCGTTCTTCTGCTACGTTCCATTCAACGCCGCCCACTTCCCAAATCCCAGAAACAAGCCGCCCGGTACGCCTGCTATATGGCAGGCTCCGGACGAAGCTTTCGCCCGTTACGGCTACTCACCGAAAACACTCGACGAACGCGAGCGTTACAGGGCCGTGGTCACCGCATTGGACGAAGGCATCGGCCGTGTACTCGACCACCTCGACCGATTGAAGCTGACCGGCAAGACAATCGTCATCCTGCTTTCCGATAATGGCGCTTTTTTGATTCCGGCGCGCGGGCTCGAATGCGCATCGAACGCTCCGCTGCGAGGTGGAGGAACAGCCCTTTGGGAAGGAGGCATTCGAATACCGTGCATCGTGCGATGGCCCGGGAGGATCAGACCCGGGACGGTCTGCCGGGAGTCTCTGGTGAGCATGGATTTCGTGCCGATGGCGCTCCGCGCAGCAGGTCTGGCTCTGCCGTCCGACCGCGTACTCGACGGCAGGGACCCGACAGCAGCGCTGGCAGGCGAACAATCCTCGCCTCACAAGCATCTCTATTGGCGCTGGGGCTCGAAGAGCGCCGCGATTCGGATGGGCCGTTACAAACTCCTGCGCGAACAACAGAGCACCAATCAGGACTGGCAACTGTTCGACCTGCAAACCGACATCGGCGAAACGGCCAATCTCTCGTCTGCAAAACCGCAACTGGCAGAACAGCTCAGAGCAGAGCACGAGCGATGGGAAAAGGAGGCAACCAACGGCTAAGGCCTGTCACTTCGTTGTTCTCGGAACCGGCGGTAGTCTTCTATAGCCTCCTCGTAGTATGGCGTTACAAGAGGCCCATCAAGAATCGGGTCCCCGACTTCTTCCATCCAGCACCAGAGCCGGTCGGACAGATCCTTAACGATATTGGCGTAATCAGGGGACATCGCAAGGTCGTTGCGTTCATGCGGGTCATCTATCAAGTCGAACAGTTGAACGACTGGCCTTTTGCCAGCCTGTCTTTTGGGCCGCTCCGTATGTTCGGCAACGCGCTGCGGCACGGCATCCGTGGGAAACTCAATCAATCTGCCCGGCTCGAAATAGCGAATCAGCTTGTATCGCATCGTTCGTATGGTCCTGGATGTGTTGTCCCGCAGCGCATGGCTTATGCGCTGCGCAAAT
>JBDREF010000351.1:0-16102 GCA_043820045.1 Planctomycetota bacterium | reverse complement strand
CCGTACATGTGTTCGCCGCGACGCGCAGCCTTAATAGCCTCGGGCGTGTCCTGTGGGGCGCCCGGGTCGCCTTGCTCGCGCAACCATCGATCCAGTTCGGCACTGAGCCGCGCCTTTACGGCCGAGGCCGCAGGGTCGTCGGCAAGGTTCGTCAGCTCGTAAGGGTCTGTTGCGGTGTTATACAATTGCTCGGCAGGGCGGTGCATGTACCGCTTGACCAGATCGTATGTGTTGCGATTGTCCCACGCCTGAGCTACCCACGTCGCCCAGTACGGATTGTTCAGCTTTCCATCGCCGGACCAGCCCATCAAGTGCTTTTCGATGTAGATTTCGTCAGGCGTCAGGTTGCGGATATAGCGGTATTGCCCGTCGCTGATGGTTCGAATCGGGTAGGCAGGGCCTTCCGGAATATTATTGTGTGAGCCATACACAAACTCGCGATGAGTCGATTTCCTGCCCTGCAATACGGGCAGGAAACTTTTACCGTCGTAGGCGTGACGCGAGGCATCGCCGCCCGCGGCCTCAATCAGCGTCGGCATAACGTCGGCGTACTGAACCAGCGCATCAGTGCGTTTTCCGGGCGCGATCCTGCCCGGCCAGCGGGCGATAAGCGCCGTGTGCAGGCCGGTGTCCCAGTTGGTCCACTTGTTGCCGGGAAACTGGCTGCCTTGCTCCGAGGTAAACAGCACGATTGTGTTCTCGGCGCGGCCGGACTCGTCCAACACTTGCAGTATTTCGCCGACCTGCCCGTCCATGTAGGTGATTTCGGCCAAATAGCGCGAAAATGCCTCGCGAGTGCGCGGCGTATCGGCAATGTTCGGCGGAAGCTTGAGCGTCTTCGGCCTGTACTTCGAGGCATCACCCATCACCCACGGCACGTGCGGCTCTACCAATGCAACGACGAGACAGAACGGCTGGTCCTGATCGCCTTCCATGAACCGGCGGATATACTGTGTATCGTGAGGCCTGGTGGGATCGCGCGTACAGTTCGGATCAAAACCTTCTATCTTCTCGAAGGCAAACGCCTTGGCGGGCAGGACGTGCACCTTGCCGGCAAGACCCACGCGATAGCCCAACGCCCCCAGGTGATGCGGCATACTCGTGACATCGGGCCGGCTGGCCGAATGGTTCCACGCGCAGCCGTTGCTCATCGGGTAGAGCCCGGTGTACAGTTCGGCGCGACATGGCTGGCACATCGCGGAGCCAAGATATGCGCGGTTAAAGACAAGCCCGTCCGATGCCAGTCGCTCGATATTGGGAGTAGCCGCGTTTTGTCCGCCATAGGTCGGCAGGTCGTTGTGCGTGCAGTCGTCCGCCATGATAATAAGGATGTTCGGCTTTCTCTGCCGCTTCGATTGTGCGGCCGTCAATGATGCGTCGCCGACTACGGCGGAGAACGCCGCCAGTCCTGCGAAGCCCAGGAATTTTCTTCTGCTCAACATGTTTGTAGTCCCGATTGAGTATTGCTCCGGAATCGTGATTATCGAACGACGTATGATAGCGAATCTATGCAACAAGGGCAACAATATCCGGACCCAGCTCGCCGACCCAACAAAATCGGGGCCTGTGCCGAATCAAC
Organism: Planctomycetota bacterium; assembly: GCA_043820045.1. Taxonomy (GTDB): domain Bacteria; phylum Planctomycetota; class Phycisphaerae; order Sedimentisphaerales; family Anaerobacaceae; genus JBDREF01. The sequence goes on along the minus strand of JBDREF010000351.1, from coordinate 14,523 downwards.
CGGCACAGGCCCCGAAGTCATATCCATTCCACAAACCACAAAACCTACCGATACAGCCGGATGTCGTCGAAGTACATCTTGCCCGAGCCGCCGGCGGCAGGACTATTCTTTGTGCCGATGCCAATTGTAACCGTGTTGACATTGGCCAGGTTCACGCCCTGATCGGCAAATGCCTGCAGGTCGATGACCCACTCGGTCCATCGGCCTGTCTGCGTCGCGGCAGGATTATCATGATAGACCACCGCCGTACCGTTAAGGGCGACGAACATCCGCTCGGCGGAGTTGCCCGACGCGCCCCGGAACCACAGCGACAGCTTCGTGACGCCTTCCTCGGTCCAGTCACGCGGATAGACCAGCGTCAGCGTTGCCTCTGAGGTCTTCAGGTTGTTGTCATATCCATACGGCATCGACTGGAGGCCACCGTGAACGACCCTTTGCTCGGCGTAGGGAGGCATCTCGTTACCGACGAGAGCGCCGTTGTCCGTCGTTCCAAAGCCGTCAATCCATGACTCGAATATCCTGTTGCTGGCCGGATCAGGCGGATCGATATCGTTGTAGGACTCGAAATCATCCACCGTAATAAAATCGGCTGTCTCAAAGCTCCAGACAAGGCCCTTCATCGGACCGGCATTATAGAGCGCATCCACGCGCCAGTAGTAGTCGCTGTGCCAAGCGAGCTTTCCGGGATCGTAGCTCTCAGAACCAAGGGCCTTGTTGCCTTTGTATTCCGGGGAAGCAGTCGTGGCATTTCGCACGGCGTTTTTATCGGTGCCGAAATACACATCGTGCGAAGCAGCGGTAGTGGCCGGCGCCCAGCTTAGCGTTGCATTTATCTGCACACCTGCAGCGCCATTGGCCGGCTGCGGATTGCCGGCAGCGCCTGGAGTCGTGAAACCCCAGACATCGCCTTTGTACGTTGTGACCGCGTCAAATTCATCGACGCGCCAGTAGTAAACCTTCTCCAATTCCAGAGGACCGGGCGAGTAGGTAGTAGTGCCTTGCGGGATTCCGCCGGTAGCGCTGTTTACATCGTCGAAATTGTCTCCGAAATACACACTGTGCAGCTTTGAGCCGAAGCCGGCGGCCCAGCTCAGCTCCGCATTCGGGTCCACGAATTCGGCGCCTTCGGCCGGATTGGGATCATAGGCGGTCCTGGGCGGGATCATGAAGCTCCAAACATCGCCTTTCCACGGACTGTTTGGCTCGGCATCATTGACTTCGTCGATCCGCCAGTAGTAGGTTGTGCCGGGAACGAGGCCGTCCGGATAGGGGAATCCCGGAAAGCCAACAACGAAAAATGTTGAGAACTGGTTGCCTCGGAATGCCGGGGAGTCGGGTGTGCCGCTGCTTACATCGTCAAGGCTATCGCTGAAATACACATCGTGCGAAACCGCGAAGTCTCCCGGCGACCAGCTAAGCGTCGCCCAGGTGTCCGGATGCAAGGCGCCGTCAGGCGGGTCGGGGCTTAGCGCATAAGGATATGCTTCGCCCTGCATAGCCTTCAATATCTCCTCCGGTGACAGCGCTCGTTTGAACAGGGTGAACATGTCCATGAGTCCCGTAAAAGGTCTCGCATTGTCAATGTTGTACCCCACACGGGCGCCCTGGCCCCAGTCTCCGGCTATGTCCAGTGGGTTTGACACTTTCTGCTCCTGCACCATCTCGCCGTTGATGTAGAGGGTCGCCATGCCTGTTGCCTTGTCGTATGTTCCCGCAAAATGGAGCCATTCATCCCATGTGACGGTTCCGGCCCTGATGTCGAACAGTGTGTTTCCGCCGGCAGAGCGGAGAAGCCATCGAAAATTGCCTCCACCTCGAAGCTCGGGATGGACCACCCACGTACTATCAGATGCTCTGGCGTTGAATATGGCGTGGTCTCCGCCGGTGTTCTGGCATTTCGCCCATGCCGCAAGCGTCATCCCGGAGGTTGGAATATCTTCGGCGGGGAAATCGGGACCGTTCAGATCGAGATAACTGCCGGTTGCAAATTTCGCGGCTCCGTTCCGCACGCCATCCGGATCGGGTGTGACATCTCCGGTCACGACGCCATCATGCCCCTTACCGGACTGGTCTATGACAACATTGTCAAAGTCGTCAAAGGAATAATATATGACCAAAGACGGATCGTTAAGAAGACCGGCAAAAGCATTAACAGCCAGCCCCGGCAGCAATGCGAAAGCAATTATAAAGAAGAGTTTCCTGGACATAGTGGTTCTCCTTCAAGTAATACACCCAACAAGAATTGTTGCCCCCTTGAACGATGTTCACGCTAAAGATGACCTGTGTGACTTGACACCACCTCCTTTCTTCAAGGCATCAATATCAGCCGCCGGCTGAAATTCTGCAACACTGAACAGGCGGCTAAAAATCCCTGCTGCTGTGAAGCATAAAATCAATAGATGCGTGTTATTTTACTTATACCACACAAACGTGCAGATCGTCAAGAAAAATAGCCGTTCAAATACGCGAGTTTGGCCGTATCGGCGGAAATATGGGCATATCGAACAAAAAAGGGCCCGTGTCGAGTCAACCGGCACAGGCCCCTAAATGCTGCAAATCTATTTTGTCAGCCGCACAAACGGTGCAGCTTCAATTACGTTCTCGTCAATATGCTGCCTACCGGATCAGCCGGATGTCATCGAAGTACACCGTTCCTGTTCCGCCCGCTGCCGGACTGTTCTTTGTCCCGAAGCCAATCGTAATCGTACTGACGCCGGCGAGGTTCACGCCCTGGTCGGCAAAGCTTGTCAGGTCGATTAGCCACTGCGTCCATCGGCCCGTCTGTGTTGCGGCGGGATCATCATGATAAACCACCGCGTTGCCGTTTAGAGCGACATACATCCGCTCGGCGGAATTGGCCGGCGCTCCGCGGAACCACAATGAGAGTTTCGTGACTCCTTCGGCGGTCCAATCACGCCCGGAGGTCAGCGTCAGTGTTGCCTCAGAAGTCTTCAGGTTGTTGTCATAACGATAGATCATCGACTGGACACCGCTGTGAACAACAGTCTGCTCGGCGTATGGAGGAAGGTCGTTGCCGACCAGAGCGCCGTTTGTCGTAGTTCCGAAACCGTCGATCCAACTGTCGAATATCCTGTTGCTCACCGGATCCGGCGGCTCGATGTCATTGTAGGACTCGAAATTCTCGACCAACACGAAATCGGCCGTGGTAAAGCCCCAGACAAGACCCTTCACCGAACCGGTACTATAGACCGCATCTACGCGCCAGTAGTAGGGGCTGTTCCAGTCAAGTTTTCCGGGGTCGTAGCTCTCGGAGCCTGATGCCCTGTTGCCCTTGTACTCCGGCGAAGCTGTCGTGGCATTCTTCACCGCGTCCTTGTCAGTGCCAAAGTAAACATCGTGCGAGGCGGCAGTCGTTGCGGGTGTCCAACTGAGTTTTTCAGTCATCGACACATCCGTCGCGCCGTTGGCCGGCTGCAAACTGCCGGCAGCACCCGGAGTCGTAAAGCTCCAAACATCGCCCTTATACGTCGCCACGGCGTCGAACTCATCGACACGCCAGTAATATACCTTCTCCAATGCGAGCGCGGCGGTGGGTTTGTACGTTGCGGCACCTTGCAGCATGCCTCCCGCGGCATTGTTCACATCGTCAAAACTATCCCCAAAGTACACAGTGTGCAATTTAGCGCCGAAACCGCCCGTCCAGCTAAAGGTGGCGGCTGGGTCCACAAATTCAGCGCCGTCGGCGGGATTGGGGTTGTAGGCCGTCTTCGGTGGAATCATGAAGCTCCAGACATCGCCCGTCCACGGGCTGTTGGGCTCGGCTTCGTTGACCTCGTCGATCCGCCAGTAATAAGTCGTACCCGGAACCAATCCCTCGGGATAAGGAAATCCTGGAAATCCGACAATCAGAGAGGTTGCGGCCTGATTGCCTCGGAACGTATCGCCTGTACCGTCTTTGACGCCGTCATAGTCTTCGCCCAAATACACATCATGCGAGACGGCGAAATCGCCGGCTGACCAGCTAAGAGTCAGCCATGTGTCCGGATGCAAGGCCCCGTCGGCCGGGTCGGGATTGGAGGCTTTTTCGCGGCCGCCGCCGAGCATATAGTGTATCGCGTTGAGGAATATCTTGATGCCATCGTCGGTGAGATTCATCTCGCCCCAATTGGGACCACCCGCAGCCTCTTGCGTGCCGGCGACCATGAACATACGAGGACCTGCGGGCATCTGACCCGCGCCCGCGTAGTACTCCACGCCTGAGTCCCAGGCAGCGACCCATATCTCGCCACTGTCTGCTCGTGTGGCGATCACTGTGCCGTTGCCGGCATCGGCGGTCCCGGGAAATGAAGAATCGGCACCCGCGATCATTTCGACCTGGTTGCCGGCGTCGAGCGCCACCCCGGCGAATATGGGATGGCTGGCATCCACGACCTGCATCATGGGAGTGCCAGCGGGTGTGCCCGTGGTATCCAGCCATTTCCACCGGCTGCTCCTCGTGAGATGGGTGGAATTCGAGATCATCGGCGTCGTGATCGAGTCCCATTGGTTCAGCTCGGCGGCGTCGGCGGCATAATCGCCGCTGTTGGTGCAGCGGCTTATGATCACCAGGTCTGCGGCGTTCATCGTGGCGATCTTGCCATCATCCAGCGTCGTCCAGTTGCCCGGCTGATAATCGACCGCGTAGCCTTGCGCTACCAGCAGATCCACCCACATAAAATCGTCCAAGACGCCATCTGCGTCATAATCGTGGGCCCCCGAAATCCAGACGATATTGGCTGCATTGACCGTAGTCATCAAACACAGGATCAATGTGAGAGCTAAAAACGCCAGTTTCTTGTGCATAACAGTCCTCCATTATAAAGAGTGTAGTAAAACAACCAGTAACAACTGCCTTTTCGTTTTGTTCCGTCCTCTCTTGCCGAGGATCAGGATGGTTCTTTGGGATTTGGCGGCACCTACCTCCTTTCTCCAAAGGTCCGATATAGACCACTGTTTGGTCAGCGTAAGACTATCACCAACAAAAGCAGCCTTGCTTGTTCAATAGCCAGAGCAGAACAAGGCCCATAAGTAGTTTATATCAGATTGCGCAGAGTCGCGTCAAGGGAAATATCGCTTCGCTTGCTCTTGGAGGAGCCCCGGTGACGGATATTGCGGCACGCCAGAAGGGAGCCGCCAGAGCCTGCAGGAATGAACAGGGCCTATGCCGATTGACTCAGCACAGGCCCCGAAATCGTGCGAATTCACTGTCTCAGCCGCACAATCTATCGGTACAGCCGCATGTCGTCGAAGTACATCGTTCCTGTCCCGCCGGCGGCAGGACTGTTCTTGGTGCCAAGGCCAATGGTAATCGTATTGACATTGGCAAGGTTCACACCCTGGTCCGCAAACGCCTGCAGGTCGATTACCCATCGCCTCCATCCGGTCTTCTGAGTTACGGCAGAATCATCATGATTGACAACCGCGCTGCCGTTGAGAGCTATATACATACGCTCGGCGGAATTGGCCGCAGCGCCTCGGAACCACAGCGACAGCTTTGCGACACCTTCTTCGGTCCAGTCACGCGGGTAAACCAGTGTCAGCGTTGCCTCGGAAGTCTTCAGATTGTTGTCATAGCGATAAATCATCGCCTGAGCGCCGTCGTGAACGATACTCTGCTCGGCGTATGGAGGCAGATCATTGCCGACGAGAGCGCCGTTATCCGCGGTTCCGAAACCATCGATCCAGTTATCGAATATCCTATTACTGGCCGCATCGGGTGGATCAATGTCATTGTAGGACTCGAAATCGTCCACGAGCAGGAAGTCGGCCGTAGTGAAACTCCAGACAAGGCCCTTGACTGTGCCCGTGTTATACACTGCATCGACGCGCCAGTAGTAGTCGCTGTGCCACGCGAGTTTTCCGGGGTCGTAGCTCTCAGAGCCTGACGCCTTGTTGCCCTTGTACTCCGGCGACGCAGTCGTGGCATTCCTCACTGCGTCTTTATCGGCTCCGAAGTACACATCATGCGAGACGGCGGTAGCAGCCGGCGTCCAGTTGAGCTTTGCATTTATCTGCACATCCGTCGCGCCGTTGGCCGGCTGCAAACTGCCGGCAGCGCCCGCAGTCGTGAAGCCCCACACGTCACCCTTGTGCGTGGCAAGAGCGTCAAACTCGTCCACCCGCCAGTAGTAAACCTTCTCCGCTTCGAGGGAAGCGGGCTTGTAGCTCGCCACTCCCTGGGGCGCACCTCCGGCTGCGTTGTTCACATCGTCGAAACTTGTGCCGATGTAAACGGTGTGTAATTTAGCGCCGAAACCGCCCGTCCAGCTAAAGGTGGCGGCGGGATCGACAAATTCGGCGCCGTCCGCCGGGTTGGGGTTGTAAGCCGTCCTGGGCGGGACCGAGAAACTCCAAACCGGGCCTTTCCACGGACTGTTGGGCTCGGCGTCATTGACCTCATCGACACGCCAGTAGTAAGTTGTGCCGGGGACAAGGCCGTCCGGATAGGGGAAACCGGGAAAACCGATGACCAGAAACAGTCCGGCTTGATTGCCTCGGAACGTATCACCTGCGCCGTCGTTGACGTCGTCGAAATTGTCACCTACGTACACATCGTGCGATACGGCGAACGGGCCGGGCTTCCATGAAAGATTTACCCATGTGTTGGGATACAGAGCCCCATCCTCCGGGGTAGGTCCCCAGGCATAGGGCGGTATCCCGCCTTCCATAGTGCCGAGCAACTCGGGCTCCGACAAGGCATGGTTGTACATCCGGATATCGTCGATTGCACCAATCCAATCGCACCCCCATCCATCCGTGCCGATGAGGACTGGGGTGGGACTGCTGGTAATTGGACCCATTGGGGTCGATTCGGTCGGCTCACCATTGAGATAGGTGGTCAGCGTCGTGCCGTCAAACGTGCAGGCGATATGGCACCACTCATTGCGCTCCAGTTTCTTGCCGACGAAGGCCCAGGCCCTCGGCGACGTATTGAACGTGAACGCCATATAAGGCTGAGGGCCGCCCCAGCCGTATCGAACCTGAAAGCTCCAACTGGGACTGGCCCCGCTCAGGGCCTTGGCCATCGGCGCCGTTTCAGTGCCCTTTCCCTCCGGGTCATCGGCATCAGGTCTTATCCATAGGGCTATGGAGATCGGGCCGGTGATATTCAGGCTTGCGCTGTGGCTGCACTCGATGTAATCCCCACCGCCACCAGGGGCGCCCAAGCCATGAAACTCCAGGGCCATGCCCTGCATGCCGGGAATCCACGTGGGACTATTGAAGATGGTCCCGTCGTTGCCGTTTCCGCTCATATCCGCGACTGTAGTGCCGGAACCCTCGTTGAGCGTCCAGTGACCGACCAAGTCGGCAGAAACGACGTTGACCAGGCTCAGCACCAGAACAAGCGCACACAAACAAATCAATTTCTTAGACATGATAATCCTCCTTCAAGAAAGTTGAATATGAAATGGCCGCGGTCTGGCCATACCAAAGCAAAAGACGATGAGTTTCACCTTCACCTGACGGCACGTGCCCGGCGTCGAACAATCCTCTTGCGACTTGCATTTGCATCGACTCTCCCCAAGACCCTTTGCAGGCATCAGCGAATCAACAGATGAAACTCGCAAACAGGCCCTGTAAACTACACCTGCCGGAAAACGGAAGGCCGCAGGTTGTAACAATCTCATTTATACAAGATTCATCACGGCGCAGTCAAGAAAAACTTCGAAAAGACGGAAAACTATCACCGGGAAAACCTCGATTTTACGGTCAAAACTCAGGACTTGGTTGTTCGTTTGTGTCTTTCTACGGCTCCCGGGCTGCCTTTGACCTTACTTTGCGACACATTGTGTCCAACTTTCGGGAGAATCGTTGAAACTAAGATGAGACCCCTGTATCATACAAAACCAGATGAGACATCTTTTTATCAAAAGTTTATTTGTGAGCTGTTGGAGCGTTGCGTTTGCAACGGCGGCTGCGACTCCGGACCACGGTCAGGGTGAGATGGCGGGCCGGGTCACTGAAACCAGCGTCATCCTTCAATCCCGGCTTACTCAGGGAAGAACACTCATCGACGGCGACCTGCCGGGCGCTGCCGGCGCGGCGAGATTCGAGCTGGCGACGAATCCGCAGTTTTCTGAGTCGCGCAAGACCCCCTGGATCGAGGCCTCGCCGGATGACGACTATATCGTCAAAATCGAAGTAGCCGGCCTGAGACCGTCCACCCAATACTATTATCGTCTGCTGTACGGACTTGAGCAGGGCGATACCGTGAACGGCCGGACATGCTCGTTCAAGACCATCGGCGGCAAGAGTGCCGTCCAAGCGACCAGGTTCGTTGTCGTAACCGGCATGAACTATTTCTTCTTCCATGAGGGTCCGTACAAACCGGAAGGAGCCTATCGCGGCGATGACAAACACCTCGGCTACCCGGCACTCGAAGCGATTCGAAAGCTGGAGCCTGATTTCTTTGTCGGCACCGGGGACACTGTATATTTCGATCATCCTGCGAAAAAAGAAGGCTCGGACCAGTGGACGGGCCTTGCGTGGTCCGACAGCGCAAAAACCGAAACGCAGATGCGCCGTAAATTTCACGAGCAGTTCATCCAACCCCGTTTCGCGGATCTTTTCGCAAACGTTCCGACCTATTGGGAAGTGGACGACCACGACTATCGCTACAACGATTGCGACAACACCGGAACTAAGATGCCCACGCCGGAGATGGGGGCGCGCAACTTCCGCGAACAGTTGCCCGTCGTTAATCCGGCGGACCCAACTGCGCTGACCTATGCCACGTTCAGGATCAGCCATGACCTGCAGATCTGGCTCCTGGAGGGCCGGCTTTACCGCAGTCCGAACAAGATGCCCGACGGACCGGACAAGACAATCTGGGGCCAGACCCAGAAGCAATGGCTCAAACAGACCCTGCTCGCAAGCGACGCCGCCTTCAAGATACTCATTTCGCCCACGCCGCTTGTCGGCCCGGACGACAGAAGCAAGACAGACAACCATACCAACCTCAACGGCTTTCGCCATGAAGGTCAGGAGTTCTTCGACTGGCTCAAGCAAAACGCTTTTCTCAATAAGAACTTCTATATTCTGTGTGGGGACCGGCATTGGCAGTACCACGCCAGGCATCCATCGGGCTTCGAAGAATTCTCCTGCGGATCGTTAGTGGAAGCCAATTCCCGCCTGGGAGTGAAGGCCGGTTCACCAAAATCGACGGATCCCGACGGAAAGATTACACAGTACTACTGCCAGTTGGAGGGCAAACCTTCCGCCGGCTTTCTGATGGTAAGCGTTTCACCGACAAAGGACGGCGCCGAAGGCCTTTTCGACTTTTACGATGAACGGGGCCGCCTGGCCTACTCACACACAAAACAGGCAAAATGACTCTCGACGCCGGTGGAAGCACGCCCGCCAGGCAGAAAACGACCCGCAGCAGCGGCCCAACATTTTCTTACACAGGGTATTGCCATCGCCTTAACTCAGGCGTATCATTTATACGCCGTAGGGCAATTCATTAACACTTTAAGGAAGTGGGCACCAAGAAACATCTTTTTGTCAGGAGAACCACATTATGAAGCAGTCAGCGATTTCCAGCATCGTCCGACTTCTCGGGCTAATAGTCGTGCTTGTGCCTATGGCGCAAGTATCGGCCGGACCGGCCAGGAAAGGGATTACGGGGGACTGGGAAGTCAAGGTGGACTTCGACGGTCGAGAGTTCACATCAATCCTTTCGCTTTCCAACGATAAAGACGGCAAACTCAAAGGTGAGTGGATCAGTTTTTGGGGTATCAGCGAGCTGCGCAGCCTTGAGTACGAAAGCAGCCAGCTCAGCTTCGTGCAGGTCTATCGATTCGGCGAAAACGAGACGACGTCGAACTTTAAGGGAACGATCAGCGGCGGAATGCTCTCCGGGACTTTCTCCAGTGACCGGGGCGAGTACAAGGCCGAAGGCAAGCGTCTCGCACGAGTGCCTGCCGCGGCGGGAAGCTGGGAGATGAAGTTCAAGGTCCAGGACCGCGAAATCACTACGACTCTTCAAGTCAAGGCCGATGCGAAAGGCAAACTCACCGCCAACTGGCAAAGTGAATACGGCGAACACAAAATCACGGATGTCAATTTCAAGAACCGCAAACTGACCTTCAAGCGGACGAGCAAAATGCAGGACCGGGAATGGGAATCGACCTTCGAAGGAACCGTTAAGGGCGCTGCACTCTCCGGCGTAATCAAGTCCGAGTTCGGCGATATCACCGCAGAAGGCAAACGCATCGGAGCTGCAATTGTCGGCCAGTGGGTGCTTGAAGTCGCATCCGACTCCGGCAGCAGAAAACAGTTGCTGAGAGTCAATCCTGATTTGAGCGCGATGTACGGGCCGATCGCGATCGAGAAGGTGGATATTGATAACGACCGGGTGACATTCAAGACGAGCATGGCGTTCGGCGATCAGAACTTCGAGATCAGCTTTGCAGGGAAGGTGAATGGAAAAAAGCTTACAGGGGAGCTTACCTCTTCCCGCGGCACCCGCCAGGTGACCGGGGAGAAAAGGCTTCTGACGCCGGCAAAGCAAAAAACCGCCAAGGTCAAGAAGGCGTCCCGCAAGCCGGATGTCATTTACGTTCCTACCCCGCAGGAAGTCGTGGACAAGATGCTCGAACTGGCTCAAGTCAAGAAGAGCGATCTGGTCTATGATCTCGGCTGCGGGGACGGGCGGATCGTTGTGACGGCAGCCAAGAAGTACGGCTGCAAGGCGGTCGGCTACGACATAAACCCGAAGCGGGTAAAGGAGGCGTTGCATAATGTGGACGCCAACGACGTCGGGAATCTGGTCCGAATCGAGCGGGAAGACATTTTCACCCTGGACCTCAGCCAGGCAAATGTAATAACTCTCTACCTGCTGCCGAGCCTGAACGTCAAACTGATTCCCCAGTTGGAAAAGCTCAAGCCGGGCTCACGAATCGTCTCACACGACTTCGATATGAGGGGAGTAAAACCCGACAAGGTCGTTGAGGTGACTTCTTCCGACGAGGATTGGGACACTCACACTATCTATCTCTGGACTACGCCGTTAAAGAAGGAGGATGTCAGCGACGAATAGTCTAAGCCCGACAGCGGTCCTTGCCGGGGCCGTACACAAACGACCTTCGAAAATTCGCTGCGATTGACAAAAATCGGCGATGTAACACGCAAGATGTATATTGGTCGTCCGGATTGCGCCGTGAACATAGGCGCAGAATCATCGAGCCGGAAGATTTTTGCAATTGGGGCGAAGTTCTGATATCTTAAAACTTCAAGCGTGTTTGTATTGTTTCGGTAACGTATATATGCGAGACCTCGGAACCACAAGTGTTTCAACGAATCATGCAAGGAGTCGCAAATGAACGTCGAGAAAATAAGGCAGTTGTTAGGCAAAGAAGGCGATTATCTACTCGGTTTCCAAACGCCTAAGGTAAAAAGGGAACAGCTTCACGTCCCGGGCCCAGACTGGGTCGAGAGAATCTTCATCCCGTCGGACAGGTCGAATCCCGTTCTGCGGAATATGCAACTGCTGTTCAATACCGGCAGGCTTGCCGGCACGGGCTATCTTTCGATACTGCCTGTGGACCAGGGTATCGAGCACTCGGCCGGTGCATCGTTTGCCCCCAATCCGCTGTATTTCGACCCGGAAAACATCGTCAAGTTGGCGATTGAGGCCGGGTGTAACGCGGTGGCGTCAACCGTTGGAGTTCTCGGCAGCGTTTCGAGAAAATATTCGCACAAGATACCTTTCATAGTCAAGCTCAACCACAATGAAATGCTCAGCTATCCGAACAAGTATGACCAGATACTTTTCGCCAGTGCCAGGCAGGCCTTTGATATGGGCGCCGTTGCAGTCGGGGCAACAATATATTTCGGCTCGCCGGAGAGCAGCCGTCAGATAGTGGAGATCAGCGAGGTGTTTCATCAGGCCCACGAACTCGGGATGGTGACGATTCTGTGGTGCTATCTGCGCAACAACGCGTTCAAGGTCGATGGCGTGGACCATCACGTAAGTTCCGACCTGACGGGGCAGGCCAACCACCTCGGCGCGACCATACAGGCCGACATAATCAAACAGAAGCTGCCCGTCAGTGACGGCGGCTACAAGGCATTGAACAAGGAAGGGACCTTCGGCAAGTTCAGTGAGAAGATGTACACGCAGCTCAATTCCGACCACCCAATCGATTTGACAAGATATCAGGTCGTAAACAACTACATGGGCAGAATCGGGCTGATAAACTCCGGCGGTCCGGCCGGCAAGGACGATATGGCCCAGGTTGTAAAAACAGCCGTAATCAATAAAAGAGCGGGGGGGATAGGCCTGATAACCGGCAGAAAGGCATTCCAGAAACCGATGAAGGAGGGCGTCGAACTCTTTCACGCAATCCAGGATGTTTTCTTGTGCAAGGATGTGGCAGTGGCGTAAGGATTGACCATTGACTATTGACTATTGACTATTGTTCTCGACTTGAAGGCCGGTGCTCGATTCCTAATCGATAGTAGATTGTCAATAGCCAACGTAGATACCATGCGCTGAGATCGCGAACGCCGGCGACGGATTCTGGACAGTCCCTATCCCCGGCACGTCAACTCAACAGACCTCAGGCGACCTGGCCAGTCGTAAATTTGTTGGTGTACGCCCCGGCTTGGCGCGATAAAATTTCCTGAGTTTTTTCCGGCATTGGCGACGGATTTGCACGCCGGGGCGAGAAGTGGTTACAGAAACGTGACCGACAACAGTATGCGGGAATGCGAGCAAGCGACTGATGGATGCGGATTCCGAGAGGTTTGTGATACAGGCCGCCAAGAATGGCAGTGAGCAGGCATGGCGGCAGCTATTCGACCGGCACTTTGAGGCGCTGTACCGATTCTGCGTCGCGCTCGCGAGCGGCCGACATGACCTGGCCGAGGAGCTGACCCAGCAGGTCTTTGTCACTGCGGCCAGACGGATACATCGTTTCGATGCCACCCGGGCAACCTTTCGAGCATGGCTGTTCGGGGTGGCGAGGAACCGCAATATGGCGATCCGGACCAGCGAGCAGCGGCGGAAGCGCCACGAGGAGTCCTCTGCGAAGGGCAGTTCCGAGGCGGTCACGTCAGGAGATTCTGATTTGCGGGTGCATGAGGCGCTCGCCCGGTTGCCCTCGCACTATCGCGTCGTGCTCAATGCGAAATATCTCAGGGGGCTGAGTATGAATGAGATCGCCGCAAACAGCGGCGCAAGCATCGAGGCGATTGAATCGCAGTTACGCCGGGTCAGGGCCGGCTTCGCCCGTGAGTACGAACAAATACGAACTTTGGAGTAATGCATTGAACAAGGTGACAATATGAAAGACAGAGACACAGATACACATCTAAGGCAGCATTTGTCGGGCGAACCGCCGCGAGAGGAGTTTAAGCAACAGGCGCTCCGCGACTCGACGGCCGAGTTCGTTCGTGTTCGGCGACGGCGTTCCGCTTTGCGGAGAGCGGAACTTGCGGCCGCCGCCGTCCTGATCGCCGGTATCGCTTTTCTCGGAGGTCGCCTGTCGGCGCCACACACGTTGCCCAAGAGCGTGAATGTCGCGCCGCAGGCGGCCGCCGAGCCCGACGGTGTAACCGTACCGAGTGACGTTGTCGCATGGCTGGATGCCGCCAATCTCTTCAGGCAGTTGGGGATGGAAGACCGCATGGCCCGTGCCGTCGAACACGCTGGCAAACTGCTGTCTAATGATGCTGTGGCTGCGAGCAGTGTGATGGAACAGGCCTTCACCGTCAATGATGATGAGGTTTTCGAAGATCAGAACAAACACCTAATTCTCTCCGACATTCTACGCCCGCATGGGTCGGTCGAGGGTATCAGCGGAATCATGGCACAATCTTTTGGAGGTTACAATTATGAAAGCAAAATGGATTAAGAAGTCGTTGTGTCTCTTATGCCTTACACTTGGGACGGTAGCGATGGCCCAGAGCGAGACTCCGAGCATCCTGGATCGCGTGCAGAATGTGGACGAGCCCGAACTGGCCGAATTGATACGGATCGCCATCGAGAACCATAAGGATATCGATCAGAAAGAAACCCTGGAAATCATCCGCAAAATCAGACTCAGCTACGTACAGGTCAAGCTGCTCGACCAGCAGATCGCGGAGGTTTCCCGCAAGATCGAAGACCAAACCGGACCTGAGGAAATGCGATATGAGCTGCTGCTGGCCAAGACGGAACTCGAATCCAAGCTTATGACCGAACTGGCGAATCTAAGGGAGGTGATGGGCGTCGTTCCCAAGCACGCCTTCGATGAGAAGCCGATAGAGACTCTCAATACCTGGGTGAGCCTGCACGTGCTCGATCAGGGTGTGTACGTGCTCGACGGCCAGAAGCCGTTTTTGGAGTACTGGGCCAGAAGGCGTTACAAGTCATCAGGATTACTTTCTGAGAGAGACGCATTGGACTGTGTGCGTGAGCGATTGCAGAACAAGGCCAATATGCCCATACGAATCGTTCTTTATCATACTGCGGCGATGCGCAGTTCAGCCAATGACCTGCGAAGCAAAGTTATCTCGCTGGCAAGAGAGACCAACTGC
>JBDREF010000350.1:0-5728 GCA_043820045.1 Planctomycetota bacterium | reverse complement strand
AAGGCGTAACCAGGCTGTCGCTCTGGTTCCGCGGCGCTTCGGCCAATTCCGCCGAGCGGATGTATGTCGCTCTCAACGGCAATGCCGTAGTCTATAATGACGATCCGGCGGCGACGCAGAAAGGCGGATGGAACCAGTGGGTAATGGACCTCCAGGCGTTTGCCGACCAGGGCGTGAACCTCGCCAACGTCAATACGATCACTCTTGGCCTCGGCACTAAGAATAGCCCGGCCGCCGGCGGCACAGGAACAATGTACTTCGACGACATACGGCTAATCCGATAGGTACTGGAAAGACTGTGCAGACAGCAGGCAATTAAACTGCTGATATAATGAGTTTGCACCAACCCGGGGCCCGCACTGATTCACTCGGTGCAGGCCCCGGTTGTTTTGCTCTGGTCCCGACCCTGAGCCGTCCTAAAGCGCGACCTCGGAAAAGAGGCCCTATGATACCCGTCAGAGCGAAATCGCCCAGAGTGCGTCCGGCGCCATAGCTGGAGCGTGCAGCGGGTCCTTCAGATATTCCTGAGCATTAGCCCGGCGATCGCCAGAACCAGGGCGAGATTCATGGATACGACAAACGAATAAAACCACGGTCCCGGCCTGCCGCTCTCTTGCATCGTGACTTTGCGGTATTGATGGACGTATTTGATCATCAGGACCTTGAAGAACACGTAGTTGATCTTGACGCCGTGTTTGGATAGAAACGAAGCGATGACAATGGAGGACACAACTCCCCAAAGGGCACTGAGAATCGCCAATATAAGGAACGAAGTACTCATGATCATCTCACTTTCTTTTCGATTCGGGTGGGCCTGAAACCCGTGCCGTGTAGCTGTTCTATCATATATAAGAACGCTCGTGCCGCCTTCTTGTTGCACGAAATTCCCGGAAATGCCGACTGAAATTTCCCACATGAACTGTCAAACAATACCCCTGCACACCTTAAGCCTGCCTCGAAAACCGCGATCATAGCCCTGAAACGCCGATTCAGGCCTGTAGAAGTAAAATTTGCGGGATTCCCGGAGATTCTCCTTGACGGGACATAGCAAAGTCCTATAAGATATTGGCGGTGAAGTCTGAAGTTACCACGGAGGGTTTCTTCACAGCGTATTACTTATCCATGGTTCCTGGGCAAGTACTTGAGCGTATCAGGTATAGGACACGTTAGGGTAAGGTAATGCGGCAAGGAATCGAGGAGTGACGTTAAGCGGCCAACTGCCTGGTTGAATCAGTCCGGCAGGTGGGTTTCCGTGTATCCGCATCTCTCGTTTCCACGCAGTTTGTCATTCACGCTTACCCAAGTAACAAGTAAAAAGTCAGAGGGTCAACGCGCGAGATCCCGCGACTTTAAGGACAATATGAGCATTGGAAGGAGAATGATATGAAGAAACTGATAATGATTTGTGTGATGATTCTGGGTGTTGCCGGAACGGCAAACGCCGCGATTACTTTTGATGAGTTCCCTCTTGGAACAATAGTCAGTAATCAGTATGCAGGCTTGGGCGTTGAGTTCCTTGCCGGGCCGCTGACTGGCAGACTGCCGCAGCTCAGTATGAACGGGGCAATGCCGGATCAACCGGTTCTTCGCCCCACCGGCGAGCCGGACTACTATACGTTCCAGGGAGACTTCTGGATGAAGTTCACCACTCCAGTGGTCGATGTCACGTTCGATTCGGGCTACTGGGATGGGGTTGGAACTGCTGTAATCCATGTGTACGATCCCGGCATGGGTTTTCTCGTCGCCTTGTCGAATACGAGCACCGGAGTAGATACGATTAGCATATCGGGTCTTGGCCAGATCGGGTATGTCTACTTCAACTCTATTGGCGATGGCGCCGGCGGCGACATAGATAACCTGGATTTCTCTCAGATCCCGGCGCCCGGCGCGATTCTGCTCGGCAGTATTGGCGCAGGGCTGGTCGGTTGGCTGAGAAGACGCAGAACGCTGTAACAGAATTGTCGGAATACAAGTGTGATTTGGGCTGATAACGCAAGGTTTACAGCCTGTAGAACCCCTGCTCCCGCGGTTACCTCCCCGGGACAGGGGTTTTCTTATGTGTCCTCCGGGGCCAGACTGCCCGGCACGCTTTCTCTCGGGCGACCGCCGTTCAGAATCCCGTCGGGCCGTCTATACGGCAGGAAACCAGCCGAAAATCTTCAAATTCTCAGGAAATTTCCTTGACGCTGGGCTGCCGGATCTCTACAATTGAACTCGTGAAGTCAGCGTTTCCCACGGAGGGTGATTTCACGGCGTATTACTTATCCATGGTTCCTGGGCAAACGCCTGATGCGTTGTCAGGTGTAGGAAAGCGTTGGAGTTAGGTAATGCGGCGGAAAAACGGAGGAGTGATTTTGGGCACCCAACTGCCTGGCAAGCTGATGTCGGGCAAAGAGATTTCGGTCTATTCGCATCTCTCCACGTCACAAAACTTGTCATCCGTCCAATCTTAGCCGCGTGCAAGACGAGGGGTCAGTGCGCAAGCCCCTTCGGCTTGGATGTCCTAAGACGTTTGCCAAAACGTTTTCATTCACAACAAACAGACATGCTCACAAGGAGAAGAGAGATGAAAAGACTTATGATAATGTGTGCCGTGGCGGTTCTGCTTCTGGCTGTCGGCGGTGCGCAGGCAGCAATTACAGGGGTAGCCTTGGGTACGGGCGCTCCACCCGCAACACTGGGTCCGTACACTATGACGCCGTTTTTACTGGATCCACAGGGCTCGCCCGCTACCTCGGTTCCCTCGCCATTGGGTGGCACAGTGGATTTCAGCACTTCGATGACCCATGTCACAGTGGGTGCGGGCTGGTCCACGTGGAGCCATGGTTACACCGGCGATGTGTACTGGACGTACGACTCGTCGGTAACCTTGACGCTTCCTGCAGGGACCGGGGCGTTCTATCTTTACGCCGAGCCGAATCCGTTCGACATATTCACGATTACGGCAACGGCGCAGGATGGCACTGCTGTGGTCCAGGCGGTCGATGGTTACGCCGGAGCTGCAGGCTATGGCTTCTACGGCACGGGCGGCAGCGTTATATCTTCGATTCAAGTCGACTTCACAGGCGATGGTGGTTTTGGAGTCGGCGAGTTCGGCATTGCCGCCGTCCCCGCTCCGGGCGCAATTCTGCTCGGCAGTATTGGCGCAGGTCTCGTCGGCTGGCTGCGAAGACGCAGAACACTTTAGAGACGACTTTTGGCGGGGCTGTGAGTTTCGCACTTGCGGTCCGTTTAAGCCTCTGCTTTCACACTCCCCCTCTCGAAAGCAGAGGCTTTTTCTATGCCCTGTTCAAATCTTTGAGACGCGCTGCAGGAAAGGGGCAAATGCCCCGCACGCTGGGACTGCCATGCGCAGCCTTTTCGTTGGCTTTTTCGTTATTACCGGCTAAGATAACAGCCACGGTTTCGCTTGAATCAGTCGACAAGCTGAAGATTCATTGAGTGAATGGTGAAGTGCGAAAGGTGAACCTGTGAAGAAAGCAATATTAGTCGGTATTATCGCAACGATAATGTTTGTCCCGTCCGGGTTTTCCGCCGGTCCGGCTCAGGAGCAGAAGGCCCGGCTGCGGGTAAGCGACCTGCGGCTGGCGTCCTACGCAACCTCGCATGAGGTCGAGCAGCTCGCGACCGACCCGACCGTGCGCACGCGTGCCATGGAAACAATCCGGCGTATGGGCCTGACGAAACTTTATATCGAGGTCTATCGCGGCGGCCACACAGTCGGCGCCGAACAGCTTGCCTTCGTTCGCGACTGGCTCAGAGAAGAAGGCATCGAAGTCGTCGGCGGCATCGCCACCGTGCCCGGCGGGGATTTCGGCGTCCGGCAGAAAGGGCCGCTCGGCTGGTTCAACTGGCAGAACGAAAAGACTCAACGCGACATCGAAAGAGTCATCCGAATGGCGGCGGGGATATTCGATACCTTCATCGTGGACGACTTCCTTTGCACGGGCGACATCAGCGACGAATCCAACGCCGCTAAGGGCGCGCGTTCGTGGGGACAATACCGCCGGGAACTGCTGACCGAATTAGCCGATTCGATTTTCGTCGGCCCCGCCAAAGAGGTCAACTCCGATATCACAATGATCGTCAAGTATCCGCAGTGGTACGACAGGTTCCACCTGTTCGGATACGACACGCGGACGCTACCGCAAATCTTCGATAAGGTCTGGGTCGGCACGGAGACGCGCGGGCGCAACACGCAGCGATTCGGCTTCGTCCAGCCTTACGAAGGATTCGTCAACTACCGCTGGCTCGCTGGCATCGCCGGCGACAAGATCGGCGGCGCATGGTTCGACCACGGCGATTGCCAGGAGCACGACTTCATCGACCAGGCTTACACGAGCGTTCTGGCCGGGGCCGCGGAGCTGGTCTTCTTCAACTTCGACAACGTGATGGGAGGCCACCCGGACCACGAGAAGGTAATCGCCGAGTTCGACCGGCTGGCGGACCTGGCAGCATTTGTGCGAGAGCATCCGGTCGTCGGCGTCCCCGCCTACAAGCCGCCGAACAGCGATCCGGCCGGCGACATGTACATCATGGATTTCCTCGGTATGTTAGGCATTCCCATCATACCCGTGCACGAGTTCCCGGATGAGGCGCCGGTGATATTCCTGCCCGCCCAGGCGGCCGCCGAACCGCTGCTGGCCGAGCACGTGAACAAGGCCCGCGCAAGAGGAGCCCGGCTTATCGTAACGACGAATCTGCTGATAACCTCTCCCGACGGCGAGAAGTTAGCCCGCATGGTCGGAGTTGATCCAAAGATACAATCAAGTCCAACTCGTGCCCGACTAATGCAGGAATCCGAGAAAGCAAATGTCACCATCGACCTGGAATCGCCAATCGAAGGCAAAGCCGGGCCCGGAAATATCGTATGCACCTCCGGCGATAAGCAGCTTGCCCTTCTTACTGTCAACGAAACGCCGCGAGGCCACGTGGCACTGCTGAACACGCACACTTACAGCCAGGCCGACTTCGACGCCGTAGGCGAGGTGTTGCTCTGTCCGCGATCGCTCGGCCTGCTTGAAATCAATGGGCCGGCTCTCTCGACCCTTCGCGAGACATTCGGCAGTTCAGCTTTCGACGGCCCCGGCTGCGTTACGTTTCATCCGTTCGGCTCGTCTGGCGGCCGTAGCTGCGTAATCCAGAACTTCAACGACCGGGCTGTGGATGTCACTGTCACTATGCGAATTGAAAAAGGCAAATCCAACAAGTTCGTGGAGGCTTTTGCCGGAACCGCCATTGCCGCCGGTCCCGGCGAGTCACGGGACGATGTCACTTTACATTTGTTCGTGCCCGCCAGAGGCCGTGTATGGATCCGGCCCATAGATTAAACAATCGCCGCCTCAATTGCGGACGAGGCGATACAAGAAAACAGGGACAACCGGCCGGATCTGTGTGGTCGCCCCTTGGGAAAGGACGAGATCGTGACCGGTTGTCCCGTTTAAGCTTTTGTTTCCAGGCAGATTAGCCTTCTTTGTCCGTCCTCTTACGTGCAGGTTTTGCACCGTCACGTGGCTTGCTTTCGTTGCCGCGCTTCTCGCCTTCGGCTTTGGGCTTGGTCTGGCCGCGTTCCTTCATCGCCTTGAGCCGCTTATTGAACTGCGACTGCTTCTCGGCGATGACCTTGTCGATTGCCGCTAATGTCCTGGTGGCTTTCTCCTCGGCCGCTATCTTGCGTACCTGCTGCCACGGGGCCATCTCGCTATCGAAGGTTCTCTGCGCCATGGCG
>JBDREF010000349.1:0-14686 GCA_043820045.1 Planctomycetota bacterium | reverse complement strand
GAACTTGTAGGCTTCGACGATCTGATACTGCGACGCATCTGCACTGTGGCTGGCCGATTCGGCATCCTTTATCGCCGCCAAGCTGGTACTGTTGACCAGTAGCGACAGCATAACAACGCGTGCGAGATGTCCGAGGTTACTCTTCCTTTTCATTTTCGTTTCCCCTTACACAAAAACCCGAAGTATTTATCACGCTAACGATTTGAACATGTCGATTGCGTTCCGGACAGAGATGGATTCTCCCGCAGTCCGGATAAGGCCGTCATGTTCGAATTCAAAGGCAGGCTCAAATGGCAGGCGGGCGGTCTTACTCCCGTCGTGTCCATACGGCGACATCCGCTGAAACTTGCCAATCCCTTTTTCGCTTCCGAACGTGTCCATGGGACACCTTCTCCGCCGTAACCCATACGTTTAAGATAAGCGACTATTATTCTCGCGACAAGCACTAATTCTACAGCAGCGAGCCAGGCCTTTTCAAGTGGATTTTTTGAGGTAGGAATCGTCTGGAATTGCCACCCTCCGCCGTCCCTCCTCCTTCGTGCCCTGCCCTCCTCCGGGAGGCTTCTACTTGCTGCGGTTATACGTGCACCGGTAGTCCCTCGGCTGCGGCCGGGCGGCGGCGCTTTCGGCGGTTTATTGTTCGCTGCTCGCCATGCGAGACGGGGGCGTCGTTTGTAGCGACATTTAGGGCCTCGACGGCGTTCTCGGCGTACAGGTCAGCCTCCATTTCCTGCCAGAGGCCTTCGGCACGGTTGAACAGCCCGCCGGAGACCATTATCCGCATGTCCGGCCAGGCGTTCACGGATTTTACCGTGTCGATCAGCCGTCGGACGTCGGGCGCCTGCCGCGGCGAGGTGCCGTAAATCAGCAGGATGTCGGGCGCGTACTCGTTCATATATGCGAGGATGTCGTCGCTTGTCAGCCCGCCGCCCATGAATCGGACCTGCCAGCCATCGCTCTCGAACAGGTCGGTCATCATCTGGGCACCGAGTTCCTGCAGCTCTTCGGGCGCACAGCAGACGACCATCTTCTTCTCGCGATTCGGCCGTCGCGGCAGCTTGTTCTGGAGCTGGTCAACGATGGTGCGGTTGACTCGCGTCGCCAGATGCTCCTGTACGGCCGTTACTTTGTCCTCCCGCAGCAGTTTCTCGATCTCAATCATGACCGGCCAGACAATGTTGACATAGACGCTATTGGCGGGTATGCCGCTCTGGAGCGCCTCTTCTATTACGGCTCGGCAGGCTCCTCGGTCTCCTCGCAGCAACGGTTCGAGATAGCGGGCAAGAAGGTTTTGGCTGATCATAATCAAGTCTCCATCAAAATTTAACAATCTTTTCCTGTTTTGCCATACGGCTCTGTCATTTGCCCAGCGGGTGTTAAGATAGGCAATGTATTGCACTGAGCAATTCTACTATCGGAGGCCATCACAAAAAAACTTTAGTGAATTTGGGCAATTTGGGGTAATGTGCGAATTTTTTCCGTGAGGAAAACACGGGGGAGATTGTGTGTTATCCAGGGTCCGGAAATATTGCAGCTTAAGTTCCTATATTGTATAGTGCTTCATCATAAGATACAAACAACGAAATGGTGAACAAAACGAAACGAGACAGCAGATGTCAACACACCTGAGATTTGACCGGGGGACGTTGTTACTCACCGGTGTCGGGCCTGAGGACTCGGGCGACATTTCATGTCCATTCGTCTGGGTATGGGATGATCGTGTCGAAGCTTTTCGATGCGATGGGATTCACTATGCTGAAGTTCGCGGGGCTCTTGCCGGCCGGTTTGGGCCATCCTTTAGTGATGAGGTGCCGAAACCATCCGTTGTTCATTGGCCGAAAGTCAGACTACCGAAGCTATGGGCGGCACAAATCGAGGCCCTTGAAGCGTGGTCTAAAACCGGGTGTCGCGGCCAGATAATTATGCCGACGGGAACGGGCAAGACTGAAGTGGCTCTGGCAGTGATGGCTCGAACAAAGATTGCGACTCTGATAGTCGCACCGATCCGCGATTTGATGTACCAGTGGCATCGGCGAATTTTGGCAGCTTTTGCTTATGATGCGGGCATTGTCGGCGACGGCACGTCCAACATCAAGCCGATCACGGTAACAACATACGACAGCGCTTATATTCATATGGCTAAGATGGGCGCCGGTTTTGGGCTGCTGATATTCGACGAGGAGCACCATCTGCCCGGTAAATGCCGCCGTGAAGCTGCAATCCTGAGCACTGCGACTATGCGGCTCGGACTGATTGCTACTGCTGAGCGATCAGATGGCCTGCACAAAGACCTAAACTGGCTCATTGGCCCGGTGGCTTATAGTATGCCATTCAAGGAAGCTGAATGCTCAACATTGGCGGGCTTCGACGTGGTGCGCGTTCCGGTGGCATTGAACGAGCAGGAGCAGCAGACTTATGATCAATGCAGCCGGGTGATTCGGCATTTCATAACCTCCCGGCGCAAAGAACGGCCCGGCTATACGTGGCAGGATTTATGCAAAGAGTCGGGTAAGGACCCCCTGGCACGAAATGCTCAGAAAGCTTACTGGCTCAAGCAGTCCGTTGAGAACAGAGCCGCTGAAAAATTACGTGTGCTGGAAGATATATTTCGGTTGCACAAAGGCCGGCAGGTTCTTGTTTTCGCAGGCTCGAATGTTATGGCAATCGAGGTCTCAAAACGTTTTTTGGTGCCGACAATCCTCTCGCATACGCGAAAACGCGAACGACTGGCTGTTTTGGAGAGTTTCGCCAAACGACTATTTCCTGTTCTTGTGGCCAACCAGGTCCTTGACGAAGGAGTGGATATACCCGATGCCAAGGTAGCGGTGGTTATTGGAGGGCAGGGCTCAACACGTCAGGCCAAGCAGCGGCTCGGTAGGATATTGAGAAGAACAGGCAGTACCAGGGCGATTCTGTACGAGATAGTCTGTGAGAATACAAACGAAGTTCAACGCTCCCGAAAGAGGCGAAGAAGCGATGCTTACGAGCGACCAGTCCATCGTCGAGTTTAAGGCCGGTCAGATTATTGCCGATCGTTTGACACAAAGCGCACACGGGCATTATAAAAAGTATGCCGAGATGATGCTTTCGATATATCACAACGGCCAAGGCCGGCATCGCTGCCAGTTGCACAGGAAGATAGAATCACTTTTTGCCGATGAACCGGACTGTCCCGTTCGCCGAATTCAGGCGTTCTGCAAGCTGCTGGATGACAGAAGCACTTTCCAGGCCGACGTGGGCGGTAGCGCAGCGAAACTGCGGCTGGATGTATTCTCCAAAGCCGCGTGCTTCCATCCGCTTGTCGAAAAACCCGACCGGCTTTTCGAGCATGAGGAAAAAGAGGTAAAAACCCAGCTTGCGGAGACGCTCGGCCTGGCATGGGAGCAGATCGAACAAGGTCTTTATGCGGACGTAATGGCTTATCAGCGATTGGAGAGGTTTGAGGGATATGCGAATGCTTCAGCCTTGCTGTCTCGCTATAATGTAGCCCAGCTTCAGGCTTGTTTGTATCGGGCTGAAAGTATGACTGTTGTGGCAACCTGTGACCTCAAAATCATCCTTCGCTATGCCAAGCTGGCCGGGCTGTTGCACGATATAGCGCGTTTGGGGCCCTCGAAGTACCGCATCACTTTCTCCGGTCCGGTCTCGGTATTGCGCCAGAGCCGACGATACGGCGTGAATTTCGCAAAATTCTTACCCGCTTTGCTGGCGTGTAAAGGCTGGAGTATGACGGCATCCCTGAAGACTCCGTGGAATACGCCGGCAAGACTGAATCTCTCGGACAACAGCGGCTTTAAGAGCCATTTGCCCGCGCCCGATGAATTCGATTCCAGCCTGGAAAGATCGCTTGCCGAGAAATTCGGACCGCAGCGCAACGGCTGGCAGTTGATCCGCGAAGGCGAAATTCTTCACGTCCGCCAGAAGACTTTCGTCCCGGATTTCACATTTCGGCATAAAGACGGTACGCAAGTACTCATGGAAATTGTTGGTTTTTGGACGCCGGAGTATCTGGCGCACAAGCGCCGGAGCTTGCAGCTATTTCGGCACCACAAGATTCTGATTGCAGTGCCGGAGAAGTCCCTGCGAGAAGGAGTACGTATCGGGGAATATGTACTGGTTTACAAAACTGTCTTGAAGCTCAAGGCTTTGATGGAAGCCTTGGAAAGAATCCGAACGGAGAAAGGTCACAGTGGCTCGATATAATATGCTTTTCTTTGTGCCGACGGCATGTTTGTGTATAATACCGGCACCATCGCAGGACCTGGGACAGAGCCCCGGTAACTATATTGTCTATGATTGAGAATATTCAAAAGGCCATGATCAGGTATTGGGGGTACGGCGATTTCATGCCGTTGCAGAAAAGGGCCATGGAATGCCTCTGCCAGGGGCGCGATTCGGTGGTGGTTCTGCCTACGGGTGGTGGAAAATCGCTATGTTTCCAGGCTCCTGCGGTTGTTATGCCGGGACTGACGATTGTTGTCTCGCCGCTTATTTCGCTGATGAAGGACCAGGTTGACGCCCTGCTCGAATGCGGCGTGCCGGCGGCGAGGCTCGACAGCTCTCTTGCGGCCGGCGAGCAGCAGGCTGTTCTTGACGCGGTCCGCAGTAACAAGCTCAGGCTTCTTTATCTTTCTCCCGAGCGGCTTGTCTCGGGCGGTTTTGTCGAGCTGCTGCGAAAGACAAAGCTGTCTTTCGTCGCTGTTGACGAAGCGCACTGCGTGAGCATGTGGGGGCATGACTTTCGGCCGGAGTATCGGCGGCTTGGAATGCTGAAGAAGGCTTTTCCCGATATCACTATCGCCGCCTATACCGCCACCGCCACCGAGCAGGTTCGCAGCGACATTGCCGCGCAGCTTCATCTCAAGGACCCGGAGATGCTGGTCGGCTCATTTGACAGGCCCAATCTCGTTTACAAGGTCCAGCGACGAACTAACAGGGCAAAGCAGGTCTGCGCAGTACTCGACCGGCACAAAGGCGAATCCGGCATAGTTTACTGCATTCGACGCAAAGACGTTGACGAATTGTGCACGTTGCTGCGCTACAAGGGCTACAATGCTCTGCCGTATCACGCGGGCATGGCCGACGAAGAGCGCAAGGAGAATCAGGAGTCCTTCATAACTGAAAAGGCCGATACCATTGTCGCCACGATAGCATTCGGCATGGGCATCGACAAATCGAACGTCCGTTACGTTATTCATACCGGTATGCCCAAGTCGCTCGAACACTATCAGCAGGAAACCGGTCGGGCCGGTCGCGACGGTCTGGAAGCCGAATGCTGCCTGTTCTACTCCGGCGGCGACTATGGAATATGGAAAGGCCTGCTGAGCGACATGGAGGCCGAAGCGCAGAAAATTGCGATGGTCAAGCTCAGCGAGATGTACAGTTATTCCACGGGCGGCGTATGTCGGCACAAGGCTATTCTGCGGTATTTCGGCCAGGCCCTTGGCAAGGACGACTGCGCCGCCTGCGATGTGTGTCTCGGCGAGGTGGATTGCATAGGCGATGCCTTGGAAATCGCTCAGAAGATACTCTCTTGTGTTGTCCGCCTCGGGCAGCGATTCGGCGCCGCCTATACGGCCGCAGTACTGACCGGTTCCAATGACAAGCGCCTTCTGGAAAACCGGCACGATGCGCTGAGCACCTACGGCTTGTTGAGCGAGTATCCAAAACGCACCGTGCACGACTGGATCGAACAGCTCGATGGGCAGGAGTATATCGAGAAAGTCGGCGAGTACAATGTTCTGAGTGTCACCGAAAAGGGATGGCGGGTTCTGAAGGCTCAGGAGTCGCCGAAGCTGCTCAGACCTGCAGAGAAACCGGCTAAGGTTTCGAAAGTGGCTGAGGACTCATGGGAAGGTGTAAATAAGGGCCTGTTCGAAGCTCTGCGAAAATTGCGGACTGAAATTGCGCGTAAGAAAGGCGTACCTGCGTACGTTGTGTTCGGCGATGCGGCGTTGAGAGACATGGCCAGGCGAAGGCCCTCCACCTGTGCGAGACTGCTCGAAGTCAAAGGCGTCGGAGAGAAGAAACGCCAGCAGTACGGCCAGGTCGTCATTGCTGCTATCAAAGACTATTGCCAGGCAAATTCGGTAGAGACCGACATCGACTAAAACCGAGTGCGGGACAGACTTGCACGCCTTAACAGCCGCGGTTAGAATTGCTTTCATGTACGAATATACGGCTAATCTCCATTCTGTAAAAGTTTTGTGGTGAATAAGGACAGTTATGATTAAGAACGGAAGGACTGTTTCAAAAGTTAACGTCAAATCCGGGAACGGCGCCAAACGCAGGGCCGGGAAAAAATCTTCCAAAGGTCGGAAAGTCGCAAAGATTTCTCGTTTACGCAAACCGGAAGACATGCCTCTGGAACAGTGGCAGATTGCTTTGCGGAGACAGTTCGGACAGCAGCAGAATTTTCGTCTCAAGAATATCGGGGACGAGCCGGTTTTTTCCGAATATATGGTTACGAATCCGCAAACGAAAGGTGAATATCGCGTTGCGATTCGCGGACAAAGAATCGGAGACAATTACTGCTCGTGTCCGGATTTTGGCGTTAATACTCTCGGTACGTGCAAACATGTCGAATTTACACTCGCAAGATTGCAGCAAAAACGAGGGGGCAAAAAAGCCCTGGTGGAAGGTTTCCAACCTGCTTACTCTGAAATCTATCTGCGCTACGGCGCCAAACGAGAAGTGATTTTCAAACCCGGGACGAAATGTCCACAGTCTCTGCCGGAACTTGCTTTACGTTATTTTGACAACCGCGGGATTCTAAAACCGCGCTCGTACCCGGAGTTTGATACATTCATGAGGAAAGCCGGAGCGTTCGAACATGACCTGCGCTGCTACGAGGACGCGATAGAGTTTATTGCCCGGATCAGAGACCATATCGAGCTAAAAAAACGAATAGACAAGGCCTTCCCGGGTGGCATCAGCGGCACGGCATTCAGAAGGCTATTGAAGGTTCCGTTATATCCTTATCAGCGTAAGGGCGCGTTATTGGCTGCAAAAGCGGGACGGAGCCTGAATGCCGACGATATGGGGCTCGGCAAGACGATTCAGGCAATCGCGGCGGTTGAGATATTGGCCCGGACAGTCGGCCTTGAGCGTGTGCTCATCGTCTCACCAACCTCACTGAAATATCAATGGCAACAGGAAATTGAAAAATTTTGCAGCCGTTCGGTCAAAGTTGTGGAAGGCTCTCTTGCAACACGGGCTGGGCTATACGCATCTGATTCATTTTATAAAATAACGAACTACGATGTTATCCACCGCGACCTTGAGCTTATCGGCAATTGGAAGCCGGAGATGATCATCCTTGATGAGGCCCAGCGTATCAAAAACTGGAAGACGCGAAGGGCGCGAAGTGTTAAAAAGCTTGATTCCAAATATGCGCTCGTTCTTACCGGAACTCCGTTGGAGAATCGACTTGAGGAATTACACTCTATCGTAGAATTTGTCGACCGCTTCCATTTGGGCCCGCTGTTCCGTTTCCTTGCGGAGCACCAGCACCTGGACGACGATGGCAGGGTGATAGGATATCACAACCTTTCCAATATCGCCAAGTCGCTGGAGCCAATCCTCGTTCGACGTACCAAGGGCCAGGTCCTGAAGGAACTGCCGGAACGCCTGGAAAAGAACTATTTTGTCCCGATGACGAACGAGCAAATGAAATATCATGAGGAAAATCGTGAAACTGTCGCGCGGATCGTTAATAAGTGGCGACGGCTTGGCTTTCTGCCCGACACCGACCAGAGGATACTCATGATTGCCCTGCAGAATATGCGAATGAGCTGCAACAGCACGTATCTTCTCGACAAGAAGACCGATTATGGTGTAAAGGCCGACGAGCTGATATCGGTGCTCGAAGAAATTTTTGAACGGCCGGATTCGAAAGTCGTGGTGTTTAGCCAGTGGCTGGGGACACACGAATTGCTTCTGGGCCGTCTCAAATCAGCCAGGCATAATCATGTGCTGTTCCACGGCGGGGTTGCCCCCAGGAAGAGACAGGACCTGGTGAAACAGTTCAAGAGTGATCCGGATTGTCGAGTTTTTCTCTCAACAGACGCCGGTGGAGTCGGACTGAACCTGCAGAATGCCTCGGCCGTAGTTAACATGGATTTGCCCTGGAATCCGGCGGTGCTCGAACAGCGTATCGGGCGGATTCATCGCCTCGGTCAGCACCGGCCCGTGCGGGTGGTCAACTTTGTTGCTCAGGGTACGATCGAGCATGGAATGCTCTCACTGCTGTCGTTTAAACAATCCCTGTTTTCAGGTGTTCTCGACAAGGGTAAAGACGAAGTCTTCCTCGGCGGGACGAGACTGAAACGATTTATGGATTCCATTGACAAGGCCACCAGTGCTATTCCCGAACCGATGCCCAGGCAGGCTGAGGCCGGCGGAGCCGGAGAGAATATCGCAGAAGATATATCGGTCACGGCGGAGAAGGCGGAAAGTACGGAATCGCAACAGGAGCAGGCGTGGAACGATATGATCTCCACGGGCTTGACGTTCCTTGACAAGCTTGGCCAAACACTACTCGGCGGGGCAGAGCGAGCAAGCGAACCGAGTGCGAAAACGTTGTCCGCCTTGAAGATTGAAACCGATGAAGCTACTGGGCAGCGCCATTTGAAATTGCCGATGCCGGGAAAGGAGACTATTCAGGGGATAGTCAATCTGCTCAATGAATTCTCAAAGAAACTATAACGCACTGCCTGGAATGTTAGACTGACCGTTCAATGCCAGTTCCAACGCTGATTACGTTCATTGCTTATCTTGTCGTTCTATTAGGTATCGGCTTTTACTTCTATCAAAAGTCCACCAGTATAGAAGGTTACCTGTTGGGCGGCAGAGGCATGGGCTCGTGGGTGACTGCACTTTCGGCGCAGGCCAGTGACATGAGCGGCTGGCTGCTGATGGGGCTGCCCGGGGCCATTTACCTCGGCGGAATGGGCAAGGTCTGGATCGCCATAGGCCTCTTTGTCGGTACGGTCCTGAACTGGGTGCTGGTCTCGGCACGGCTGAGAGTTTATACGCAGAGGACCGGTGCCATAACGCTGCCGTGCTTTTTTGAAGCGCGTTTCAGAGACCCGACGGGATTGCTGAGGATAATCTCGGCGATAATCATACTGATATTTTTTGCCATATACACATCCTCCGGACTTGTCGCCACGGGAAAGCTTTTCGAATCCACGCTTGACGTCAAATACAATATCGCCGTAATAATCGGAGGACTTGTCATCATCGCCTACACGTTCCTTGGCGGGTTCATGGCAGTATGCTGGACGGACCTGCTGCAGGGTGCGCTGATGGTCTTTGCCATTGTGATTGTTCCGGCGCTGACGTATCACCGGGCCGGAGGTATAGAGGCGATAAGCAAGGCAATGGCGTTAAAAGAGATATCGACAAGTCTTATGCCGCAAGGCCGCACGTTTTTCATCGGGCTTTGTATGATTATCTCCAGCATGGCATGGGGCCTGGGTTATTTCGGTCAGCCGCACATACTTGTCAGATTCATGAGCATAAAATCGGTGAAAAAACTTCGAACATCGATGGCCATTGCCATTGTCTGGGTTCTTCTGTCACTTGCCGGGGCGGTGGTTGTCGGCTTCATCGGCATAGCCATGTTCGAGAACCTGGGCGACGGCCAGGAGGAGAAGGTCTTCATCTATATGATACGCGACCTGTTCAATCCGTGGTTCGGGGGAATACTGTTAGCGGCGATTTTCTCGGCGATCATGTCCACAATCGATTCGCAGTTGCTGGTTTCATCCTCGGCGTTGTCGGAGGACTTCTACTGCAAGGCGATAAAGAAGCAGGCGTCCGAGAGAGAAATTGTCCTGGTGGGAAGAGTGTGTGTTGTTATAATCTCGGCCATCGCGTTGTTCCTGGCCCTGGATCGCGACAACACGATTTTAGGGATTGTCTCTTATGCGTGGGGCGGTTTCGGAGCGGCCTTCGGACCTCTGGTTCTTTTCTCGCTGTTCTCGCGCAGGACCGCCTGGCAGGCGGCGCTGGCTGGAATGGTGACCGGGACGGTTGTGCTGGTATTATGGAAACAGGTTGGACTGGGCGAGAGGATGTATGAAATTGTCCCGGGGTTTGCCGCCAATTGCCTGACGATTTTTTCGGTCAACCTCTTCGTGAGGCAGAAGGACAAGCAGGTTTTGAAAGAGTTTGATGAAGTCATAAGCATAATACGCCATCGGTAGAGTGAAAAAAATGAACTTTTGTGTCATTGCGAGAAGGCCGACAGGCCGACGCGGCAATCTTCTTTACTAATGCTATAGAAGTATTATGAAACAATACTGGGTTTACATGATGACCAATCGTAATAAAACGGTCATCTATACAGGCGTTACTAATGACTTGGCCAGAAGAGTGCAGGAACATAGAAACAAAGAAGGTTCTTCCTTCGCGAAGAAATACAATGTCTCGATGTTGGTGTATTGTGAAGCATTCAGCCGCATTTACGATGCGATAGCCGCAGAGAAGAAAATTAAATCCGGCTCCAGGGCCAAAAAGATTGCATTGATAGAAAGCGCCAATCCGGGTTGGAAAGACTTATATGATTTGAAGATTGCTTCACTCTGTTCGCAATGACATAATGTAAGTTGCTGCCGTTGTGACGAATGGCGATGAACCGGGATGATGTCGCAATCTATGTTGTCACTCCGGAGAAAGTTATAAGATGATTACAAAGAAAACAGTACTTGTTTTAGGAGCTGGGGCAAGTATGCCTTTTGGCTTTCCCTCCGGCAAGAAGCTTGTTGCTTTAATTGCTGATATGCTTAATGGTGACTCGCCAACAGTCAGTCTTTTGGCGAACCATGGTTATAGTAAGGAGCAGATTTGGGAATTCAGAGACAATTTGGTCTTGTCTGGACGGTTATCAGTTGATGAGTTTCTTGAATACCGCACCGAATTCTTCGATGTTGGAAAAGAAGCAATTACGGCGGCACTATTGCGTTTTGAACAGACAAACAATCTTTTTAACGCAAATATCGAAAATAATTGGTATCGATATCTTTTCAACTTGCTTAATACTTCATTTGATGAATTCGACCAAAATAAGCTTGCGATTATTACCTTCAACTATGATAGGTCTCTTGAGCATTATTTGTTTACTGCCTTGCAGAATTCATATAATAGAAACGACGAGGAATGTGCAGATAAACTGGACAAGATTCCGATAGTTCATGTATACAGTAAGATCGGGCGGCTTCCGTGGGAAAAATCTCACTACTCGTTAGTTCCCTATGATGTAGGATCACACCCCGATAGACTGGGATTATATGTTGGGAGGGGCAGAGAAAATATAAAGATAATACATGAAGATACCGAAAAAGACCCAGAATTCAATCAGGCTTTTGAATTGCTTTCGACTGCTGAGTACATCTATTTCTTAGGCTTCGGATTTAATGAGACAAATCTGAAAAGGTTGCGAATTGAATCGTTGTGTAAAGCCGACGTATCTGAAAAAGTTATATGCGGCACTTCATACGGCTTGTCTCAAAGACAGTTGGAGCTGGTAAAGAGATATAGAAAAACCCCGAACCGTCTTATAGATCTCTATCCACAGGAAATTTACGAATTTCTTTATAATAATCCTAACGCGAGTTTGGGATAAACATCCTACGTTGCCTTTCGTGAATCAGGTCTTGAGAGAGTTTAGTGAAGTCGCGAACCCGGTCGGGAGGAGATAGTCCAGCCGGGACGGATTGGCTGGCTGTAGATTTCTGGAGAATGACGTAAAAGACATGAGAAGAGAATCAATATTGTCGATGATTGTGCAGCTATTGTTTTGCGTGACGGTTTTTGCTGCGGACTGGCCCCAATGGCGGGGTCCCGGCCGGGACGGAATCTGGCGGGAAGAGGGTATTGTGCAGAGCCTCGAAGGACTGCAATCGCGTGTTCTCTGGCGTACGGACGTTTCGAACGGCTACAGCGGGCCGACTGTCGCCGATGGACGGCTTTATATTACCGACCGCGTGACTGCTCCGACCGAACTCGAGCGCGTCCACTGTTTCGATGCCAGGACCGGTGGCAAGATATGGTCTCATGCCTACGAATGTAAGTACCAGAAGGTCGGCTATCCTGACGGCCCGCGAGCGTCGGTGACCGTCGACGGCGGGCGGGCATATTCGCTCGGTACGGTCGGGCACCTGTTCTGCTTCGATGCGGCGAAGGGCGATGTTCTGTGGAGCAGGAATCTCAAGGTTGAGTACGACATCAAGGTGCCTATCTGGGGGATTGCCGCAGCACCGCTTGTGGAGAAGGACCTCGTTATCGTGCATATCGGCGGCAAAGACGATGCGTGTATTGTGGCATTTGACAAAGTCAGCGGCCGGGAAAAGTGGCGGGCCCTGAGCGACCGGGCCTCCTATTCGGCGCCGATTATCATCGAGCAAGCCGGCAGGCGGGTGTTAGTCTGCTGGACCGGCGACAGCGTCTCCGGTCTCGACCCTCTGACGGGTGAGCTTTACTGGCGGCATCCGTTCACGCCGTCCAGAATGGTCATCGGCATTGCCACCCCGGTTTTCCAGGATGGTTATCTGTTCGTGAGCAGTTTTTATGATGGCTCGCTGCTGCTTGAGGTCGATCCCGACCGGCTTGCCGTCCGGGAGGTGTGGCGGCGCAAAGGGCCCAGTGAAAAAGATACCGACAGCCTTCACTGCTGCATATCCACGCCCATCATTCAGGCCGGTTGCATATACGGCGTGGACAGTTTCGGCGAATTGCGATGCCTGGACCTGAAAACCGGCGACCGCATCTGGGAAAATCTCGAAGCTGTGCCCACTGCGCGCTGGGCCAACGTTCATTTGGTCCGGCACGAAGACCGGGTGTGGATGTTCAACGAACGCGGTGAGCTGATTATCGGCAAGCTTTCGCCGGAAGGATTCGACGAGTTAAGCCGGGCCGCGATCATCAAGCCCACGGAAGGACAACTGAGCCAGCGAGGCGGAGTTTGCTGGTCCCACCCTGCCTTTGCCAATAAATGTGTTTTCGTAAGGAACGACAGCGAACTGCTCTGCATAGACTTGTCCGTCAGAGAGTGAAGACCTGCTCTAAGAGCGGGTTGCACATCATGTTCAAGCCGCTTCAAGCGTTCACTCGGTTCAGGGCTGCTCCTGGGCAAGATGTGTAAGCTATTTTTCAGCAGGCCGGGCCAAAAAACATTGCAGCCGGCGCGGAATCCGATATACTGTATCAAACTTCGGGCTCGTAGCTCAGCGGTAGAGCAGTGGACTCATAATCCATTGGTCCCTGGTTCGAATCCAGGCGGGCCCACTAATGCTTCTCATTGTTTTGCGAAGTCTCGTCTTGCGTCGAATTTCACAGATTCACCAACTATAACCAGGCGCGGAGTCATGCAATAGTGTGCTGACTGTTGCTGCGCCGTCTCGGCATATCTGTTCGGTAGATCCGACAGCGTTTAGAACCAGCTACGGCGTGGAGCAGGCCGGGCCATTGTGCAGACACGTCTTCGGAAGCGCCGCGACGATGCCTGCCGACGATGGACGCGACAGCTAAACGATTCGTTCGGGTCTCACCTATGGCTCCGGTTCCAACTCTGGCTCGGGCAACAGCAAATAGGCAATGGCGTTACGGAGCATCTGCCAGCCCTCTGGCGTCAGGTTGAACTCGCCCTTGCGCATGTCGCCGATCTCTTGGGTGCCGGCACAGAACAACATACGTCTGCCCCCGGCAAACTGACCGGCGCCTTCGTAGAACTACTGTTATCAAGGATCCTTCGCCCGACACGTTCGACATGAGGGCGGACACCCACTTTCCCCTTGTCTCGACTGTTTTTCTTCATGCGCAATTCCAGGGACACCGTCTCCAGCGGCTCCGGAGTCACCCGGCCCTAATACACCTTTTTGAAGACCGTCGGTCGCAGGCTCGAGATGCTGATACTGCCCTGTGGATAAATGTCTCCTTTCTCGACGACAAGATTCCCTTCCTTATCGAGGTATCCCCGATGGACGTAGTAATTATCGCGTTTGTCTTTGATGTCCATATATATTTCTTTAGGAGTCAGGAACCACCTGCCCGATACACTCATTCCGCCCCCGATCGGTTCCGATCCAGGACTCAGCACGAACACACATACCCCGTTGGGCTGGATATCAATTCTCTGGGCCTCGCCTTTTGTGATGGCCTGCCACCGACCCAGAATGGCAGTTTCAGGAACCGCCTCGACGAGGATTCTCTCGACATCCACCAACTCACTAATACCCAGGTCTTTGGCAACAGCCCTGACTTTATCTGCTGTCTGCCTTGCCAATTCGGCACTTGCCTCGTCATGCTCTATCCGGAACTTCAGCGGGACATTCCCCGGATGCAGGAGGCGCCACTGGATGTGCTGAACCAGCTCGTTCGGCTCGACAACACCTGTGACGAGGGGTTTGGAGGCCCCGTCGGGCCGCTTCAGCGGTGCCCCACCCGCGTGCAATGTACTTATTGTGCCGCCCCGGAGGAAGAATGTGGATACACCCGAGCCAGCCTCATCGATCAGTTTCAAACTAACCTCGGCTTCCATTTGGCAGTTGGTCTCTCTTGCCAGCGAGATAACTTTGCTTCGCAGGTCATTGGCTGAACTGCGCATCGCCGCAGTATGATAAAGAACGATTCGTATGGGCATATTGGCCTTGTTCTGCAATCGCTCACGCACACAGTCCAATGC